>DASQJB010000303.1:0-3600 GCA_035631295.1 Bryobacteraceae bacterium | reverse complement strand
TACCGTGGTTACGTTCCCCCCAAGCCTCGTACACGGTCTAATTGCTGGATCTGGTAAGCCATGCATCGCCTCCGTGCATTGTTTTTCGCGTTCGTCCTCTTCGCAGCTCCGCTGTGTGCGGCTCGCGATTTGGCCATCGTGGTCAACCAGGGCAATCCCGCTTCGACGGTGACCGTAGCCGAGCTTGAGAAGTTGCTTAAGGCGGCAACGCAAACTTGGCCCGATGGCAAGAAAGTCAAAGTCATCTTGATCGATCCTGGTTCCCCCGACACCAAGATTCTCTTGCAGCGCGCGTACAAGCTGTCGCCTGCCGAAATCAAGAGCCTGGCTGACGCTCACCGGGCTGACATCCAGATCGTGAGCTCCGATGACATCGTTCTGACCATGGTCGAGAGCACTCCCGGAGCCATCGGCATCGTCAACGTTTACTCCATTAACAGTCATGTCAAGGTTTTGAAGGTGGATGACAAACTTCCCATGGAGGCCGGCTACCTGCTCCATGGCAACTGAACGGAAGAACGAAATGAATTTCCAGCGTAATTTAGCGCCGTCCCTGCTGGCGCTTTGCCTGGCCGTCGCTGCGTCGGTGGTCTCGGCTCGGGCGAACGAACCAGCCGCACAGAAGCTGCCGGTTACAACCAGCTCACGCGCTGCCGCCCGCTACTTCGAGACCGGGATGGTCCACTTCGAGAACCACCGCTGGAATTTTGCCTTGCGCGATTGGAACGAGGCCATTAAGCTCGACCCGAACTTCGCCCAAGCTTACGTTTGGCTCTGCTTTGCGACCCCGGATCCCGCCGAAGAAGCCCACGATCGCGCCCAGGCGAAAGCCCTCATCCATCAGGTCTCTCCGGGTGAGCAATTGTTGATCCGCTGGATGGTTGGCGTGCGCGAGAACCACTACGTCGACGGCATCGTGGCCATGAACGACATGCTCGCAATGTTTCCGCACGACAAACGTTTGAACTTCCTGGTCGGCTATTGGCTGTACCGTCAAGACGAGTACGAAATTTCAAGGAATGTCACCTTGCGCGCTTTGGCCGACGATCCCAGCTACGCCACCTGTTACAACCAGTTGGGCTACCTCTATTCGCGTCTCGGCGACTTCGATAAGGCGCTGGAGTACACGGCAAAATACATCGACTTTCTCCCCAACGAACCGAATCCCCGCGATTCCTACGGTGAGATGCTCCGCTTCGCGGGACGATATCCGGAAGCTCTCGAGCAATACCGCACAGCGCTGAAGATGGATCCGACTTTTTACATTTCGCAGAAGGAGTTAGGCGAAACCTATTCCTTGATGGGCGATGAAGAGCAAGCCCGTAAGGAATATGAGAAGGCCATTCACGAGGCACCGAACAACGGGACGAAGGCGGAATACCTGCAGAAGTTTGCCCTGACCTACGTCCGCGAAAAGAGGTATGCCGACGCCAACGCCTCTTATCTGCAGGCCGCCACGAAGGCCCACGCCATGGAGCAGTGGATTTGGGAAGCCCGCGCCTATCGCGTCGTGGCCATGTACGAGCCCGATCCCGCCGCTGCGCTGAAGAACCTCGATCAGGCCGACGCCCTGCTCGCCGCAGCCGCCGGGAAGATTGCTCAGCTCGATATGGACGAAGAGAAAGCCCACGTTCTCCGCGTGCGCGTCGAGCGATCGCTGGCTTCCAGAGACATCAAGACCGCGCAAACGCTTGTCGGCGAACTTCAGCGGATGGCGTCATCAGGCTCGAGCGTCAATACGCAGCGGATCTATCACGGCGCGTTTGGATCTCTGCTCGTTGGCCGCAAGCGATATGCCGACGCCATCCCTGAGTTGGAAGAAGATCTGGCGAATCCGATGTCGATGAAACTTCTCATCATTGCTTACTCGAAGACTCGCCAGTCCGATGAAGCCGCGAGCCTGAAAAAAAAGCTGGTTGGATGGAGAGTCCCCAGCATCGAAGAAGCCCTGGCGACCTCCGACCCCTCCGCCAGCGACAACGCCGTCGCCGCGAAGCGCTAATCAAGGTGGAACCCCGGCCGGCTCGCCCGGGGTTGACGCCCAAGGCCGCAATAAGCCTCCCGTGCCTGTCCTATTCCCCGCTCCTCGCCACTTCGGTTTTCGCGCTGCGCAGTTCGGGACGCTCCGAATGTTTTCCGTCGTCGCAATTTTTCAGCAACCGCCCGTAATACGAATTTGCCTTCGCCGCCTGATGTGCCGCCTCGGCCGCGCGGCCGGCTCCCGCCAGGCCGTTGAACCGGTTCGGATCGGTCTTCATCGACTTCTCGTATTCCGACAATGCAGCCTCCGGTTGCTTCGCTTCCAGTAACATTTCGGCTAGCATTTCGCGCGCCGGAACGTCGACCTCCGCTTTCCCCGCTTGATCCTGTGTATTGGAGACTTCCCGAATCTGCCGGATTGCTTCGTCGTTCCTCTTTTCCACGAAGGCCAGCCACGCGTGCACCTCGCCGCGCGCATAGGTCGACCGCTGCCCCTCGAGCACATATGCGTACTTCGATTTGCGAGTCATCTCTTCCGCCTCGTCGAATTTTTGCGCGTTGCGCCGGGCCGCCGCGACATCACCCAAGTGCGCCGTGGCGATTGTGCGCGCCCAATAGGTGATCATCTGTAAATGGGGAGGTGCGCTGGCCGCCGGCTCCAGCGCCGCCGCATCCGCCCAATGACGCATCTCCAGGTCATACAGCGCCGGGAAGTGTGCCGTGGCAAAACCCATGTATTCCAGCATTCCCGTGTCATCCATGGTCGTCGCCGACGCGAGAATCTGCTTCGATTGCTCCAGGATTTGCTTGGCCGCGTCGTCCTGTCCGGTCTGCAGATACGCGTATAACAGGAAATGCATGGCGTGCAGTTCGTGTCCGCGCATGTACATCGCGCCCGACTTTTTGGTCAGCGCTACCGACTTCAAATTCGCCTGGATGTCTTCATTCCACAGCCCCAGGCGGGCGAAGATGTGCGACGGCATATGCACCGCGTGCGCCGACGACGGTGCGATCGCAGCATATCGACGGGCCGCATCCAGCCCCATCGCCGCCATACCCGGAGAATCGCAGGCGTGAATGATATAGTGCGCCAGTCCGGGATGATCCGGCTGTTTCTGAAACAGCGGATTCAGAACCGCTACCGCCTTCTTCTCGGCGCTGTTCGACACATCGTGCGGGCTGGCAGACGCCATCAGCGATAGCGCGTAGAATGCTCCTGCCTCGAGATCGTCCGGATAGCGCTGGTAAACCTTCGACATCGCATCCGAATACGCCGTCGCCTGCCGCAGGTAATTCTGCTTGGACGTATCGCTGTAAAAGACGGCCAGAGCCCCGATGTACGCCTGCTCCCGGTCCGTCTTCGCCCCAACCGCTTGCGCCTTTTCGAGTTCCTCATGGCCCCGTTTCAGGGTTGCGTCTTCCGGCCGCTCCCAGATCTCGTGGAACAAGCTCATCGCCACGCCCCAGTGTGCCATCGCGCAGCCCGGGTCTTTCTTCGTGACGTCGGTGAACTGCTGCTCCGCCTCCTCGTACCCGAAAGAATGCAGCAGCGCCACGCCGCGCTCGAACGACACTTGCGAACCGGGCGCGCACGAAATCGAAAACGAAACTTTACCGAGC
>DASQJB010000302.1:0-6722 GCA_035631295.1 Bryobacteraceae bacterium | reverse complement strand
GAGAAATGTTTCTCCGCCGGTCAGGTGCCGACACATTTGGGCCTTCGTCGTGGCGCAGGCACTCTTGTCTGCCGTCTCGACACTCGTATCGAGGCATGCGGAACCAACAGCTTATGCGTACGGCGCAAACTAAGTGATATTGCCTCCCAGGCTGCCTCTCAGGTAGTGGCAGCGTGTTATTGAAACCCAACGCCGCCGCCGCCGCGTCCTGTGAGCTTTCTACCTCCTCTTCCCTCGGTGGGCGGCAAGAAGCCCGTCAAGCAAAGCCGGACTGGCTCGGAAATTCGTCTGACGCAGCTTGGCAATCGCGGGTGCGAGGTCAATCAAACCGCGCTTAGCCGCCTGGTCCAGAACTGGTAGCGCAGCGGTGAAGTATTTGAGACAACCTCGCCCGCCACGGCTCAGAGGCCAAGGCGCCGATGCGTCTCCCGATCTTTTCCAGCTCCTCCCACCCGTACTCGAGCCACACCTCGTGCTGCTTTAAGAACCCATCGAGATCATAGCCCGACTCGAAGCCCAACAGCCGGCGCAATTGCGCGGTTGCAATCTTCCGTTCCCGATAGGCATCGAGCGCGATCGCCTCAAACGCAGACCGCGATATGTCTTGGCCAGGTACGGCCAACACGGCCGAGAGCTCTTCGGGTAGATCGAGCGTCAGCTCCATGCCGAAGAGTATAGCGTCAGACTCCAACCCTCCGTACCAGCCGCTCATCCAACCGAAACGGCTTCCGGCTCCGACCACTCGATCTCCGTATACTCCGAATGCGTCGGATTTAGCAGCACGTTGAACTCGATCGGAATAATCACGCTCGGCACGCGAATCGCCGCCGCCTCTACTCCGGTCACCCACCGCTGCCCAAACCGCCGCGTCGAATCCTGGTCCGGCACGTCACCCCGGAAATCCGCGGCCGCCGGCGTCTCCTTCAACTCCGCCCAACTGTAAACCAAATCCACCGGAATTTGATTCGGCGGCAAATGAACCAACATCTCCAGGCATGCCAACGAAAGCGTCGACGCCGCGTACAACATCGGCGTCCCCGCCGGATTCCATCTCCCCGGATAGAGCAGCGACCCTCCGTAGTCCGCGGCCCCGCGCTGCGCCCGGTGCAACCGGAAAATTCGCATCCTAACTAAAGACGCCGTAGTCGATCCGGCCCAGAATCGTCAGCACCTCACGCTGCTTGGCCGGATCTCCCGACTCCGAGTATTGCTCCGGCGTGGCGCCCTCCAGAATAGGCAAAGGAGTCCGCATCCACTGCCCCGCCAGTTCCTCGCTGCCGAACACCTCGATCGCCCTTGCATGGATTGCCTCCGCGCTCGGATGCTCCAACTGGAATCGCTGCTCGGGAACCGGCGTCGCCTCTGGCGTGCGCGCTGTCTTCGCCATTTAGCCCGCTGTCTGCCTCGCCGCGCGCGGCCTCCGCGATGTCGCGCGCGCCGGTCGCCGTACCGGAGCCAGCGACGATTCGAATGTCCGCGAGATCCTCTGCTTCAGATCCTCGAACACTTCGTCCGCCGACCGGCTTGCGTCGATCACCTCGAATCCATATGGCTCCGCCAGCCGGTCGAACACCTTGATCAAGCGCGTCTGATACCGCACGAAACTGTCGTACATGTCGCGCCCGAATCCCAAGTCCATCCCGCTTTCCCAATAATCGAAAGCGCCCTTGCCCACCACGACCCGTGAAAGCAGGTCCTTTACTTCGGCTCGCAGATAAAACACCTTGTGCGGAGCCAGCGCGAACCCCGCCGTGCGCTCCATCCACGCCCGGTCCTCCCCGCGCGCGATGGCCCGCGCCATGATCGAAAAAATATATCGATCCGTCAGCACCACGAAGCCCGCCCGCAGCGCGGGAATGATTTCGTTCTCCAGCCGGTCGGCGAAGTCGGTCAGGTAGTACAGCGTCATCGTCACCGGCCCCAGCGTGTTGCCCTCTTTGGCTTGCCGGATGCCCTTGCCCGCCAGAGCCGATCGCGCCATGCCCGTGTCCAACACGGCGTGCCCTAATTCCTCCAACCACGGCCGTAGCCGCGCCACCTGCGAGCTGCGTCCCACCGCATCCGGCCCTTCGATCACGATCAATTTTCCTTGCAGCTCTCCGACGGCCACTCCCGGCAGCGGCGTGCGGTAAAACGCCAGTGGCGTGCGGTTGATCCCGCGCGCCAGAGAAACCGGGGCGTGGCTTCCATTCGCGCGCCCGGGGCGGCCATTTGACCCCACCAGCTTAGGCGATAGCCCGGCCAATCGGAGCCTCCATTCCCAGCACCTCGGGCGGCCGCGTCCGTCCGATCTCTTTCACCACAATCCGCCTCATCTCCCTTTGCTGGGCTTCGATCGACTTCGTCGCGTCGATCACGTGAAAGCCCATCTCCTCGATCATCGCTTCGTATTCCACCAGAATTCGCCCTTGGAAGATGCGGAAGCTCTCTTCGATGTTGCGGCTGAACCCCACGTCCATCCCCGCCTCGTAATATTTCAGCGCGTTCCGCCCGCCCAGAATCCGCCCCAGCGAAACCTCCAGCGGAACTTTGAAATAAAACGCCAGGTTGGGCTGCACCGCGAACCGGTACAGATTCCGCACCCACGCTGGGTCCACGCCCCGCACTACGTCGCGCGCGAAGGCCGTGTAGGCGTAGCGGTCCGCGCACACCACCGCCCCCGCCTTCAGCAACGGCAAAATATACCGCTCCAACCGGTCCGCGAAATCCGTGGCGTGGATCAGGCTGAAAGTGGTCGGCGTGAACATCTCTTTCTTCTTGCCGCGCCGCGTCGTCTTTTGCACCAGGGGCGAAGAGTTCCACTCGCTGAACGCCACGGCGTAGCCGCGCAGCCGCAGCCATTGCGATAAGAGCGAAAGCTGTGTGGATTTCCCCGACCCGTCGATCCCCTCCACCACAATCAACCGTCCATTGAAGCGCTGGGGGAGAAACAGGGGCATTGATTCCTTTATGATAGCCTTTGCCGCACCCTCTCGAAAGCTAAGCTGAAGGCTATAGCTGACAGCTGATAACTGATAGCTCGTTTCTATGCCCCGCTACGCCGCCATCGACATCGGCAGCAACTCCATCCGCATGCTCGCCGCCGAAGCCGGCCCGGAGGGAGAGTTCCAACCGCTGGCCGCCTCCCGCCGCGTCGTCCGTCTTGGCGAATCCGTCTTCCGCGAAGGCCGCCTCGACGCCGCCGCCATGGACGAGGCCTGCGACGCCCTCGGCGACATGGCCGCGAGCTATCGCAAGCTCGACATTCACGCCATCCGTGCCGTGGGGACCTCCGCTCTGCGCGACGCTTCCAATCGCGCCGAGTTTCTCGCCCGCGCCGCCCAGATTCTCGGCACGCCTGTCGAGGTCATCTCCGGCCTCGAGGAGGCCCGCCTCATCCACTTGGGTGTTCAAGCCCGCTGGCCCCAGGCCAACCGCCGCTTGTTGATTACCGACATCGGCGGAGGCAGCGTGGAATTGATTCTCAGCGAAAACGGCCATTTCGCCGACGCCTTCTCCAAGCCGTTGGGCGCTGTCCGCCTCACCGCCATGTTCCTCAAAGGCGATCCTCCCGACCCTCGCGAGTTGCAGCGTATGCAACGCTACATTCAGGAGCGCATCGCCAGCGCCGTGAAGCGTCTGTCAGCAGCCCGCATCGATCGCATGGTGGCGACTTCCGCCACCGCCGCCGCGGCCGTGTGCGCCGTCAACGGCGTCCGCCGCTCCAAGCGCGACGTCGCCGACCGCTTCCTCGCCACTTCTGCGCAGATCCGCCAGCTCTATGAAAACGTCTCTCGCCGCGACCTCCAGGCCCGCCGTGCTATCACCGGCATCGGCCCCCGTCGCGCCGAAATCATCGTTGCCGGCGTCGCGGTCTTGCGCGAAGTTATGCACGAGCTTGGGCTTCCCCGCCTGTACTACTCCATGGCCGGCGTTCGCGACGGCATTATCTCCGACCTCGCCAGCCGCCGCATCGATCAGCTCGACGCCGATCAGCGTCACCTGGTCCAAACCCTCGGCCGCCGCTATGGCGTCTCCGCCCAGCACGCCCGCAAAGTCGCCCAGCTCGCAGCCATGTTGTTTGAATCCCTCCATCCCCTGCACCGTCTACCCCCCTTCTACGGCCGCGTCCTCGAGGCCGCCGCCTATCTCTACAACATTGGCCACTATGTCAACGATTCCCGCCATCATAAGCATTCGCTTTACTTGATCCTCAACACGGATATGCCCGGCTTTTCCGACCGCGAGCGCCACACCATCGCGAATTTGAGCCGCTATCATCGAAAGTCCATGCCTCAGCCGTCTCATATGGATTTTCAAATCCTCGAGCCGGAGGACCGCAACGCCGTGGTTTTGCTCGCTCCGCTCCTGCGCCTTGCCGTCGCTTTTGATCAAAGCCAGGAGCAGAAGGTCGGCCGCATCGAAACCGCGATTCAGGATCGCGCCGTGGAAATGCGCCTCATTTCCGATGCCGACACCGATATCGAGCAATGGCACGCATCGCAAGTCGCCAATGTGTTCCACGAAGTGTACGGCCGGCAGTTAGCCATTCGAGCAAAACGATGACTTCGCAAACAGAGCCGCGATCTGACAGAGCCGCGACCAAAGGGGGCGGTCCTTCGCTGAATCAATACGCCGAGGCGAAGCTGCAAGCGCGCCTCAAGAAAATCTCCTCCACCCTACGCCGCACCGCCAAAGATCCCGAGGACCCGGAAAACATTCACGATCTCCGCGTCGCCATCCGAAGGTTCACCCAGGCTGTCCGCGTCTTTAAGGATCTGCTCGACCGCGGCCGCGTGCGGAAAATGCGCCGCCGTTTGAAGAAAATCATGGATCTCTGCGGCGAAGTCCGCAACCACGATATCGCGGTGGAGGTGCTCCACGCTGCAGGGGCTCCCAAGTCCGGCGCCCTCGATCGCCGCCTTCGCAAAGCTCGATCAAAAATCGGGAGCAGCCTCTCGCATTACCTCTCCCATTCGCGCCTCGCCAAGATCAAAGAGTGGCGGGATTGGCTCGACGCCAAGGCGCCGCCCGGCCAAACTGTCGCCTCGTCCGCCCGCCGCGCTCTCGTCCCCTTGACCGCTCAATTCTTCAAGGCGCGCGCCGCCGCGGCCAAGCCCGAAACCACGGCGGACGAAATGCACCGCTTTCGCCTCACCGCGAAGCGCCTCCGCTACACTCTGGAAATCTTCGGACCGGTCGCGGGGCGCCAATGGGAACAGCGAATCGAACAAATCCGCGGCGTGCAAGAGCATCTGGGCGCCACCAACGATTGCGTGGTCACCCGCGAATTGATTGATCGGCCCAACGCCGGGTTGGAACGTTTGCTGCGCCGGCGCGTGGAAGCGTTCCACAAATATCTGAGCCGCCATTTCCTGCCCGCCGCCGAGCGCGGCTGGCTGGCCGAGTTTAGGAAAATTGAATAAAGCGAGTGGAGCGGGCTTTAGCCTGCTACGGGCGCTTCAGTGCCCGCCTTTTAGGAGACCGAATGAACATCTACATCCTGCGCCACGGCGCGGCTGAGAATCGCGAGTTGGGTACGCCCGATGCCGAGCGTCATCTCACGAAGCAGGGCAAGCGCGAGCTTCGCGCAGTGTTACAGCAGGCCCGCGCCGCCGGCGTCGTCCCTCAAACCATCCTCACCAGCCCCCTGACGCGCGCACTCGAAACCGCCCGCATCGCCGCCGAGGAGCTTAACTGCCAGAACACCGTCGAGACAAAAGAACTCGCCCCCGGCGTGGCGCCGCCTCAGCTCTGGAAGGAAATCCGCGCCCACCATCGCGTCAAGGATCTTGTGTTGGTCGGCCACGAGCCCCAGCTCAGCCGCGTCGCCGGTTTCCTCTTGGAATCCCCGCTCGCCATCGACCTGAAAAAGGGCGCGCTCATGAAAATCGCCGTCGAGGACAACCAAGGCCCCCCCCGCGGCGTCCTAAAGTGGCTGTTGACCCCCAAGCTCGCCCGAAACCCCTAACTCCGCTGACTGCCACCTGAGAATCTTTGCCCGCTGCGACGAATTTCGGTGAGGCCTGGCTTTCAGCCTGCCCGCCGGGCTTTGCCCGGCGTTTGGCTGCGAGCTCCGCTGTTCTGTGGGGCGGACGCCGCATCCTCACAGGAGCAGGGACAGAACACTCCCGGCCGCCGCTGTCCAATGGACTGCGCTACTCGTATCGCAGCGCCACCATCGGGTCCACGCGCGCGGCCCTGCGAGCAGGAATATAACAAGCGAGCAGGGTAATGATAGCGAGCAGGCCGCCGACGCTCGCGAGAGTCGGCGCGTCCCATGCGCCCAAGTTGTAGAGTTGCGTCGAAAGCGCTCGTGCGAATGCCAGCGAGCCCGCGAAGCCGATAGCCAAACCCGTAAGCATCATCCACATTCCACCGCGCATGGCGAGCCCGAGCAAATTGCCGCGGCTCGCGCCCAGGGCCGCGCGAATTCCAATCTCATTCGTGCGCTGCGCCACCGAATAAGAAACCACGCCATAGATTCCGATGGCCGAGAGCGCAAGGGCAATCGCCGAGAATATGACGAGCAAAATCGATCTTATCCGGTCGCTGGTCATCGACTCCGACTTCAACCGATCCAGCGTCTTGAGGTCCGTCAAGGGCTGGTCTTTGTTGACCTGGTACACGGCATTGCGCAACGCGCTCTGAAGAAACTCTGGATTCAAGGATGCGCGGACCACGATTCCGCCGAAATATACGGGGCTTTGGTCGTTGGAGACGTACACGCCCGGGTTGTCGCG
>DASQJB010000301.1:0-6782 GCA_035631295.1 Bryobacteraceae bacterium | reverse complement strand
AACCTCCGCTTTCAAGGGGTTGACTTTGCCCCTGCGCGGGTGCAATATCCAGGCAGGGAGGCCCATATGCAAGCAACTGCTTCCACGGTGGAGCACGCGGTTGACCTTTATGAGCCGGTTAAGCACGTGCTTCGTCAAAAGAATAACGAGGTGTGGTGCACGTCCCCGGAGTCGACTGTGTACGACGCCATCGATGAAATGTCGAAGCGCCACATCGGCTCGTTGGTGGTGTTGAGCGGCGGAAAGCTCGCCGGCATCGTCACCGAGCGTGATTACGCGCGCAAAGTCATCCTCCAGGGCCGGCACTCGAATGAGACTCTGGTTCGCGAGATCATGAGTACGCCTGTGCTTTTCGTCACGCCGGAGACCACCGCCGGCGAATGCATGCGCCTGATGAGCGAGCGGCGTGTGCGCCACCTTCCTGTGATGGAGGGCGAGCGTGTCGCGGCAATGATCTCAATCGGCGATCTGGTGAACTGGCTGGTGACGTCACAGCAGCACACCATCCATCACTTGACTGGTTACATCACCGGGAAGTATCCAGCTTAAGGGTGGGGTCCGCGAGAGCAGAGTATCCGCACCCCACCACGCCCAGAAACATTCCTAGCACCTCGCTATCGCCCCAGTTCACCTCAAAATACCCGCCAAGCAGGAACGCCACGATGACGGCGATCACGCCGTGCAGCAGCCAGCGCGCCTCTGAACCCGGCGCGAGACGCCGCAAGGCTCGCGCGAAGTCGTAAAGCGAGCGGCCGAAAAACCACAGCAGAGCCGCCAGCGCCGGCAACCCGCGCTCCGCCGCGTAATGGAAGTAAATGTTGTGGAGATGCTCGTAATACCCGGATGGCAAGGGTTTGGGAGCGTCGGAAGGAAGATAACGGGCGAAATTCGGTCCCACCTGCTCCGGCCCCAGGCCCAGAAGCGGATGCGCCTTGATCATCTCCCATCCCACGCGGCGCAGCAGCGCGCGATGCTCGTTTGAATCCATCTCGCCGTGAGGGCGGACGATGGAGACGATCCGTTCCCTGAGCATGAATGGATTCGCCACAATCACGAGGCCGATCGCCAACGGGAACGCCAGGATCAACCACCGGCGCTTCAGCCAGACCAAATACGCGGCGCCCACGGCCGCGCCGCCCCACATGCTGCGGGTTTCGGCGGCCAGCAACGCCACGGCCGTCAGACATCCCGCCGCAATGAGCCACGGCCTCCCACGCTTGTCCTGCGCGAACAAAAGCAGCGCCAGAATCAACAAAAGCGCCATCATCATTTGGCCGCTGAACGTCATCCAGTGGTCCATGAACCCGGTGATCCGCGAGCCGACATAGGCCGTGTAAAAGTTCACGTGAGCCGCTCGCGCAGCCTGGTATTTTCTGGCGAACTGCTCCAGGCTCCAGGCCGCCGATGCCGACGCCGCGAGCGCCCAGCCTAACGCAACGCCCCGAATCTCACGTATGCCGCGAATGGCCGAGACCACCAGAAACAACATCAAGTACACATAAAACTTCTTGATTTGTGGAAGTCCATGCCGTAAATCCCCGTGCGCGGCAGCCGAAACAAGCGTCCATCCCATCCAGGCCGCTAATGGAACGGTCGCCGGAGGCCAGCGCAGCTTCACCCGTCCGGCGATAATTGCCACGAGCGCCAATCCCATCAGAATCTGGGAGGCCGCGATCGAGACTTCCGTGGCGACCGCGGCCGCGGCAGTCAGATAGAGCGGGGCTTGTTCGATCCAGAAGTGTTCCGTTGCCGCCGGGGCGGCCGTCGCGGCCATACTTAGTTGTAACGGGGCACGGAAGAGTCCACCGAGAGGCTCCAGGCGTCGATGCCTCCCGCCATGCTCTGGCACGCCTCAACGCCCTGCTCGCGCAGCCAGTTCACCACATGCAGGCTCCGGACGCCATGATGGCAGTAGACGATCAGCGGCGCTTCGTCCGCAAGCGCCTCCAATCGCTGCAACTCGGCGGGAACTTGGCGCATGGGAACCAGCTCCGCGTTTTCCAGGCGCGCAACTGCGAATTCGGAAGGCTCGCGCACGTCGATCAATGGAAGCTTTTCTCCCGCGTCCAGGCGGCGCTTCACATCCTGCGGCGAGATCTCCAGCGCGAGGGCCATATAGCCTACACTAACAGTTATGGGGAAGGACCCTTCGCTGGCGGAAAAGCTTAAACAGGCGCTCCGGCGTCTCTTACGCCGCGGCGAGCCCGGGCATCCCGACGATCCGTACGCGCTGGTCGGCGCGCCCAAGAAACCGAGACCGCCGGTGCGACGCGCGGCTGCGTCCGTACGGCCGGAAGACGTGTAAGACGTTTACGCAAAGCGCGCGCCTGAAAATCATCTGGTCCGCGCCGATCACGACCGGACGCTTTTGCGGGAATTGCCGGCCGCAACGGATAAGTTGCCGTTTGAAGAGGATCTCGCCGACGGTTGCTTGTCCTGGGAGGTCCAGCCGAGGACGCCGCTGCGGAGCTCGGGGTGCACGGCGAAAGCTACGACGATCGGAGCAAGATAGGGCACAACCAAAACGGTTACATAGTCGCTAAAGCGTAGGAGCCAGCTTTCAAATGCCCCCATCCGTGTGGACAACATCGCAGCCGCGGCTCTGTGCGCCGACGTAGCGGCAAATGTCAGCAGGAGAAGCAGTTCCACCAGCGCGATCAGGCCGGTTCCTGCCAGAAACGGGCGAAGATTTCGGCGCCAGCCTGGCACGGCGAGAACCACCGCCCAAAATACCGGCAGACTAAAGGTGAAACTGATAACATCCGTCCGCGCCACATCGAAGTCGATAGAATTGATCTGCTGAGCCATCGGCATGACGCGCGACGCGGGCACGATGATCTTCGTCGGCACGCGAAAGGTCCAGTTTCGCGAGCTGTCCTCGCGCATAAACTCACTGCTGTTACCGCCGAAGATCAGGCTCGCGGCGATGTCACCCGCGCCCTTCAGAGCGGAGAGCATCGGGTCCAGCAAAACCAACCACCAAAGGATGAGCAGCCCGATCAGCAGCGCCGAACCGCGTAGCAGGAAGCGGGTCGGCGCTTTAAGCTGAGGCATTGGAGGCTGGAGTCTTGGAAACCGTAGCAGATCGGAGAACGTGATTTACCCAGTACCAGAACACGACTGTGGTATCCAGAACGATGAGGCTCTCCCAGAGATAGGCATGGGCGAAATCAAACCACGGCAGGCTGTATTGGCCGAGATAGAAGAGGGTAATAAAGCGGAACAGGTTCACGAGCTGAATAATAGCTGCGCCGCCTACGATGCCCAGCACCTTCATTTTCCATGCCGCCGGGAACGCAAACACCGCGGAACATAACAGAATCGTGACGTTTACGGCGTTACAACCGTCGCGCATTTCCACGCCGAAGCCGCCGGGCGAGCGAAGAATGGCGCCCTGACGGGTGGCGTGCCCTCCGCAGACGGTGATGATCTGGTGTGCCAACGCCACCAAACCCTGTGTGAACTGCAGGTCGACACTCTGCACCGGCGGAATTAGCAGCACGGCAATCCCTAGCACGAAACAGCAGAAGAAAAGAAGCGCGAATCGCACGGGCCGGATGTTTCGCCCCGCAGCCGGGACTTTCAATCGAGAATTTGTGTTCAATTTTTACTCTAGTTAGCCCCGATATGTCGCCCGTCGCCGCAGCCACGCCACCAAGCCGATCAGCACCATGCCGCTGAGAATCAACATCGGCGTGGTCGTCGCCGGTACTTCTTGCACTGGAGGCGGCGGGCCGCTGCTTACAGGCGTCACAAATCGAAAGGAGTTATTGGAGGTATCGACGTCGCCACCGCCAGCAACCGTACCCGTATTCGTGACGGATGACTCTCCGTTCGCCATTACACTCACGTTTATTGTGATGGGCGACGCGGAAGCTCCAGCAGCGATGACAGCACTCGTGGTGCATGTCACGACCTGCGAGGCAGCGCTACAGCTCCAACCCGAACCCGTCGCACTTACAAATGCCAGGTTGGGATCAAGTGTGTCCGTGACCGTAATCGTACCTGAACTGGCGCCATTTCCGACATTATTTACCTGAATCGTGTAGACCGCGTTCTGCCCTTGAGTAAAAGTGGCGGTGGTCGAAGTTTTCAAAACAGAGAGATCGGGCGCATCGACAGGCGTCACCAATGTAAACGAGTTGTTAGTATTGGTCCCGCCACCACCAGCAACCGTGACCGTATTCGTGACGGATGGCCCTCCATTCGCGGCTACGTTGACGGTAATTGTGATTAACGGCGCCGAAGCTCCCGCAGCGATGACGGCGCTCGTGGTGCATGTCACGACCTGCGCAGCAGCGCTACAACTCCAACCGGAACCCGTCGCACTTACAAATGTCTGGTTCGGACCCAGTGTGTCCATGACTGTAATCACACCTGAACTAGAGGCATTTCCGACATTGGTGACCTGGACACTATAAGCGCCTGCCATCCCCGCGCTGAAATTCGCAGGAGAAGAGGTTTTCGATATGGATAGATTGGGGGCGCCCCCTCCGCCACCCGCCATAACGGAGAAACTCGTTCCATCACCCTTCACGAAGTACGCCGAGTTTTGCTGCGGGGGTGCGTTAGTACTCAAAACCAGAGTGTAGGAGCCCGGCGATAAAGCGAGTGGGGAGGGCAACGCAAATGTGCGATAGGAGTAGCTTTGACGATGCGCGGGATCGTTGGCGCAAAACTGGCTGTTGCTTAGGGTAACGGAGCCAAGCGCCATTGCGGCAGAATTAAAGACGGTGAGCGTCACGTTGTCGGTCGTGCTCGTACCATCCTTCATGAAAAAAATGCCGCCAGCCAGGCTATAGGTTCCCGAGCCAGTTACTGTCAGGAAAAAAGTCGCATTGCGCGGGGTATTGTCGAGTCTGGATTCCGCTCCGGTATTGGGTCCCGTAACAAAGTTCTGCCCCCAAACGGGAAGCATTGAAGCCGCGAAGAGAACAACGCTACATCGCAGTCTAGCCATAGCACCTCGCTTGCAGAAAATTTAGCTCATTTAACCAAAAATCTACGGCGTTTGCAAGTACTTATGCTGCGAAAGGCGACAAAGAAGATCGATTTATATGTGGCCGGCCGGCACTAGGATCTGCCACGGACCGCAATTGGCGCGAATGGCTTCTTCCCCCTACCAACTGGTTGCCCGAAAGCACAAGAGCGGTTAATGGTTTGGCCGTTTGCCATGTCTCCAAAAGCGAAAACCTAGCAACTTAAAAGAACGGTCTGAATCCGAGCAAAGATGCGTCGCCCTTTTGCGACCCAAGGAGTGACGCTACCGCAACTGAGATATCCGTCCCGCCGAATGCGTAGTGCATTCCGCCGATCCACTCAACAAGTTCCGACTGTGGTCTCAAACACGGCCGCGCATAAACTATCGAAAAGCGAAGCGCTCAGCGCAAACCGATCGAGTGCAGATTTGCCACCGTCAGAATGCCTCAGTATAGGCAGTTCGGCCAAAGCTGTCAAGGCTTAAGTTCGGTTTGTTCGGTTCGCAGCTGTTTCGGAATCCGCGTGGAGGTGGCACGACCGGGCGTGGCGTTTCTTCAGAAAATCTCGAAGCTCTTTACTGCGGAAAAACGCGAATATCCATGCCCTTCGATTTCCGGATCAGCTTTTCCACCGGATTTCCGAAAATCCGCGGCCACACTCCAGAGCGCTGGCTGTGGCCGATGAAGAATTGAGTAATGCCGTGCGAGTTGGCGAACTCCAGCAGGGCGTCGATTGGGTCTTCGCCTTCGAGGATCTCGATGCGGGCTCCGGCGGCGCGCGCCGCATCCAGCCGCTCGTCTAACGCCGCGCGATCTTGCGGGGGAAGATCCGGCTGATCCACATAGGCGGCGATCAGTTCGGCGTGGAACCTTTCGGCGATCGATCGCGCTGTCTCAAGCATTACGCCTACGTTCGAACGGGGCGTGATTCCCACCAGAATCCGCTCCTGCGCGCCGAACTGCTGCTGGATTCCATGCTCTTGCAGATATTCGTTGAGCTGGCGGTCGACCACGTCGGCGGCGAGCACGAGGGCGATCTCGCGCAGCTTGGAAAGGCGCTGCTCGCGCCGGCGGGCGTCGAGCTCCTCGGCCGGAGTCCGTTCGATCGGCTCCTCCGGCGGCGCGTCCACGATTTCGATTTCGCTCGCGCCGCGGATGAAGGCGACCGGCACGGTCTGACGGGCCCTTTTCCCGGTGATCGCCTCGATCTGATCCTGCAATTCCGCCACGTACTGAATATTGACGGAAGCCACTACTTTGATACCCGCGCGGAGGATCTCTTCGACATCTTGCCAACGCGTCGGATTCTTGCAGCCGGGAGGATTATCGTAAGCCAGGCCGTCGATGAAGCAAACCATGGGATGCCGCCAGAGAATGGCTTCGACATCGAGCGCGGTGCAGCCGTCCAGGGTTTTGAGCGGAATCACCTCCAACTTCTTCAGAATGGCTTCCGCATCCGGCGGGACCTGAGGCTGGACCGCGCCTACCACTATGTCCTGGCCGCGTTCCTTCCGCCGCCGCGCTTCATCCAGCATCCGGAACGACTTGCCCACGCCGGACGCGTAGCCGAGCATGATCTTGAGATGGCCCTTGGCGCGCGCCTCCTCGGCTTGCGCTTCCTGGAGATATTCTTCGGGAGTCTTGCGGCGCGACTCAGTCAAGGCCATACTTCACCACCCGCGCGCGCCACCACCGGCGCGCAGCCACTCCCGACCAGATCGCCTCCACGATTCCGAACGGCCAAGCGCCCTGGAGAAATCCGTAGATCGATCCCAGGGCGCAGGCTCCCGCAAATGCGAGGAT
>DASQJB010000300.1:0-15522 GCA_035631295.1 Bryobacteraceae bacterium | reverse complement strand
TCCATCGTCCGCACCCGCGCCACCGGCAAGCCTCCGCTCGCCTCGCGCAGCTCTTTCTGAATCGCAGAATTCAGTGACATCGGCGCGACTTTGGTTCGCACCGCCCAGGCCCACGGTGTGATCTGCGACTCCAGTTGGTTTTCGCCGTCCGTGATCTGCGCCGGAAGCACGTACATATTGGGACGCGCCTCGCGATTCAGCGCGCCGTCCCGCACATCGCTTACCACCCCGATGATCTGGCGCGGACCTTCAGTATTGAACGCGGGCCCAACGCCTCGGCCGATGATGATCTGATCGGCCAGTGGATCGCTCTTCGGCCAGAACTGCTTCGCCAGCGCCTGATTGATAATCACCACTGGCCGCCCGTTGTCGTCCTGCCCCCGGAACGTGCGGCCGCGAAGCACGGGGACTTTGAATGTCTCGAAATATCCCGCGGAGACCATAGTCCATCCGCCGCCACCCCTCGCCGTCGGTCCCGCCGGCCGGCCGACAATCTCGAACGGCAGTCCGAAACCGCCCTCCAGAGGCACGCAGCACGTGGCCGCGGCCGCTTCCACGCCCGGAAGTGCATTCAGCCGCCGCAAACCCTCGCGCGCGAGCCGCGCAACCCCCGCCGCCTTCTCGAACTGCGGCCCAGTGAGCGACATACGCATCGTCAGCACGTTGTGCGCATCGAAGCCCGGCGTCACCTGGCGGATCGCCACGAACGTCCGGATCAGCAGCGCCGCTCCCACCAGCAGCACCAGCGCCAACGCCATCTCCGTGGTCACCAGCAGCGAGCGAGTCTTGTTGTGCCGGAATCCGGTGCCGCTGCGGTTGCTGCTCTCTTTTAAGGTGCTGCTCAAATCCGTGCGCGACGTTTGCAATGCGGGAGCCAGCCCGAACAGAATGCCGGTCGCCAGTGACAGGCCTAGCGTAAATGCCAGCACCCGCCAATCCAGGCTCACGTTGGAGCCCTGTAGTCCGATGCGCGGGATATTGCCTGGGCTGAAGCTCAGGATCGCTCGAATGCCCGCGTATCCTGCCGCAAAGCCCAACACGCCGCCGGCTACCGATAACAGGACGCTCTCCGTAAGGAGCTGCCGGACGATTCGCCCCCGCCCCGCGCCCACCGCCGCGCGAATCGCGATCTCGCGCTTGCGTCCGGTCGCCCGCGCCAGCAGCAGGTTGGCGACGTTCGCGCACGCAATCAGCAGCACGAAACTTACCGCGCCTGCCAGAATCAGCAGCGAGGTCTTCACGCCTCCCACGATCGCGTCCTGCAAAGGCTGCGCCGCGAACCCCGTCTGCGGATAGTCGAACGGAATCGTGTGCTTTTCCCTGTATTGGGCGTAGGCGGCCTGCAACTGCGCGTTCGCCTGCGCCAGGCTGGCGTCCGCCTTCAGGCGTCCGATCACCGTAAAGTAGTGGCCATTATCGTCGCGTTCGGGATCTAGTTGGAACGGAATGTATACATCCGGTGGCTCGTCGATTTCGATTTTGAGATTGGGTCCCACCACGCCGATGATTTCGTAGCGCTCGCCGCTGAGCGTGATCTCCTTCCCGATCGCCTGGGGATCGCCGCCAAAATGCCGCTGCCAGAACGCGTAGGCCAGCACCGCGGTCTTGGGCGCTTTTGGCAAATCTTCCTCATGCGTGTACGTGCGCCCTCGCAGCACGTCGGCGCCGCACAGCCGGAAAAAATCGGCGCTGGCTCTCGTGGCTTGGATCTGCTCCGGGAAAGATTCGCCGGTCAGATTCGCGACGTTGAACGCGTACGCGGACACGTTCTGAAACGACCCCGTCTGCGCGCGCCAGAAGTTGTACTCGTTGGGCGACGCCCCCTGGCTGCGTCCGCCCTGCTTGAACGTGTTCTGGAAGACTACGATTCGCTCCGGATCGGAGAACGCAAGCGGCTTCAACAGAACGGTGTTGACCACCGAGAAGATGGCCGTGTTGGCGCCGATCCCCAGCGCCAGGGCGCCGATCGCCGCAATGGTAAAGCCCGGCGTCTGGCGGAACATCCGGACGGAGTGTTGCAGGTCCTTCAGAACATCCATGGTCTTAATAGACGCTGCACCCGGCTGGATGTTCCGCCGAAAAACCGGGCGTTCGCGCGCCGTCTCCATCAAAATCTATCCGAGAATTCAACCACTGACCGTTTGGACAGCGCCCTCTTGCATGGCTCCATGTTATGTCCCAGCCATCGGCGGCGAGCCCCGCCGATCTCGAAACCCGACGGCCGAGAGCTGGGGTCTGGCGCCCATTAGCGCCCAAGTAGGATGGGTGTCCGTGGCGCATTCGGATGCCTGCCTTTCGCCGATCTGCCCGGTAGTCGGGTAATGAGGTGCTTGCTTTCAGGAAACAGGAAGGGTGTCGGTACCTGTCTTCTCAAGGTTTAGTTGGGCAATCTTCGCACTGTTTTCCAACATAATGCAACGACCTATCTGATATACTGCCTCCGGCCTCGGCATCTCCCAGGATACGAAGCCAGGAGTGGAAACGCGATGAAGATTTATCTCCTATCCGCTTTGTTCCCCCTCGCCACGCTAACTGTCCTCGCCGCCGACGACCCCTACGCTGCCTCGCTGTTCCAGAAGAACTGCGCGACCTGCCACATGTCATCGCAGGCCGCGGCGCGCATTCCGCAACTGGACGTGCTGAAGACGCTCACGCCCGTCACGATCTTGCAGACGCTCGAGACTGGCGTCATGAAGGCCCAAGCCGCGCAGCTTTCGACCTACGAACGCCAGGCGCTCGCAAACTATCTCGGCAAGCCTGTCACCACGCAACGCCGGCGCGAAGAGCTCGCCAACCCCTGCCCCGCAGGCCTGCTCCCGCAGGGCGGTTCAGTGTGGAAAGACGCGCCGAGCTGGGCTAGTTGGGCGCCCGGTCTCACGAACGCGCGTTTCCAATCGGCCGACGATGCCGGACTCGCCGCCGTCGACGTTCCCAAGCTTGCTCCCAAGTGGGTGTTTGCGTTCCCCGATACCTCGGTGTTGCGATCGCAGCCCGCCGTCTATCGCGGACGCGTTTTCGCGGGCGCGCAGGACGGCAGCTTCTACGCGCTCGATGCCGCGACGGGCTGCGTGCATTGGGTCACCAGGGTCCAAGCGGAGGTGCGCTCGGGCGTCACCGTCGCCGAGGTCGCCGGAAAACCAACGGTCTTCTTCGGCGATTCCTCCGGCTTCATCTACGCCCTCGACGGCGAAACCGGAAGGCAGATCTGGAAGCTGCAACCGGAGGAACATCCGGCTTCCAAGGCCACTGCCACGCCGGTGTTCCATCAAGGCAAGCTGTACGTCGGAATCTCTTCGCTCGAAGAGGCGCTGGCAGTTTCGCCGACTTACTTGTGCTGCAGTTTCCGCGGCAGCGAATCCGCCATCGACGCCGCTACGGGCAAGGTGATCTGGAAGCGCTACATGATCGCCGAGACCGCTAAACCCCGCGCCAAGACGAAGCACGGCGCCAGCGCCGCGGGACCATCGGGCGCGGGCGTGTGGAACGCCGCCACGCTCGACCCCGAGCATGACACTCTTTATATCGGCACCGGTGACAATTACTCCGATCCGGTGTCGCCCATGAGCGACGCCATCGTTGCCTTGAAGATGTCCACGGGCGAGATTCTGTGGTGGCGTCAATTCACGAAAGACGCTTGGAACAGTTCCTGCTATCTGGACGACAGAACAAGTTGCCCGGACTCTGGCGGTCCGGATTTCGATTTCGCAGAATCTCCTATTCTGATCACGCTTCCCAACGGCAAGCGTGCGCTGATCGTGGGACAGAAATCGGGCGTGGCCTATGGGATGGATCCGGACAACCGCGGCAAGGTGCTATGGCAGTCGCGGCTCGGCAAAGGCGGGACCGTAGGCGGCATCCAGTGGGGCTCGGCCACTGACGGGCGCAATATGTACGCCGCGCTATCGGACATCGAGTTTCACAATACGCGGATTAACGGAGGCAACGATGCCGTCTCAGAAGTAGATCCCACAAAAGGCGGTGGCATCTTCGCGCTGCGTGTGGATAACGGCGAGCGCATCTGGCAGACGCCTCCACCCGGTTGCGGCGCGCGGCGCCCGTGCAGTCCGGCGCAGTCGGCCGCGGTGACCGTCATCCCCGGGGTTGTGTTTTCGAGCTCCCTCGACGGCCACCTGCGCGCGTACTCCGCGGCGGACGGCAAGATCATCTGGGATTACGACACTGCTCGCGAGTTCAACACGGTGAACGGAGTCCCAGGGCACGGCGGATCGATGGACGTCGGCGGACCCATTGTCGCCGGAGGAATGCTGTTCGTTTCGTCGGGATACGCGCGCCGCAGCTTGATGCCGGGCAATGTGCTCGTGGCGTTCGGCGTGGAGCGGTGAGCGATACCCAAGCCGCGTACCTTACAGCGCCCTCGCCCAAGCCAAATCCCTCCAATTAACGCGCCGCTCCGCGCCGCGGCGGACATCCGTAACCTCAAGCAGGAATTGCGCCAGCCCTGGCGGCCCGAGCAAGATGGCTTTGAATTTTCGAATGCAGACCTGACCCTTTGGATGCGCCGCCCCAGCTCACCGAACAAGCCAAGGACTTCAGAATTCACGGCTGGCTCCCGATCCGAGGACCAAAGTGGCGCCTGTGAACGCTGGCCTTCAGTCTCGCTTATGCTCCCCCTCCTCATCTCCTATGCCAAACTACAGAGATAACGTCTCGCGAACATGAAGCGCGCCGCCACATCTCTCGCCCCCGAGTGGCGATACGAACCGAGCCAAGGCTTCTTCGACGAGGTCCTGGCGGGCGGCGAGCAGGTCCGCCCCCACTGGGCCGAGATGGCCGACGCCCTGGCTTCCATGGGCCATCACGGCATGACCCGCCGCTGGCAGCAGGGCTGGCGCCTCGTGCGGGATAACGGCATCACTTACAACGTCTACAACGACCCCGAAAATGCCTCGCGGCCTTGGCCTCTGGATCCCATTCCGCTGATCCTCGCCTCCAGCGAATGGAAGACCATCGAAGCGGCTACGGCCCAACGCGCTGCGCTGTTCAACGCCATCCTCGCCGATCTCTATGGCCCCCAGCGGCTGTTGCGCGAGGCCCTGCTTCCGCCGGAGCTCGTCTTTCCCAATCCCTCCTTCCTCCGCCCCTGCTGGGGCATCGAGCCGCGTGGCGGCGTTTTTCTCCACACGTACGCGGCTGATCTCGCCCGCTCGCCCGACGGCCAGTGGTGGGTGCTGGCCGACCGCACGCAGGCCCCCTCCGGAGCCGGCTACGCGCTGGAAAATCGCCTCGTCACCACCCGCGCGCTGCCCGATGTCTTCCGCGGCTCGCATGTCCAGCGCCTCGCGCACTTCTTCCAAAGCTATCGAGAAGCCCTGGAGCGGCTGGTGCCTCCAAACCGCGAAAATCCCCGCATCGTCCTCCTCACCCCCGGCCCTTATAACGAGACCTATTTTGAGCACGCCTTTCTCGCGCGCTATCTGGGCTACAGCCTGGTGGAGGGCGGCGATCTGACCGTTCGTGAGAACCGCGTCTTCTTGAAAACCCTCGGAGGCTTGCTCCCTGTCGACGTAATCGTGCGCCGCCAGGACGATTACTTCTGCGACCCGCTCGAGCTCCGTACCGACTCGGTGCTCGGCGTGCCGGGATTGGTCCAAGCGGCTCGCTCGGGCAACGTCGCGATCGCTAACACATTGGGATCGGGTTTGGCCGAGTCGCCCGCCTACGCCGCCTTCCTCCCGAGCTTGTGCCGTACATTGCTGAACGAAGAGCTGAAGCTGCCGCCCGTCGCTACCTGGTGGTGCGGTCAGGAAGGGCCGCTCAATTACGTCGCGGACCATCTCGACTCGCTCGTGATCAAATCCGCGTTCCCGTCGGATCGCGCCAATCCCATCTTCGGCGCGCATCTCGCCGCCCAGGACCGCGCGGAACTCCTGGCCCGTTTACGGAACGAACCATTTCGCTACGCCGCGCAAGAGCAGGTCGCTCTATCCACTGCTCCCATTTGGGAAGAAGGAAAACTTCAGCCCCGCCACTTGGTCTTGCGAGTCTACGCCGTCAGCGTCAAAGACGGTTACGCGGTCATGCCCGGAGGGCTCACGCGCGTTTCCAACACCCTGGATTCGCTGGTCGTCTCCATTCAGAGCGGAGGCGGCAGCAAGGACACCTGGGTGCTCGGCGACGGCCCGCCTTCGCAATTCACCCTGCTCCAACCCGCCACGCATCCGCTGGACGTGAGCCGCGCCACCTTTGACCTTCCCAGCCGCGCTGCCGACAACCTGTTCTGGCTAGGGCGCTACGTGGAGCGCGTTGAGGCCGCTGTGCGTATCGCGCGCGCTATTCTCGCCCGCGTGTTTCAAGAGGATTCCGCGCGTGCCGAGGGCCTCAGTGCGGGCCTCGCCATCCTCGGGCAGCTTGGGCTTGTCGGGGCCCGCCGCGCAGCAACCGCAGAAGCCGAGCTTCTGTCCATGATTTATTCCACGCAGCCGGCGAAGGGGCTGATTTCCGATATTCACCACGTCCGCCGTTTGGCCTGGCTGCTTCGCGACCGCATTTCTCTGGATGCCTGGATGATTCTCAATCAATTGGACCAACAGTTCTCCTCGCCGGGCGCCGCGAGCGAGCTGCGCGTGGGCCTCGCCCAGGATCTCCTGAATCACGCCATCGTTACGCTGTCCGCCTTCGGCGGCATGGTTATGGAAGGCATGACTCGCGGCGACGGATGGCGTTTTCTCGACATCGGCCGGCGTCTGGAGCGCGCGTTTCAGATGACGGAAATCCTGCGCGCCGGCCTTCCGCCCTCGGAACGCGCCAGCGGCGGCGCGCTCGAAGCCATCCTCGAAATCGCCGACAGCACCATCACCTACCGCTCCCGCTACCTCACGTCTTTGCAAACCGATCTGATGCTCGATCTGCTGTTGGTGGATGAGGCCAATCCCCGCTCCATCGCGTTTCAGCTTGCCCGGCTGCGCGAGCATGTCGATTTGCTCCCGGCCAGCCAAAACGCCATCCGCCGTCCCGAGGAAGCGCGTACGGCCCTGTCTCTATTAACTGCCGTTCAGCTCGCCGACGTGCGCGACCTCGCCGCGCCTGACGGATCCCTTCGCGAAGCCTTATTGGGAAAGCTCGCATCCGGTCTCGCCGATTTATCCGATGTCCTCACCCGAGCGTATTTCAGTCACGCCGCCCGCTCCCGGCAACTGGCGGCCTCATGAGGCCACGACCTTGTACTCGACGATTTTCGTGGCGCACGCACTCTTGCGTGCCGCGTCGAGACTCGTCTCGATGCCTGCTGGCTTCTTCGCCGGCGCCAGGCCTCGACACCGGTGTCGAGGCGGCAAGCGCGAGTGCCTGCGCCACCGCATTGGTTGCGGCCCCTCTGCTCTGTGCGGCGGCCGAGGCGCACCCATGAAACTCCGCGCCACTCACGTCACCCGTTATCTCTACGCCGAAGACGTGTCCACCTGCCACACCGAGGTCCGCCTCTCTCCGCGCATCCGTGCCGGCCAAGTTCCGTTGAGCCATCATTTGGACATTACGCCCAAGCCCGATTTTTCCGCTTCCCGCGAGGACTATTTCGGCAATGAAGTAGTCTCGTTTTCCATCGATCAGCCGCACCGCGAGCTAGTCATCGTCTCGGAATGCGCTGCCGAAGTCGATTCCGCGCCGCCTCCCAACCTGGATCTTTCGCCTCCTTGGGAGCAAGTGCGGCTTGAAACCGGGCAGCGCGCCTCGCCCGAAGCATTCGAAGCCAGCCAGTTCACTTTCGAATCACCGCTGATTCGCAAGGGCGCCGGGTTTGCGGAGTACGCGAGCGCCTGCTTTGAGCCCGGCCGCCGGTTCCTGGACGGCGTCCACTCCTTGTCTGAGCGGATCTTCCGCGAATTCCAATACGATCCCCGCGCCACCACGGTAGCGACGCCCGTGGAGGAAGCGCTGGCCGCCCGCCGAGGCGTGTGCCAGGATTTCGCTCACGTCATGATCGCGTGCTTGCGCTCGCTGGATCTGCCGGCCCGTTATGTCAGCGGTTATGTGCGCGCGCAATCAGGGGGTCAGGAGGCGACTGGCGCGGAAGCCTCCCACGCCTGGGTCTCCGTATGGGGCCCTGTCTTCGGCTGGCAGGATTTCGACCCCACTAACAACGTCATGCCCCACGGCGGCCACATCACCCTGGCCTGGGGCCGCGACTATTCCGACGTCGCGCCCGTGAAGGGCGTAGCCCTCGGCGGAGGTGAGCAAATTATCCGCGTTTCGGTGAATGTTCTTCCAGAGGACTGAGCCGCGACCGAAGGGAGCGGTCAATACGTGATCGACGGCAGGTATGCGCCTGCAGGCTCGTTGTAAAGCCCAATTGTCATCAGCGTCGCCGGCTCGACGACGCGCAATCCGTTCGCCAAGCACCAACGGAATAGCTCCCCATTCCGAGTCGGCACGAGGATGCCCGGACCGGAGAAGGCATCCGCCGAAGCGATCAGCGCTTGCAGATCCGGCAGCGTCTCAGCCACGGCGTGTCCGAAGAAACCCAGCGTCGTCGCATAGCCGGTGATTCTGCCGTGACGCTCTGCCACGACCGCGCCCCGCCCGATCATCTCAGCCAACTCTCCCGCGCGGTCGTGTCCATGCACGCGGGCGCAGAGCCGGTTGCACGGCTCCACGTCGGAGGCTTCCGCGGGACGCACCGCATAGCCCTCGATGGTTCGTTTCATCGCTGGTCCCTGCATCACCGACAGCGGCTCGCGCGCATCGAAGCCCAGCGTCGTGTAGAGCGAGAGAGACCGGTTATGGAACGCCATCTGCACCAGCCGGACCCCGGGCGAGTTGCGCTCGCCACATCGGTCGAGAACGGCCTGCATGAGCCTCTGTCCCGCGCCGCGATTTTGGGCCGAGGGATCGACCGTAATCGGTCCAATGCCTCCAATGAGGGATCGCTCATCCAGGCAATTGCTGCCAACAATACGCCCGTCCACTTCCGCGACCACGCAATAAAAGCCAGGATGAGAAAACAACATCGAAAGCAGTCGGGTTCCGACCTCTGGCGAAGGAAGATCAGGCGGGAATCCGTGAGCCTGGTTGATAGTGGAGAACGCATCGTAGCAGATCTGACCGCAGACCACGGCCTCTTCGGGGCGCGCGCCGCGGATGGCAACCCTTGAGCGCGCGGCTGTCGTGGACTGGGTCTCGGACGACATGTACATCCCACTCTACACTAGGCTCGCGAAGACTGATGTGCGGCGGATATCAAGAAGCTTGAATCTACCGTGCTCGGGAGGTCGAGTTATACAGAATGCCTTCGATCGCGTGGTCGCTGAGTGAAAGGATCGGACCGGATCCCTTGCGCACGTACAACTCGTGCTCGGTGTGAAAGTAGAGCGTTACCGGCACGAGAACAGCGGGCTTCCGAACCGGACTTTGGCCAGCCTGCTCCTTTTCTGTGCCGGGCCGCCAATCCCGAAACTCCGGGCTGTCCGGCAGGGCCTCGGCCGAGACCAGCAACTCCACTTCTATTGGACGCCCTCCTCCGAGACTTTGAGGGATGGCCGGGAACGCCAATTGAACGTACAGCCAGGAGGCTAAGGGAATAAGGAGAATTGTACTCACGAAATTCAAATACCAGCGAGCTGCATTGGCTATCGTGACCGCTCCCAAGGCGGCGCCCACCCATTTTCTTGTAATTTGCAAGCGCTTCAGAGGAGACCGCGCTCTGCATAGATTCGATGGCGCTTTGAAATCCCAAACCGGTTCGATTCTTTAGCGTGCGTGCAACGATCCCAAAGTAAGGTAGAGCTTGTCAAGAAAGAAGACAACACCGGCCAGGGGAGCGCCAATCCAGACGTTCACCGGTTCGATCAATTGCAACGCCGGAACGCCCAGAGGGTAGGTGTGCACCATCACGGTCAGAAAGCCAAACCCGTAGGCCACCGCGCCCACTTCAGAATCGGCTCAATGTTATGCCATTGGGAGCCGCCGCTTTCCGGTTGGCTCCGATCAGGCAAACGGACGGGTTGAACTCCCGCCGCTAGGCCCGAATCTGTAGCCGGCCCCACCGACTACTCCTCCTCGCCGCCACCCACCTTCAGGACGGCCAAAAAAGCCTCCTGTGGGATCTCCACTCTCCCCACGCGCTTCATCCGACGCTTGCCCTCCTTCTGCTTCTCCAGCAGCTTGCGCTTTCGCGTGATGTCGCCGCCGTAGCATTTGGCGAGCACGTTCTTGCGCATCGCGGGAATGTTCTCTCGCGCGATCACCTTGTTGCCGATCGCGGCCTGCAGCGCCACTTCGAACATTTGCCGCGGAATCAGCTTCCGCAGCCGGTCGATCAGCATCTTGCCGCGATCGTAGGCGAAATCACGATGCACGATCATGGAAAGCGCGTCCACCGGTTCGCCCGCCACCAGCACATCCAGTTTCACCATGGGCGAGACTCGATAGCCCGCCAGGTGGTAATCGAGCGATGCATAACCGCGCGACGCCGATTTCAGCCGGTCGTAAAAGTCCAACACGATCTCGTTCAACGGCAGCTCGTAAACCAAGAGCACCCGCCCCGTGCCGATGTATTCGAACTTCTTCTGCACGCCGCGCTTCTCTTCCAGGAGCTTCAAGATTTCGCCCAAATACTCCTCGCGCGTGATCACCGTCGCATCGATGATCGGCTCTTCAATTGTGAGGATTTCGGCTGGATTGGGGAACTTCGTGGGATTGTCCACTTCCAGCGTTTCGCCGTGGAGCTTGGTGATTTTGTAGCGCACGCCCGGCGCGGTCGTGATCAGGTCGATGTTGAATTCGCGCTCCAGCCGTTCCTGCACGATCTCCAGGTGCAGCAAGCCCAGAAAGCCGCAGCGGAAGCCGAAGCCCAGGGCCACGGAGTTTTCCGGCTCGAAACTGAAGGCGCTGTCATTGAGGCGCAGCTTTTCAAGCGCATCGCGCAACATTCCATGTTCATGCGATTCCACCGGATAGAGTCCGGCGAACACCATTGGTTTCAACGGTTCGAATCCCGGCAGAGGCTCGGCGGGCGGATTGCCGTGATCCACTATGGTGTCGCCGATCTGGGCGTCGGAGACGGTTTTGATGTTGGCGAAAAGAAATCCCACTTCGCCCGCCGATAGCTCGTCGCAGGGAATAGGCTTGGGCGACTGATACCCGATGCCCTCGACTTCGTACACGGTGTTGGTCGACCACAGGCGGATCTTTTGCCCCTTGCGCAGCCGGCCCTCCACCACACGCGCCAGGATGATGACGCCGCGGTAAGGATCGAACCAGGAGTCGAAGATCAGAGCCCGGAGCGGCGCGTCGGGCGAGCCCTTAGGAGGCGGCATCAGATGCACCACCGCTTCCAAAACGTCGTGAATTCCGATGCCGCTTTTGGCGCTTACTAGCAGAGCGCCCGAGGCGTCCAGACCGATAACATGCTCGATTTGCTCGCGGATGCGGTCCGGCTCAGCCGAGGGCAGATCGATTTTGTTGATAACCGGAACGATTTCCAGGTCGTGGTGCAGCGCCAGGTACGTGTTGGCGAGCGTCTGAGCCTCCACGCCCTGGGAAGCGTCCACCACCAGCAACGCGCCTTCGCAGGCTTGCAAACTGCGCGAGACTTCGTAGCTAAAGTCGACGTGCCCCGGGGTATCGATCAGGTTGAGCTGATACTCCTCGCTGTCCGAGGCCCGGTAGTTCAGCCGCACGGCGTGTGCCTTGATCGTGATGCCACGCTCGCGCTCCAGGTCCATGGAATCGAGCACCTGCGCCATCATCTCGCGCTCGGAGAGCGCCCCGGTGGTTTCCAGTAGCCGGTCGGCGAGCGTCGATTTCCCGTGATCTATGTGCGCAATAATGCTGAAATTGCGGATGTGCGCTGGGTCCATTACGGTATGATGGGGCCTGAAAGCAGGGCAGCTTCCGTGCCACGTTGACGCTTAAGAATGCGCCCTACTTCAAAATTATCCCACGATGTCCAAAGAGAGCATGCAATTCAGCGGCGACGCGCGCGGACTGAGGTTCGCGATCGTCGTGGCGCGCTTCAATTCCGCGATCACGGAAGCTTTGCTCTCTGGCGCGCGCCAGGCCCTTGAGGGCGCCGGCGCCGCGGGTTTTGAAGTATTTCAGGTCCCCGGTTCATTCGAGCTGCCTTTGGCGGCGAAGCTGCTAGCCGGGCGGCGAACCTATCACGCTATCATTGCGCTGGGCGCTGTGATCCGCGGCGAAACGCCGCATTTCGATTTCGTGGCCGCCGAAGCGGCGCGGGGGTTGCAGCAAGTGGCGCTCGAGACAGGCGTGCCCGTGGCGTTTGGCGTGCTTACGACGGACACGCTTCAACAGGCACAGGCACGAACCGGCAAGGGCCACGACGCCGCGATGACGGCGATCGAAATGGCGCGTCTCAAATGCAGTCTCGCTTCCGAGCCTCGGCCATGAGGGAGAGCGCCATGGTCCTCCGGCCCGCTACAGAGCCGCGACCGAAGGGAGCGGTCTTTCAACCGAGCGCCTCAGGGCCTTGCGGGCCACCGAAGGCAGTGAATGCGCGAGGAAGGCGGGCTTTAGCCTGCGCGAGGCTTGAGCGTCGCTCCGAGGACGGCGCTGAAGCGCCGCGCGGGCTAAAGCCTGCCCTCCAAGCGCGTCTTCAACAGTCCGCTCGGGGCGACCGCTACAGAACCGCGACCGTGAGGGAGCGGACTCTTAGGGGGCGGTTATGAAGACGCACGCGCGCCACCGGTCCCGCCAAAGAGCCTTACAGGTTCTGTTCTCCTGGGACCAGCGCCGGCAGCCGGTGAGTGAAGCCATCGATGCGTTTTACGCGACCTTGGCGTCCGAGGATCCGGCGGAGGAACCGACGCCCGACGAATTCATGGAAGCGCTGGTCCGGGGCGCCTGCGAGGATGCCGAGGAGATCGACCGGCGCATCGCCGAAAAGTCGGAGCACTGGCGTCTGGAGCGGATGGCCGCGGTGGACCGCAACATTCTCCGCCTGGCGCTGTACGAGCTGACGCATACCGACACACCGCCGGCGGTGGTCATCGACGAGGCGCTCGAGCTGGCGCGGCAGTTCTCCGGCGACGAATCGGTGGCATTCATCAACGGAGTTCTGGACGCCGTTCACCGCGCCGATGTCAAGTAGCGAGAACTTGCGCGTGGTCCTTGTGGCCCCCCGCAATCCTCTCAATATCGGCGCGGCCGCCCGCGCCATGAGCAACTTCGGCGTCTTCGATCTGCGCCTAGTGAATCCCTATCAAGTGGCGTTCCGCGAGGCGAAGTCGGCGGTGAAGGCCGAGCGAGTGCTAAGAGACGCGCGTGAATTCCCCACGCTAGCGGAAGCCGTAGCCGATTGCGAGCTGGTGGTGGGTACGACTTCGCGCGGCCCGCGCGCGCTGGAGCATCCTCTGCGGCGGCTAGAGCGTGGGGCAAGGCTGATTGCGAGGAAGCTGGCTTCGGCGCCCGCCGCGCTCCTGTTTGGATCGGAGAAATTTGGACTGTCAAACGACGACATGAGCCACTGCCACTGGCTGATGCGCATCCCCACGCGCGAGGAGCATGGCTCGATGAATCTGGGTCAGGCCGTAGCGGTGTGCTTATACGAACTTGTTCGCAATCCCTCGGCCGAGGCGCGTGCGGCAGGGAAGGCTCCCGCAAAGGGCGAGGATTTGGAGAGAATGACCTCGCTGCTCCTGGAGCTTCTGGACCGCTCCGGCTACGTGCACGCGCGCGTAGGCGGTTCTACGCTGATGAAACTCCGGCGGCTGGTGCGGCGCATGGATTTATCCGCCCACGACGCAGAGGTTTGGCTCGGAATGCTACGGCAGATCCGCTGGAAGTTGCTATCCTCGGAAAGCGAATGACGAAGGTGACACTACATTACGATCTGCTTCGGCCGCTCGGAGATGATGACCTGGAGAACGTGGCCAACATTCATGGAACGTATGGAATTGTGCGTGTACGGCTGGCGCCCTCGCTGGATAAACTAACCGTGGATTATGACGCGTCGCGGCTCATGAAAAAGGACGTCGAGGCCGAGTTGCGGCGCTTGGGCATGCCCTTGAAAGATTGAGTCACTCGATCCCGACGGGATGATCGAACACGACATCGAGCGTCGAGCCTGCGCGAAGCTCGACTTCGTGACCGCGAGTAAGCAGCGTGGTGGCGACGCCAACCGCGCTTCCAACTCCGGCCCCTATGCCCGCGCCCTTCCAGCTCCGATCGGCGATGCCTCCGATGCCCGCGCCGCTTCCCGCGAGAATAGCGATTCGCTTGGCGTCTTCTCCCGTCGAAGGAGCTGCCTTGACCTCGTTTTCGCGCCCTCCGACCTTTTGGCCGTGCTCGCCCGAATCGACGGAAGCCAGACGCGGCGAGAATTTATAGGACTTGCCGTCCGGGAGCATGAGCGTATCGAGGCGAATGCCCAATTCAGCCCGCCCACTGACTTTCCCGCTGCGCTTTGAGTAAGACACCACTCCGGTGACGTAAGATTCGGGCGGTACCAAGATCTCTCCGTTTACCGCGATCGGGCTGGCGGTTCGTAGATACACCATGTCGCCCGCCCGGGCGGTTCGGGTGCTGATGGAGTTCACCATCCGCAGAAGGACATGGCTGCCTTCGGGGATGTCAGCGGCAAAGACCGCCGAATGCAGCAGGCTCACAGTAAAAAGGACTAGCGGCCTCATGCCCCCATCCTAGCGCCGCTGATGACGTAAGATAGCCCTTACGCATGAATCAGGGATTGTGGGAAGCATACGCCATCCGCTACGCCTGGCATCACCGTAGTGCGAAGGAAAATTTTCTGGGCGGCGACGCGCACGACGGTCCGATGCCTATCGACTATTTCGTATGGGCCGTGCGCTGCGGCGAGCGCACTTTCGTGATTGATACTGGCTTCGATGAGGCGATGGCCCGCAAACGAGGGCGCAATCATTTGCAGTGTCCCGGAGAGGGTCTGAAGAAGCTCGGCATCGATCCGGCGTTGGTGAAGGACATCATTATTACGCATCTGCACTACGATCACTGCGGCAATCACAACCTGTTTCCTATGGCGAAATATCACGTGCAGGATCGCGAGATGATGTTCAGCACCGGCCGGTATATGACGCACGCGCATATGCGTTTGCCGTTTGAGGAAGAAGACGTGGTGGCGATGGTGCGGAAGCTTTATCAAGGCCGGCTGCAGTTTCACGATGGCGACGAAGAGATCGCGCCGGGTCTGAGCCTGCATTATGTGGGCGGCCACTCCATGGGATTGCAGATGGTGCGCGCGCAGACGCGGCGCGGCTGGATGGTGCTGGCTTCTGACGCAACGCATTTCTACGCCAATATTGAGCGTGGCATCCCCTACCCGATCGTGTTCAACGCCGGCGACGTTCTGGAGGGTTACCGCCGCGCCTACGAGCTGGCGGATTCGCGCGATCACGTGATTCCGGGTCACGATCCCTTGGTAATGGAGAAATACCCCGCGCCTTGCGAAGAACTCAAGGGTTGGATCGCGCGTCTGGATTGAAATGATGGAAAAGACCGGATGGCGAATGTGGCTGCCGCCAGGCGTGATGATGCTGTGCACGTTGCTGGCGTACATCGACCGGCAGACGCTGG
>DASQJB010000299.1:0-10615 GCA_035631295.1 Bryobacteraceae bacterium | reverse complement strand
AGTTATTCACGGCGTTGATCGTGCAGCCGGGATCGGCCAGGAACATGCCGGAGCTCAGAGAGATCTGAATTCCCAGCACATTTTGAGACGCCGTAATTGTGGCGGCGTTCAACGCGGCGCTCGACGCCGCGCCAAGATTGATCCCAAACACCATATTTCCCTGCGCGGTGAACAGGCCGGTGAAAATCAAGGGCGAAGAATCCTCCGCGTCCACGTCATCTACGCCGTTATTGAGCGCCGAACTATTCGAGATGGAGGCCGACGAATCGCCCACGGGAAAATGCCGGTGACGGCGTTGTTTTGAGCGGTGATGTTTTCGAGGATAATCCCGGCGACGCCTTGGGCATGAATTCCATTGGCGCCGTTTTGAACGGTGAAGCGCGTCAAAGTCACGCGCTGCGCTCCATCGATGATCAGCGAGTCCTGCGAAGGGCTTGGAGATTGAATAACGGCGTTGCCGTCGCCGGTCAGGGTGATCCCGGAAGTCGCGACCGTGACGCTTTCTTTGCAAACACCGGTGAACGTGATCGTATCGCCGGGCGAGGACTGCTGAACGGCGTTATTCAGGCTTTGTCCTTTTCCACAATCGACGGATTTCTTGCCCGCAAGCACGGGAACATTCAAGGCCAGCGCGCACACAACAACGGCGCAATTTAACCGAAATGCCATGTAGGGAAATTCCTCCTTCGAAGAATTGTCCCCACATTTCCGCGTAATTGCAAGTGCACTTAGACGTTTATTGGATTAAACGCGCGCTCCGCCGCTGCACATCAGCACTTCCCCAGTGACATAGTCCGACAGCGCCGAGCAGAGGAACATCACCGGCCCGGCCGCCTCCTCCACCGTGCCGAAACGGCCCAGAGGGCATTGCTTTCGGATCGATTCGATGGCCTCGGCTGGGACGCCCACCTTGACCTTGTGCCCTCCCACATCGATCTGCGCGTCTTCTGTCCCGAGCGGCTGCGTCAGACGGGTTTCGATGAAGCCGAAGCCCACCGCATTTACATTTACGTTGTAGCGGCCCCACTCCTTCGCCAAGACTCTGGTTAGACCGATGATGCCGGCCTTGCCCGATCCATAACCGGATTGCCCCGCGATGCCGTCCACACCCGAAACGGAAGTGATGTTGACGACCTTCCGCATCACCCTGCGGCCCTCCGCGGCTTCCCGTTTCGCTGCCTCGCGAATCCAGCCCGAGGCGGCGCGCAGCAGCCGGAACGGCGCCACCATGTGAATCTCAAGCATGGCCTGAAACTGTTCGTCCGTGGTCTTTTGAATCACGCTGTCCCATGTGTATCCCGCGTTGTTCACGACAATGTCGATAGATCCGAATTCCTCGACCGCCGCGCGAGCTAGCGAGTCCGGGAAGCCCGGCGCGGTGATGTCGCCGGCCATCGCCTTCATACGCCCATCGGACTTTCCCGCCGCCGCGGCCGTTTCCGAAAGAGGCGCGGCGTCTAAATCATTGGCGACGACGGATGCGCCGCTTTCCGTCAGCTTCAGCGCGACCGCGCGGCCGATGCCGCGTGCTGCGCCCGTGACGATGGCGGTGCGGCCTGACAAGTCCAGGTTCATGAGGTTGGTATAACACAGCGCCATCGTCCGGGATAAAACGCTATAATCCGCTCATGCCCCACATCGAAAAGCACAAACCCGGTTCGTTTGCGTGGATGGAGCTGGCGACCGCCGATCAGAACGGCGCAAAACAATTCTATAAATCTTTGTTTGGATGGGACTTTGAGGACCATCCCATGGGGCCCGGCGCCGTTTACACCATGTTCAAACTCGCCGGAAAGGATATTGCGGGATGCTATCCGGTTTCCATGATGCCGGGCCACGTGCCGCCGCATTGGGGCGCTTTCATCGCGGTCGAGGACGCCGACCGTACTGCCGCCCGGGCGACTGAGCTTGGCGGCAAAGTCCTGCGCGCGCCGGGCGACGTGGCCGAATATGGCCGCATGGCCGTCATTCAGGATCCCGCCGGGGCCGTGTTCTCCATCTGGAAGCCGAAGAGCCACGCCGGGACCGGCATCACCGGAGAAAACGGAGCGCTCTGCTGGGCAGATTTATTGACGGAGGACCGCGAGCGCGCCAAGCCATTTTACGAAGGCCTGTTCGGCTGGCGCTTCGATCTAGGGCAGGGAAAAGACCCTTCCGGGTATTTGCATATCAAGAACGGCGAGGACTTCATCGGCGGAATGCAGGTGAAGCCTCCGCAGGCGCCGCCGCACTGGCTACTCTATTTCCAAACCGCCGATTGCGCGGCCTCCACGGCGAAAGCGAAGCAACTGGGCGCCAAGATTTTCGTGGAGCCGATGGATATCGAAGGCGCGGGAAGATTCTCCGTGCTCGACGATCCGCAAGGCGCGGGTTTCGCTCTGTTCCAGCCGAAGCATTGATGTACTGCGACGTCAGTGTGCCGGGGCCGCTGGAGGAGCCGTTCACCTATCGGCTGCCGGAGACGATGCGGCATCGAGTTGCGCCCGGCTGCCGCGTTCTGGCTCCATTTGGATCGCGAACCGTTACCGGCGTCGTGTTGCGAGTGCACGCCGAAGCTCCGCAGGGCAGCGTGCGAGAGGCCCTGCGGCTGTTAGACGAACAACCCGCGCTCGAAGAAGACCTGCTCAAGCTGGGCCGCTGGATCTCGGACTACTATTGTTGCCCCCTGGGCGAAACGTTGCGGGCGATGACGCCACTGGCGGCCGATATCCGGCGGGGCAGGGTGTATTCATTGACTTCCTCAGGGCACGATGCTGCCCGGCAGCTCCACCTCAACGGGGCCTCGGACGATGCCGCCTCGCAGCTCCTGCGGCTGCTCGACGTGCGGCCTCTTTCCGCCTCTTACTTGACCAAAAAAATCCCCAACGCCCGCTCTATCTTGCGAGCTCTCGAAAAGAAAGGCCTGGTCGAAATGGAGGAGCGTACAGAGGAGCGCGATCCCTTGCGCGCCGCCGCCTCGCGTCTCCGCGTAGAATTTCGGGCGCGTACCGAGCAAAAGATGGGCAAAGCCGAGCGCGAGTTGCTCTCCTACCTGGAGCTGCACCCCGGCTCGCACAATCTGGCGTCGCTGGAATCCTCCGTCGCGAAGGCGAGCGTGGCGGCTCGCGCGCTCGCCCGCCGTGAATTGGTCACGCTGGCGCTCCAGCCGCTGAACGTCTCTTTCGGAACTCCTCGCTCCCCGCACGCGCTAAACTCCCATCAGCAGGCGGCATTTTCACTGATCGCCGCTGCGCTGCAAACCGGAGGGTTTCACGCGTTCCTGCTAGAGGGCGTGACCGGCTCCGGCAAGACCGAGGTCTATCTCAACGCCATTGACGCTGCCTTAGCGCTGGGACGCTCAGCCCTCCTGCTGGTCCCCGAGATCGGCCTGACTCCCGCGGTGGCTGGCCAGTTTCATCACCGCTTCGGCGAGCGCGTGGCGATTTTGCACTCGGCGTTTCTCGACTCCGAGCGCGCCCAGCAGTGGCGCCGGATCCGCTCGGGCGAAGCCCAAGTCGTGGTCGCCACACGCTCCGGCGTGTTCGCGCCGATGCAGAATTTGGGGCTGATCGTCGTCGACGAAGAGCACGACCATAGCTATAAGCAACAGGAGACGCCGCGTTATCACGGGCGCGATGTCGCCGTAGTCCGCGCCCGCGACGCCGGCGCGACCATCGTCCTCGGCTCCGCAACGCCGAGTTTGGAGAGCCGCTATAACGCGGAGCGCGGCAAATACCGCCGCCTGGAGTTGCCGGAACGCATCGAAAACCGTCCGCTGCCGCGCGTCGAGCTAATCGACATGCGTCAGGAGTTCTTGGAGACCCGCAAGCAGCACACGTTTTCCAGGGCTCTCATCGCGGCGGTGGAGGAAAGACTCGCCAACGGCGAACAGACCATGCTTCTGCTCAACCGCCGTGGCTTTTCGAGCTTCGTGGTATGCCGCGCCTGTGGCGAGCGCGTGGATTGCGTGAACTGCTCCGTCGCCCTCACCTACCACCGCCGCGACCGGCGAATGCTATGCCACTATTGCAACTACTCCGGGCGCATCCCGGACCGCTGCCCCAAATGCGATAGCGAATACGTTCAATTCCTCGGCACGGGATCCGAGCGCGTCGAAGAAGAGTTACATTTGGCGTTTCCCCGCGCCAAAATTGCTCGCCTGGACCGCGACACCGTCCGGGCGAAACGCGACTACGAAGCTATTCTGGCCGGCTTCCGGGAAGGGTCTTACGATATTCTGGTCGGCACGCAAATGATCGCCAAGGGACACGACATTCCCAACGTCACTTTGGTGGGAATCGTCAATGCTGATGTGGGGCTCGGGCTTCCTGATTTTCGCGCCGCGGAAAGGACCTTTCAACTGCTGACGCAGGCGGCCGGCCGAGCGGGCCGCGGGGCCACGCCGGGGATCGTGCTGATCCAGACCTTGAATCCGGACCATTACGCCATCTGTTGCGCCGCGGCGCAAAGCTACGAGATGTTCTATCCCAAGGAGATCGAGTTCCGGCGCTTGATGTGGTATCCGCCCTTCGGCGCGCTCGCCAATGTGGTGGTTCGTTCGTCAAAGGAAGAGGAGGCGCTTGTGCGAAGCGGCGAGCTTGGCCGCATCCTCAATCCCCCGCCGGAGGGGATAAAGGTCCTGGGACCCGCTCCCGCCGCCGTTGCACGCATCAAAACTGAATACCGGTACCAAATGTTGGTGAAAGCTTCCAGTCGCAAACGCTTGGGCGAGGTGATGAAGGAGCTACGGCGGTTTGCCGCCTCACAACGCTGGAACCCGGCGAGCCTGCTAATCGACGTTGACCCGATGACGCTGTTATGAAGACAAACCCATGACTCCAAACATATGACAATGGCTCGCGAATCGCCCGACCCCGCGGCAACCCAGCTCCTCAAGCTGGACCGCAATCTGCGCGTCGCTATGCGCTTTTTTGGGCAGGCTACGGGAACGGGGGAAATCCGGCCGCTCGAGCACGCCGAGTGCGTCTTTTCGGGCCTCGATTACGGGGTGTTCAACATCGCCTTTCTTACGCAAGCCATCGGATCAAGCCGGACCCTGGCCGCCATCCTTGACGAATGCAGAAATTATTACCTCAAGCGCCGGGTGCGCTGGTCGTTTTGGCTCTGCGAGGATCTCATGCCGTCCGCGTCCCGCCGCGCCAGCCGCGATCAGTTCAGCGCTATTGCCATGCGGCCGATTTCCCAGGCGCCGGCTATGGTGGCGGGAAATCTGGCGCCGCCTTCGCGACCCCTTCCCGAAATCGAATGCCGCCCCGTCCGCGACGCCGCCACTCGATCCGCCTTCGCTGCGCTGACCTCCGCGTGCTTTGACATTCCACTGTCGGTTTCCCGCGCCGTCTACGAGCCGGAATCCGCCTGGGCCGGCGACTATCGTGGCTTTGTTGGATTCGCGCGCGGCTATCCCGTGTCGATGGCGGCCCTGGTCCGCACCGAGGGAGCGTTAGGCGTTTATTCTCTCGGCACCTCGCCTGAATCCCGCCGCCGAGGGTACGGCGAAGCCCTTCTCCGCGCCGCGCTCGCGGAAAGGCTGCCGGGCGAGCTGCTGGTGCTGGAATCCACAGAAGCCGGTTATCCGCTTTACCGGCGGATGGGCTTCCACGATATCGCCAAATTCACCGTGTATCTGGCGAAATAACGCCCACAGCACTCCCGCACTATCGCGGATACAGCCGCCGGAGCAACCTTATCTGGCCGGCGTGATACAAGTCGTGGGCGGCGGCGCCGCGAATCAGGTGGACCCTGGCCCTCCATCTGGCGTCGTTGTGCTTGCCGCTCGTGAGGTTGGCAACGACTTCGCAGAGGCGCTTGTGTTCGTGCTCCAAAATCGCGATGTCCTTCCTCCACTCGGCTCCGCTTGGATCGGCGCCTGCTTCGGGGCGCGGAAAGAAATCTCTCCCTTTGAGTACAAACCCGCCCCGTTTCTCTCCCGTAAGCTTACGCCGCACGACATATTTCCAATAAGCCGCATGCAGAGCCAGCTCCCAAATGTTGTGCCGGCCGTTGCCCGGACGCCACGCAGCCCGTTCGGCGGTAACTCCGCGAAGCGCCGAGCGGAGATTCGGCCCGTGCCAGGACTTCCGATCGAACGCCTCGGCAAGGCCGTCGAGCAGCAACTCGATTTCCGGATCTGTCAAACCACAACGATGGTACCTCGGCACCGAGCCGCGACCGCAAGGGAACGGTTTCTTGGGCGCTCCGAAGTTACCGATGTCAGACTTCCGTCTGCCCGACTACCAGCTCACCCGCGCCGTATACTGAAGCACCCTCGCGCCTTGGCCCGAGGTCCGAAGACTCAGGATTCCGGTATTGTTGTCCGGCAGCGGGAGTCCTGGCTGGTTGAAAACGTTGAAGGCGTCCAGATTGATCCGCAGCCTCACGCGCTCCGTGATCGCCACAGACTTGTAAAGGCTGGCGTTCATGCTGCTGATCCAGGGCCCCGCGATGGCCTGATTGCGCCAAGTATGCAGGCCGGTGTCATAAGCGACCAATTGCTTCGTGCCGTCCTTAAGAGTCACGTAGACGTTGTTCGTGTCGTTGAAATTAGGATCGACCGTGCCGGTGGCCGGCGCCGGATTGATCGGTTGCGAGGAAGGCGCGTAGTTGGAAGGCACGCCCATGACGCCGCCGGCCACGTTGATCCGATTGGCCGGAATGTAGCCGTTGTAGTAGAGATATCCGGGGAAGCATTGTCCGCTTCGGCAGTCCGTGATGGGGTATTGCGTGCCGTAGATTTGCGGCGTACCCAGAGTTCCCCAATTGCCGGTCGGCAGGGTAAACCAGCGGCTCTGCGCCGTGCCGGAACCGGCCACCTGCCATCCGCCGATCAGGCGATCCCATCCGCGGCCCGTGTTGCCCAAAAACTTCTTCCCACGCCCCACAGGCAAGTCCACTAGAAAATTCCAGCGCAAGCGTTGCTGAGGAATGTCGGTGTCGCGCGCATATCGCAGAAAGCGAAGTCGCTGGTCCAGGTCCTGCGGCAACGCTCCAGGCAGGAAGATATCCGGCTGATAGATGCCGTTCGTCGTGATGTCGCCGCCCTGAGATGGCGTATTGCCGGTGGACAGCGAGTTGCCCACCACATAGAAGAACTGGAACGCCACGCCCTGGCTGAAACGCCGCTCCGTCTCCAACTGCAGCGCGCTGTAATTGGAGTAACCGAGTTTACTGTAGATCCGGATGTTCCCGTAGGTGGTCTGATCCAACGCGCGCCTCACCGTGTTGGAGTAATAGCCGGTGGGAAGCGGCTGGCCCGAGTTCACATACCATACATAGTTGGAGATCGGGTTGTAGTTGAACAGTTGCACGTCGTCGATGTGGCGTCCGGCCGTTCCCACCAGCCCCGCGCGCACCACGGTGTTCTTCATGACCTCCGTCTCCAGCGTGAAGTTCCACTGGTGCGCCACCGATGTAGGCAGGTTGGGCATAAACCCTGTCACCTGCACGCCCGGCAGCACTGTAGGCGGCTGGGAAATATCGAGAACGTTCTGCGAATTCACTCCCGCGATCACTGTCGGCGTAGCCCGCAGGAAGTAATTTGGCAGCGCATCCGGCGACTGCGCGGAAGAATTCCAGCTAAAGCTGTAAGACCCTTGCAACGGCGGATTCAACCGCATCTCGCCGAAGGTACGCGCCGGAATCGGAAAGTGATACAGCCCATATCCGCCGCGCGCCACCACGTTGTGTCCGCCCACGCGGGGGTTCCAGGCGAAGCCGGCTCGCGGAGCGAAATCGTGTTTGCTCACGCTCACGATGCTGTCCGGCAATCCCGCCTGCCCCGGAGTAATCCACTTCACGCCCAGCGCTGAATAGGCGTCCGCGATCGGTTGGGTCGTGTAGCCCGACGCGACCATCTGGTTGATGGGCACGGCGTCGATCAGGCTCTTGCTCCTCAAATCAAAGCCGGCGGTCATGCCGCGATCGTCGACGTATGGCCCCAGATACTCCCAACGCACCCCCAGATTGAGCGTCAAATCGCGCCGCACCTTCCACGTGTCCTGCACGTAAGAGGATATGTCCTTGCCATGCATGTTGTAATTGCCCGGTGGACGCGCCTGGGTGTAAGAGCCAGCGATGCCCAGAAAGAAGTTGGCGCCGTTGTCTCCGGTCTGCGGCATGGTCCCAAAGGCGTTGCCGGTGGCGGGATTGTACAGGCCAGTGGCGCTGCTGTCGAACGACAAAACAGACGGGTCCGGACTATCGGGCTTGGTGTTCAGCACCTCTTGGCGGAAGCGCCAGCCAAACTCGATTTGGTGACGTCCGAGGACGCGCGTGTAATTCTGCTCGATGCTGTAGATCTTGGTGTATTCACTGCGCGGCAGTACTCCTGATAACGAGATGAGTTGGTACCCCAAATTCGTGAGCGTCGGCGCGCCGTCGACGTTGAATGGATTGGGCGTGCCGAACATGGACGAAATGTCCTGCTTGGCGCTGGGCTGGTTCAAGCTGTACTGCCAGTTAATCAGCGAGGCCGTGCCCACCGTCTCCACGAAGAACCCGGGTGAAAAGGTGTGCGTCCAGGAGACCGCCTGTGTGTTGGAGACTTCGTAGTAGGTTTCCCGGTTCCACAGGTTATCCGCGGTGATGGGAAAGCCGCCCGTGGCGAAGCCTCGCCGATTGAATTGGTTGCTCAGACCGTGTGAATAGCGGCCCCAAATCTGGTCTTTCGCTCCGATGCGGTGGTCGCCGCGGAAGGTCAGCGTGCGCTGATCGATGGCCGTAGGAGCAAGGCCGAAGTAATTCTGCGCCACCAGCGGGCTTACTCCCGGCGCGGTGGGTAGGGGCGTCACACTGAAAACATATTTCGCCAGCGGGCTTTCCCGCGTCAGGGGGATCTGGTTATTGGGGAACGGCGTCTTCGAATAGTTGGTGGACGGGCCGGTTACGCTCCACGGATCATAGAGCGTGATCTTGCGGCCGTTGCTATCGACCAGGCCGCTGAAGTCGCCATTCCGCATGGCGTCCGTCCAAACCGCGGAGCCGGTGCTCGTGGCTTGCCGTTGGCGCGATTCCTCCCAAGCGGCGAAGAAGAACGTACGATTTCTTCCGTTGTACACCTCGGGAAGCCAAGCGGGTCCTCCCACCGACGCGCCAAACTCGTTACGCACCAAGTGCGGCGCCTTGGTGAAGGTATCCTGCCGCTGCCGGGCCACGCCAAAGCCGCTGTTGCGGCCGGTTTCAAACGCCGCGCCGTGGAGCGCATTCGTGCCGCTCATGGTCGAGAAAATCGCGTTTGCCGGGCGATCAAGTTTGGCGCTCGAATTATTTGTCTCGATGCGAAATTCCTGCACCGTGTCCAGGCCCGGCGGCCGCGCCTGGAGATTGCCGGTATTGCGGTCATCCAGGGGCACGCCGTCCTGCACGTACTCCATCGCCGAGTCCCGCAAGCCAAACACGCGCGGCTGGGCGGGCGCCACGGTGTTGAGGCCCTCAAGACCGGGCACCGTGCCCACCATCAGGCTGGCAATCGAGCGGCCGTTCAGCGGGAGTTGTTCGATGCGCTCGCGTTCTACGACTGTTGCGAGCGTAGGGCTGGTCGTTGTCAGCAGAGGACTCACATCGCCGACCACGGTCACCTCCTGAGTGGCGCCCGCAACCTTCATCTGTGGATTCACGACGCCTTGCTGGCCCAGTTGCAGCGTCACTTCCCCTTGCCACGTTTGCATTCCCGAGGCCGTGACCTCGAGGCGATACGCCCCGGGCGGAAGCGACGGGAACACGAAAAATCCGCTAGCGCTAGAAACCGTTTGTGACTTAACAGCCGTCGAGACTTGCTCCAAGGCCAATGACGCATTGGGCATCACCGCACCCGTAGCGTCGGTTACCGTACCCTGAATTTGGCCGGAGCCTGTCTGTGCATGCAACAGCGCGGACAGCGAAACAGCCATAACCGCAATCGAGAGAAAACCACGTTTCATGCTGGGCACCCCTCCCCACGTTTAGTTGTGGTATCAAACTATATCGGCTTCACACTATATTCTATGGTGCGAATCGAAGTCAAGAGGGTGTCTGGCGCTGCGTTCTGAGGGGCATACAGAATCGCAAATACCTGGACAGCCGTGACTGCCTTAAGCCTGCGGCTCTAAAACCTCTATTTGGGCCAGTCCGCTTCGCCATCGATTTAGTCGCAATCTCAAACTATATGTGGGGCTAGGTTCTTCGATCCGGCTGAGGAGCTTCAGCACGCTCTTTGAGGGGGAAGAGGACTGCGAGCGCGCGCCTCGGCGGCGGCCAAGAAGCGGCGGCTAGCCCGCGCTGGCCTTTGGTAGTGTATGCTTGACACATTAGCTTACGGTTAACAACGGCGCCCCGGATCGCTTCAGGTCGGGCGCATGAACAATTAAGGAGAAATGACGATGAAATTGGCGAAAGCGGCGTTGCTTTTCACTCTGGCGTCGGTGGCGGCCTGGGCCCAGGTTAATGCGGGCGAACAGAAACCCGAAGCCAGCATGCCTTTCACCATGACCCCGGTGACCACTTTTGAACTGCCCTGGCGGATCGCCTTCCTGCCTGATGGCCGCATGCTGATCACGGAAAAGATCGGGCCCGTTTGGCTGGTGTCCAAGGACGGAGAGAAGATCGCTCCTGTGGGCGGTACGCCGGCCGTCTATTGGCAGGG
>DASQJB010000298.1:0-11627 GCA_035631295.1 Bryobacteraceae bacterium | reverse complement strand
CGCTTTCATTCAATCTTCAGTTTGCTTCGTTAGACTGGTGTGCCGAAAGGAGCAAGCATGAAAAAGCTCGTTCTACCGATGCTGGCAGTAGCCGCCTTCGCTGCGCCACCCGCTTATAAGGTCGCCAACAGGATCCACATTGGGGGAGCGGGGGCTTGGGACTATCCGCAGATGGACGCGGCCAATCACCGGCTCTACGTTTCGCATGGAACTCAAACCGAGGTGATCGACACCAACACCGACAAGCTGGTCGGCTCGATCATGGGCACCAACGGCGTGCATGGCATCGCCATCGCCAACGATTTGGGCCGCGGCTTCATTAGCGACGGCCGCGACAACGACGTCACGGTATTCGATCTCAAAACCCTGATAGTGATCAGCAAGGTCAAGACCGGGCAAAACCCGGACGCCATCATCTACGAGCCGGTATCGAAGCGGGTATTCACCTTCAACGGCCGCAGCAGCGACTCCACGGCCATAGACGCCAAAACGGGCGACGTGATCACGGCCTCGATCCCCGTGGGAGGCAAACCCGAATTCGCGCAGGTGGACGGTAAAGGGCATATCTACGCCAATATCGAGGACAAGAACGAGATCGTGGAAGTGGACGCGAAGAACGCGCTGGTTTCGCGGCGCTACTCCATCGCTCCGTGCGACTCGCCCAGCGGCCTGGCGATCGATGTCAAGAAGAACCGTTTGTATTCGGTGTGCGAGAACAAAATGATGGTCGTGAGCGATTTCACCACCGGCAAAGTGCTGGCCACTCCGGCGATCGGCGCGGGGCCGGACGGCGTCGCGTTTGACGATGGCTACGCGTTCAGCTCCAACGGGCAGGACGGCACGATCACGGTGGTCGGAGAGACCTCGCCGGGCAAATTCGAGCCGGCTGCGACGATTCAGACGCAGCGCAGCGCGCGGACTATCGCCGCCGATCCTTCGACCCACAAGCTGTATCTCCCGGCCGCGGAGTTCGGCGCGCCTACTGAGGGCAAAGACGGCAAGAAGGGCCGGCCTTCCATCGTCGCGGATAGCTTTCTCGTGTTAGTCGTCGGACGGTAAAAGAGTCTCTCGCAAAGGCGCGAAGAACGCAAAGTTTTTCTATTGCGTTAGGAAGCTTGTTAGATCGCGCTCGTTGATCTCCGGCTCGCCCGGGGCCACATTGTCGAGCTTTCCTTCGCGCATCCACACGGTGAGCCGCCCCACTTCTTCATACAGCTCTTCGAAGCCGCTTATCGTGAACAGCAATGGCTGGTAGTGGTCGATCTCGAATCCCTGATTGATCGCCCATTCGAGCTGGAGGGGATAGCGCTGCACGCGAGGCGATTCGATGGAATGCTCCAATTCGCCGTGGCTGGACAGCAGGCCGCTGCCGTAGGCTTTAATTCCTTGCGGCGTTTGCATCAGCCCAAACTCCACTGTGAACCAGAAAAAACGCGCCATGGCGCGGATGTTGCTAGCGACGGCATGAGGATCGCCACGGCGGGCGGCCGCTTCATGAGCGCATTCGCCAAAGCGAACCAGCGCTTCAGCGAACGCGCGGTCGGTGTGCATCGGAACATGGCCGGCGACGTCGTGAAAGATATCCGGCTCGGGGTAGTAGTCGAGTTTGTCGGTGGGGCGGACGCGGATGGTGGTGGGGAACTGGCGGTTCCGCAAGCAGTCGAAAAATTCGAAGGCAGGAATGTAGCCGCTGACGGCCCGCGCTTGAAATCCGGTTAGCGGATGCAGAAAGCGGTTGACGTCCTCCAGCTTCGGCACGCGCTCAGGATCCAGGTGGAGACGCGCGATGCCGTCCAGATAATGGCGGTTGGCGAACCGCTCCCAGAACGGAATCATCCGATTGTAGAGAGTGTTCCATGTGGCGTGATCGCGCGCCTCGTAGCAGGAATAATCCTGCTCGATAAAGTGGGACGGCGCGGTCACGCCCGCGCTGGTTCCATCTTTAGGATGCGTTCCAGAGCTGACACGCATATTTCGTTCTCCTCGGGAGTTCCGATGGTGATTCGGACACAAGACGGCAGCCCAAAGGATTTGAGCGGCCGCACGATGACTCCCTCGCGTAAAAGCGATTCAAACAGATCCCGGGCGTGGGATTCAGAGGCCAACGGGATCATCAAAAAATTGGCCTCCGACGGAAGCGGAGCGAAGCCCAAGCGGCGAAAAGCAGCGGTCATTCGCCGCAACTCGCGCGCATTCATCTCTAGCGACTTGGCAACGAACTCGCGGTCTTCCAGAGCGGCGATTGCAGCGGCGGAAGCGGCGCTCGAAGGCTCGAAAGGCAGCTTGACCTTCAGCAGCATGCCGATCAGATCCTGGTGCGCAAAGCCGTATCCTACCCGCAATCCGGCGAGCCCGTAGACCTTCGAAAACGTCCGCAGCGTAATCACATTGTCATAGCGGTAATGGAGCGAGTCCGGATAGCCCGGATGCCCCTGCGCGTACTCGAAGTAGGCTTCATCCAAGATGATCAACACTCGCTCGGGCACGCGTTTGTAGAAATCGTCGAATTCGGAGGCCGTGAAAATGGTCCCGGTGGGATTGTTGGGATTGGGCAGGTAGATGAGCTTGGTGCGCGGCGTGATAGCGTCCGCCAAAGCGGCGAGATCCAAGCTCCAGCCGCGCAAAGGGACCGTGCGATAGGCTACGCCGCGGCTTGCGGCGAGCACGCGCATGGCGGGAAAAGTCGCCTGGCTGGCCAGCGCCTCGTCGTCGTCGGCGAGGAAGGTCCGCACGATGTCGGCCATGATTCCTTCCGATCCGGCGCCGGCGATAACGTTCTCTAGCCGGACGTTGAACCAACCGGCGAGCTTTTCGCGCAAAGCCAATCCTGCGTCCGGATAACGGTGACTTGCGGAAAGCGCCGCTTTCGCCGCTTCCACCGCCAGCGGCGAAGGACCGAAGGGATTCTCATTGGAAGCCAGCTTCACTACCCGCTCCAAGCGATGGCGCCGGCGGACTTCCTCGATGGAAAGGCCGCTCATGTAAGGCTCCATCGCTGCGATATACGGAGGAACGAGGGCCATATTCCGCTTTCATTATAGGGGCGGCGCGTTCCGATGCCCGCTTTCCGCCGCGCGGCGTTCCCACCCAAATGAAGCTAGATCGGTCGGCGGAGGACGGACATCTAACAACGAGGCATTAATGTATATCGGGAGCGACAAGAATGAGAATCCATTTCCTCGGGAAGTTCGCAATTGCGCGTTTGGGCGTCGTTTGTTTGGCCCTTTCCATGGCCAACGCCCAGCAGAGCCAGTTTACGGGGAGCGTGCCCACCGGGAGGGCGTCCTCAACGCCGTTGCGGCTCACGCTTGACGACGCGATCAACCGGGCGTTGAAGGCGAATTTGGGACTGCTGGTGAGCGAAACCGCCAGCGACTCGGCGCGAGGCCAGCGCATCCGGGCGTTGAGCGCGCTGCTGCCTCAGGTTTATGCACAAGTCACCGAAACCGCCGAACAGCTTAACTTGAAGACCTTCGGTTTCCCAACTAATGCTCAGGGCTTCCAGATTCCGACCATCGTGGGTCCATTTCAGTACATCGACGTGCGCGCTTACATGCAGTGGGCGGCTTACGACTACAACCTGCGGAAGACCTATCAGTCCGCGCGCCAAAGCGAGCGGGCGGCTCAGCTCTCCGTGCAAGACGCGCGCGACATAGTGGTGCAGGCTGCCGCCAATGGCTATTTTCTGATCATCGCCGACGCCTCCCGCGTAAAGTCGATTCAAGCACAGGTGGAAACGGCGCAGGCGCTATATGATCAGGCGGTGGATCAGCAACGCGCCGGGACGGCGGCAGGCATTGACGTACTGCGGGCACAGGTGCAGTTAAAGCAGCAGCAACAGAGCCTGCTTGCGCAAACCAATACGTACGAAAAAGACAAGCTGGCGCTGGGCCGCATCATCGGGTTGCCGCCCGGGCAGGATTTCATCATCGCCGAAGAGGTTCCGTTTGCGCCTCTGACTTCGATCACACAGTCGGCGGCGTTGGAGGCGGCCATGGCGCAGCGGCGGGACTACCAAAGCTCCAAAGCGCAGGTGCGGGCGGCGGAAGATGCGGTGAAGGGGGCCCGCGGCGAGCGCTACCCCACGGCGCAAATCAACGGCGACTACGGCGTGATTGGCCCCACTCTCGATAACTCTCATGGGACCTTCACGTTTGTCGCCTCCGCCAGAATCAACGTTTTCGACGCCGGACGAATTGAAGGCGATATCGTGCAGGCGAAGGCCACCTTAAAACAGCGCCAGGATGAACTTGCGGATTTGGGCGCGCAGATCGACGTGGAAGTCCGCGATGCGTTGCTGGATCTACGTACGGCGGCCGATCAGGTAGCGGTGGCAAGAGACAACCTGGCGCTAGCGAATGCGACGCTGGTGCAGTCGCGCGATCGGTTTTTAGCCGGCGTCACCGACAACATAGAGGTGGTGCAGGCGCAGCAATCGGTGGCGAGCGCTAATGACTCGCTCATCGCCGCGCTCTACTCCCACAACGTTGCGAAGGCCGAGCTAGCCCGGGCTCTGGGCGGGGCTGAGCAAAATATGCGGAAATTTATAGGGGGCAAATAGGCATGGCCGACCTGGTGGAAGAAAAAAGCACTCCGCCTAAGGGCAAGACGTTTCCACTTAAAGATCGAGTCCCCGGCAGGAAGAGAAAATTGGGACGTTACTTGGTGCTCTTCCTGTTCTTGGCGATCCTGGCGGTGGGTGGATATTACCTTTGGCGTTACTTCAGCGCCTACGAGACCACCGACGACGCACAAATCGACGGCAACATCAACCCTATTAGCGCGCGGATTTCGGGATACATCATCGACGTTCGGGTCGAAGACCAGCAGCGCGTGAAGGCGGGAGATGTGCTGGTCCGCATCGACCCGCGCGATTACGAAGTAGCGCTGGCGCAAGCCCAAGCGGATCTTCGAAACGCAGAGGCGGCGTTGGGGAACTTTCAGATCCAGGTACCCATCACCGGCCAGGACACCAGCGCCCAGCTCAAGACCGCCATGGCCTCTCGCGCGAACGCGGAGGCGGCTCTGCGAAGCGCGGAGCAGCAATTGAGAGCAGCGCAGGATCGCCTGGAGACAGCCCAGGCGCAGGTGAGAGAAGCGGAGGCGAACTACCAGAAGGCCGCTGACGACGTAGTACGGTACAGGCTCCTGGTCGACAAGAACGAGATCGCCCGGCAGATCTACGATACCGCGGTTCAGCAAGCTGCGGCAAACCAGGCCACGGTCGACGCACGTAAGGCGGCGGTCCGCGAAGCCGAACAGAATATCGGCGTGGCACAAGCCGCCGTGGAGCAAGCCAAGCAACAAATCGTCCAAGCAGATGCGTCGATTGAATCGGCCAGAACCGGGCCGCAGCAGGTGGCCGGCAGAGAGGCTCAAGCCAAAGCTGCCGCGGCGCAGGTGGAGCAGAAGAAAGCCGCGGTGGACCAGGCGAAACTGAATTTGAGCTACACCACCATCGTCTCGCCGGTGACGGGGATCGTCGGGATGAAAACCGCGCAGGTCGGGCAAAACGTTTCTCCCGGCCAGCAGTTGATGGCCGTGGTTCCGTTGGAAGATATCTGGGTGACGGCCAATTTCAAGGAAACCCAACTCCGGCAGATGAAGCCCGGCCAGCGTGTGAGGTTCACCGTAGATGCCTACAGCGGGGAGTATAAGGGCAGGATCTACGAGATTGGAGGAGCCAGTGGATCACGATTCAGCATCCTGCCGCCCGAGAACGCTACCGGAAATTACGTGAAGGTGGTGCAGCGGATTCCCGTGCGCATCGTTCTCGATCCCGGTGAAAACGCGGACCACAGGTTACGGCTGGGGATGTCGGTTACGCCCAAGGTGTTCCTCTACTAAGGAAGACGCAATGGCCGAACTGGAAACCCTGCCTCCGCCGCCGGAAACCTCCGCCGCCGTTTGGACGCCGAAATTCAACCCGTGGCTAATCGCCGTGGTGGTGGCGCTGGCCGCATTCATGGAGGTGCTCGACACCAGCATCGCCAACGTGGCGCTCCCGCACATAGCCGGGGACCTGGGCGCAAGCAACGACGAAAGCACCTGGGTGCTCACGTCGTATCTGGCGGCGAACGCGATCGTGCTGCCCATCAGCGGGTGGCTGGCGGGCCGCTTCGGCCGCAAGCGGTTTTTCATGACTTGCATTATGCTGTTCACGGCCAGTTCGCTGTTGTGCGGCGCCGCTCCCAGCCTCGGCATGCTGATCATTTTCCGCGCCTTGCAGGGCGTGGGAGGAGGAGGACTTCAGCCGATGGCGCAAGCCATTTTGGCGGACACATTCCCGCCCCAGAAGCGCGGGCTGGCGTTCGCTCTCTATGGCATCACCGCCGTGATCGCGCCGACAGTGGGCCCCACGATGGGAGGCTGGATCACCGACAATTATTCGTGGCGGTGGATCTTTTACATCAACCTTCCCGTCGGCATTCTGACGCTGTTTTTAGTGCTGCGGATGCTGGAGGACCCGCCCTATTTGAAGCTTCAGAGGACGGCTAGGGCGAGATTGGATTACGTTGGCGTCGGCTTGCTGGCCGTGGGAGTGGCTGCGCTCCAGATCATGCTCGACAAGGGCCAGGAGGACGATTGGTTCGGCTCACGCTTCATCACCACGCTGGCGGTGACCGCGGCGGTTTGCCTGGTTTCCCTGGTGATTTGGGAATGGCGCCATAAAGCGCCCATTCTCGACGTGAAGATGTTCAAGAACTTCAACTTTGCCGCGTCGAATTTGATGATGTTCATTTTAGGCGTGCTTTATTTCGCGAGCCTGGTAATGGTGCCGCAGTTGCTTCAAACGCTGATGGGATATACGGCCACATTGGCGGGATTGGTTCTTTCCGGATCGGGATTGGTTTTGCTGTTTGAAATGCCCCTGGTGGGCCAACTTACTTCCAAGTATCCGGCGAAGTATATTATGGCCTTCGGTTGGCTGTGCATGGCGGCGGGAATGTACTATTCCGCGATTCGAGTCGACTTGCTCATCAGCTTCTCTTTCGCCTCGTGGCTGCGCATAGCGCAGGCGTTTGCGCTCGGCTTTCTCTTCGTTCCCATCACGCTTTCCGCCTATGTCGGTCTTCCCGTGGAGAAAAGCAATGCCATAGCGGGCATGATCAATTTCATGCGGAATATCGGCAGCAGCGTAGGCACCTCCCTGGTGACAACGCTGCTGGCGCGGCGCGCGCAATTTCATCAGACTGTTCTCGTGGTGCACGCCAACAACTTCGATCCGAATTTTCGAAACGCATTGAGCAGGCTCGCGGCGCAATTGGTCCATTCCGGGACCAGCGTTGCGGATGCCCAGCGAAAGGCGCAAGCGATGTTGTATCAAAATCTTCAGGCGCAGGCGCAGACGCTGGCCTACATCGATACGTTTAAGGTCCTGGCGGTCGGCGCCGCCGTTATGTTCGTGTTGACGTTCCTCTTGAAGAAAAACGATCCGCGCGCCGGGGGCGCGGAAGCTGCGGTGGGATAAGCAAAGGGAGCCAGGCCATGATCCGAATCGTGACGTTCGAGCGGGAATACGGCAGCGGCGCGGCAGACATCGCCGCTCGCGTCGCCGAACGACTCGGCTGGAAACTGTGGGATCAGCTTCTTACCGACCAAATCGCCCGCCATCTCCAATGCGACCATCGTCACATCGAGCAGCGCGAGGAGCGTAGAGATCCGCTTCACTACCGGCTTTTCAAGGCGTTTCTGCGCGGCAGCTTCGAAGGAAACCTGGCCTCTGCCCGCGGCGTGCAGTTGGCCGACGCGGAAGGCATCCGCCAGGTGTCGGAAAAGCTGGTGCGCACCGCCGCGGACGAGGGCAACGCCGTGATCGTGGGCCGCGGATCGGCCTACTATCTGCATGAGCGTCCCGACGCCTTTCACGTGTTCATCTACGGACCGTTTGAAGAAAAGGTGCGCCGGCTCCAAGGGCAAGGAAAGAGCGAGAAAGAGGCGGTGGAGCTGGTGGAAACTGTGGACCAGGATCGGGCGAACTTCATCAAACAAAACTTCGAAGTCGACTGGCCTCAGCGTCACTATTTTCATCTAATGGTCAACTCCGTCGTCGGAGAAGAAACCGCCGCCCGCGTTATCTTGAATGCGTTGTCCGCGGTGAATGACTAGAGGACTTGCCCGTCGGGTTAGCCGGAGGCCCAACCGCACGCCAAGGCGCAAAAAGACACACCCAGGGTGACGGATGAATTTCAGTGGGTGCGGACAAGCTGCGTCTTTAGCTTGTCAACCCAGGCGAGTTGTTTCGGCGTCAGCTCCGGGTGTTGCTCTTCCAGCATCATGCGCGCATGCATGCTGCCGCGCTCGGCGGCCAACTGGAGCCAGGCGATGGCTTGGATGTAGTCGCGTTCCAGGCGGTCAGGCCGATCGAGCAGAAGCTTCGCCAGCTTCACTTGGCAGGGCGGTTCGCCAGCCCCGGCGCACAACCTGAAATATTGGCGCGCTTCAACCAAGTCCTGAGGAACCCCATTGCCAGTCTCAAACGCCACGCCGAGATGGAATTGCGCGCGCTTGTGGCCGAGCACCGCCGCGTTGCGCATCAACTCCAATCCCTTCTCGGTATCGATGGGAAGCCGGCGTCCTTCCATCATCATGCGGCCCGTGTCGTACATCGCAGCAGGATAATTTTGATTCGCGGCTTCGACTGTTAGACTCAAGGCCTGCTCTGGATCCTGCGGAAATCCATCGCCGGCTTCCAGCAGCTTCGCGTAGAGATACATCGCCGGCGGATATTTCTGTCGCGCCAAATCCTTGATCGTGTCCAGCGTTTGGCTGTCGCGCTTGTGCTCTTGGATCGCCGCGACGGCCAAATTGTAGGAGGTGCGATGCTCCTCGGGTTTCGGATCGAACCAGCGGTGGAATAACCGAAAGTCGACCGGAACGATGGTGACGGCTTCCACCGGAACGCCATCCTTCCTGGCGGGTTCAAACTGCCATTGGGAAACCGCTTGCAATGCCCGGTCGTCGAGGCCGAAGCCCAAAGGGCTCACAATCCTCAGTCTTGTGGGAGCGCCGGAAACGTCAATGACAGCTTCGATCAGCACCGTGCCTTGAACCGTCGCGAGGCGCGCGGCGCGCGTATATTCGGGCTCTACCTTGTGTACAACCTTTGGTGGGGTAGAGATGGCGTCGCCCGCAAATCCGAGCCGCATCGCCCACGCTAGCGTCCAAAAGCAGCTCCGCGCCATGTTTCGTGTTTATTATGTACCGGAATTTCGCGATGCGCTAGGCCCGGCAGGGGCTAAACCCTCGGCTGGCAGACGCCCGAGCGGCACGGCTTGAAGCCGTGCCCTGATACAAGCACACCCGGGTCGCGCCGCCATAGCTCCGATGTCAGCCATCCGAACCACGACCGCTCTTCGTGCTCCAAGTGGAAGCCATGACGCGCAAGCAGCGTTCGATGATTCACCAGCCGGCGGGTTTTGAGACCGGTCGTCACCCGGAAGAACAGGTATAGGCCGCGTAGAAGAAACCCAGCCCACGGAACGGGCCGGAATTCCGCAACCAGCCACCGGGCGCGAGGGCAGGCTGCGCGGGCCGCCCGTTCCACAACTTCCGCGGCATCGGCTTCATCGAAGCAATCGAGGAAGAAATTCGTCACGATCAGGTCGAAGCTTTCCGGCGCGAGTGGAAGGGCGCGCGCGTCGGAGAGCCGATAAGAGACACGATCGCCCCCGGCTCTGCTTCGGGCGAGGCTTAACATTCGGGGGCTGCAATCGACGTACTCGGCGCGGGCACGCGGATTCTGGCGCATCAAGCGCGCCAGAAACCTGCCGTCGCCGCCGCCCAAAATCAAAGCATGGCAGGCATCTGCAACGTGGGGGATATGCCGGAATCGACGGCGCTCGAGCTCGCGCCCGAAGCTCAAGTATTCAATCCATCGGTAGGCACGGGCGATGCGGTCGCAATCCAAGGCGTCAGCTCCGCATCCCCGCGACCGGCAGCAGGAAAATCGGGCTCAGCAGCGCGGCGTCGGCCAGCACGCGCAGCAGGTCCGGCGGCATGCGGAAGGCGCGGGAATCCAACAACACGAACGCCAGCGCGCTAGCCAATTCCGCTCCGCACAACACCGGCCGGCGCTGGTGGAGAAACAAGACCGCGGCCAATCCGACGCATGCCGCCGCGATGCCGATGCGGAATCTGCTCGGACCACCCTCCCATTGTTCGATGGCCGCACAGTTGATCCAGCAGAGGCAAGAAAACAGAATCACCGCGAGCAAATCGGGGGCGTTGCGGATGTCGCTCCAGGCGGCCGCGGAGGCGCCGAGCGCGAAGAGAATGGCCACCAACGCCTCCTTGCCGCCCTTGCAGACCCACTTCGGCGCCACGTGAACGGTTGCGAAATACAACGCCACCGCTGCGAGCAACCACAGACCGCGATCGAGGAGCCGTGGCGGCAAGGCAAACCAGGAAAGAAAAGCGGCCGCGGCGAACACGGCGCCCCAGACCGGCAACACGGCGCGCCAGTAGCGGCGATAAAACTGGTGCCGCGGCCGCTTTCCGGCTCCGCGCCATGCATCCAGCATTCGGTCCGCGCTGTAGATGAGCCACACGGCTGCCACCAGCAGAGTTGCCGCCGCAATCCCAGGCGAAGCGCGGAAACATCGGGCGAACAGGAGTTGCCAGAGCACCGCCACAAGCGGTGCGTCCAGGCTCAATACATTCGGCCAGAGCCAGAAAGCGTGGATCGGACGCCCTCGTCCGCGCCGGACCCCCAGATCCGGTATGCGAGCCTGCGCTTTCAACTCAGCAGTACGCAAATCCCATTATGCGACCTGGCTCCAGAGCCGGATGACGCGCCAGTCGTGCTCCCATCCCAAAACGCTGACCGATCCGGTGGCGAGGGCGAGCGCGCGGCCCCAATTCGGGGAGGCGTCCACCCACCGCGCCGCCAAGATGCGCAGCATGTGGCCATGTCCGAATAAGGCCACGTCGCCATCGGCCTGTAAGGCGCGCGCGACGATTCGCTCGGCTCGCGCGCTCACTTGCTCGATCGTCTCGCCGCCTTTGGGAGGGGCGGTCCAGATGGTCCAACCCGGAGCGGTTTGTTGAATCTGGGCGGTGGTCAGGCCTTCGTATTGGCCATAGTCCCATTCGTGCAGATCTTCTGAAATCCCGGGAGTGAAACCCGCGAGCCGGCACGTGTCCAGCGCGCGACGCATCGGACTGGAAAGCACCAGCGCGAATTTCCGGCCATCCAGAAGCTTTCCCACGCGGCGCGCGCGCTCCTCGCCTTGCGGCGTCAGAGGAAGGTCCGTGCGCGAAGTGTGTTGGCCGGAGCGGCTCCATTCCGTTTCTCCATGCCTGACGAGCCAGATCTCATGCGTTATCGATTTTCCGTTCGACATTCTCACTTAAGATAGAGGATTCCATGCCCGAAGAGTGTCCTCTCATCGAATTCGAGCGTGTTTCCGTGATGCGCGGCTCCACGCTGGCCCTGGATGATATCTCACTTCGCATCGGAGCGGGCGAGCATGTGGCCATTATCGGACCGAATGGCTGCGGAAAATCGACCTTCATTAAGGCGATCACCCGTGAATGCTATCCGCTGGCGCGCGACGGCTCGCGCCTCAACATTCTTGGAAAGGACCACTGGAACGTTTTTGAGCTTCGCACGCTGCTAGGAATTG
>DASQJB010000297.1:0-4093 GCA_035631295.1 Bryobacteraceae bacterium | reverse complement strand
ATCCTCCTTGCCGACACCAAATTCGAGTTCGGCATCCTGAATGGCGACTTGATTTGGATCGATGAAGCTCTTACGCCAGACTCCTCGCGGTTTTGGCCGGCTGCGCAGTACAAACCTGGTGGGCCCCAGCCCTCTTTCGATAAGCAGTTCGTTCGCGACTATCTCGAACGTATTCGTTGGCCCAAGACTCCCCCTGGGCCCGAACTACCGCTTGATATCGTCGCGGCGACTCGCTCGAAGTATCGCGAAGCCTATCGCATTCTGGTAGGCCGCGAATTGGACTAGCAGGCCACTGTTTGCATTATTTTCTGTTGCGGAGCTACGCCCGTGAGAGATCAACTGGAAGGCCTGGTTTCCTTGATGGTCGAGCGCGGCATCCTCTTCGACGAGGCTGTCGGCGAATTCGAAAAGCGCTTCATCAAGCGCGTTCTCGAACGCACCAACGGCAACCAGTCCCGCGCCGCAGAAGTCCTGGGCATTCATCGCAACACGCTTAGCCGCAAAATCACCGAGTACAAACTCGACCATCGCCGCCCCCGCGCACGCTGACCTCCAGCGCCAACGCGGGTTGTCATCCGGAACGCTGCTCCAGAATTGCGACCGCCCACACCCCAAAAACAAACGGCCCCGGATTTCCCCAGGGCCGCTTATCCGATGCTCTTGGCTGGTCACTCGCTGCTAGCCACTCTCCACTGGCTTACTGCGGTTTCTTCGCCGCCGGCTTCTTCGCCGCCGGCTTCTTGCCCGGCTTCGGCAGATCTTCCTCGTTTACTTTCGCCTTGTCCCAGTGCAGCATGAACGCCGGATCCGGATCATAAGATTCCAGGGTGCCCGTGAACCTCACGGCATTGTCCTTCTCCAGCTTCGCGGCATCCGGTTGATCCGCCGTCTTGATCTTCACTTCCATGTTCGCCGTGGTCGCCGCTTCAAATTCCGCGTCGCTGGTCACAAACGCCAACTTCAGCGCAACGGAGTCTGTGCCCGGATCCACTTCAATGATCTTGCTCGGCACGTCCGGGAATTCCAGTCCGCACGCTGCCGTCCACGTCAATTTGGCCTTGTCCCCGCCGGCTTTCAGGTCCGTCACCACGGAGGCGATGGTCATATCTTTCCGCGCCGCATCCAGGTCCGCCGCACTAATCAACTTGTAGCTTGCGGGACGATCCGCCGATGTCGACGCCAGCTGCAGCAACTCGTTCGTCTCTGCCTGCGTCAACGGATCGCACACCGTACCGCCCTGATAGTTCGTGATTACCTTCGGAAGGTAGGCCTTCACTTGCTTCGACTGTTGTTCCGTGGCGGTCTTCGACGTAGCCGCTCGTGCGTAATACCACAGTGCATCCAAGGTCTGCGGCGGATTCATCGCCGAATACGCGCGTCCAATATTGAAATTCGAAATGAAGTCGTCCGGATTGGTCGTCAGTATCGTCTTGTATACTTGAATCGCGTTCGGGTAATCCTTGGCCGCCATCGCCGCGCTCGCCGCAGTCCCGTTGAAGCTCAGCACCGCCTTCTTCTTCTCTTCGGCGAACTTCGCGTCGTCATACCCTTCCGGCTTGGCCAGCGCGTCTACCGATTTCGCTCCTTCCAAAGCCGCTTGATAAGCGGCCTTGGCCTGCGCGGGATCCGGATTCGGGGTGTTGTTATAGGCAAATGCACGCGCCGAATAGGCCTGGTACTTTTCGCTTGCCGTCACGCCGGGCAACCCCAATTCCTTGTCCGCGTACTCGATCACTTTCGGGTAATTCTTCTGCGCAGCGTAATTCTGGTAGTAGAGAGGATAGACGTAATTCAGGAGACTGGAATTCGGGTACTTGGCAATGAAATCGTCCAGCAGCTTTGACTGCGCCTGCGGATTCTTCTCGTTCGCTGCCGCCGTGTACGCGTTGTATTCCGCCACCGTGTATTTCTGCTGCGGGGCGGCACCGCCGGTGGCGCCCTGCGTTGCACCTTGCGCCGCCAGCGGCGCTGCATTCATTCCCATCAGGCCCAACCCCACCAATACCGCCAGGGCCGCCATTCCACGTGTCGCGTTCATTCCTTTATCTCCTCGCTTCTACCTCTTATTCTGCGATTTTCCTTGACCTGATACAAACTGGCAGCACGCTGACTAGCTGGCCAGTCCTCCCTGCGCTTGCACTGCAAAAAAAGTATGACGCTCTCGGAACCCTCGGAATTATAGGTGCAGCCGCTATCCCACCGCAAGTCACTACGGAGAGACTTACTTGCCACTTCCGTATAGACGCCCACGTTTTGCGTCTCACCGTCTCGCTCCGGCGTACCTCGAAAACTTCCGAAGTCGGGCGGCATCCTTGGGAGTATGTTCAGTTTCGCATAAAATTCAACCTTACGGTAAGGGGGAATTTCCATGTCCGATGCATCCGAAATCGCGGTAGAAAAACCTCTCTCCGGCCGCGTCGCTCTGATCACCGGCGGAAGTCGTGGTATCGGAAAAGCCATCGCCCGAAAACTCGCCGGCCTCGGCGCTTCCATTTCCATCTGCGCTCGCGACTCCAACACCCTCGCGTCCGCCGCCTCCGCTCTGCGCTCCATCACCGATGGCGTCCTCGCGCAATCCGCCGACGTCACCAGTTCTCGCGACATCGCCGCCCTCGTGCAGACCACCGAAGAAAAGCTCGGTCCCATCGCTCTTCTCGTCAACAACGCGGGAATCGGCAATCCTGGTTTCGGTCCCCTGCAGGACAAGTCCGAAAATGATTGGGACCACGTTCTCTCCACCAATCTCAAAAGCGTCTTTCTCGTCTCCCGTGCCGTCGTTCCTCTCATGATTCAGCGCCGCGCTGGCGACATCATCAACATCAGTTCCCTCGCGGGGAAAAATACGTTCGCTGGCGGCTCTCTCTACTGCGCCTCGAAATGGGGCCTTCAAGGTCTTACGGCTTGCATGGCCGAAGATCTCCGCGCCTTCGGCATTCGCGTCAGCGCCATCTGCCCCGGCAGCGTGTTCACCGACTTCTCCGGACGCGGTCCCAAAGATCCCTCCAAGGTTCTCAGCGCGGATGACGTCGCGCACGCCGTCGCCATGCTCGCGCTGCAAGGCCCGCAAAGCTTCATCAGCGAAGTCCACCTCCGTCCCCTGTCCAAGCCCTAGCGCCGCTGCCGTGGCCGACCCTTTTGGGCGCTCTCGCAGGGCGGCGGAAAGTCCCTCGCCATCTGCGCCGGTGTGTGCGCGAGCCCGGGCGTTTCAGTGCCGCGCGATCCTGGGATTCCATTGCCATTTTCCAATTTCCGGTTTCGGCTTTATTTTCCTTTTGACAATAGTCGTTATAACGACAACAATGGGAGCAGCCATGTCTCAACGTGCCCTTGCTCTGGAAGATCATCTCTTTGTCTCCCTCCTCAAACTCGCCGACTCTCTTTCCCAGGAAGCCGAAGTCGTCATCAAGTCCGCCGGCCTCACCCCCGCGCAATACAACGTCTTGCGCATTCTCCGCGGCGCCGAACCCGAGGGCCTTCTCTGCCGCGGCATCGCCGAACGCATGCTTTCACGCGACCCCGACATGACCCGCCTTCTCGATCGCATGGAGAAACACGGCTGGATTACTCGGCAGCGGCAACAGGATGACCGCCGGGTCATCAAGACCCGTATCACCCCGGAAGGTCTCAAGTTGCTCAAGAAATTGGAGCAACCAGTACACGACCTCCACAAGGACCAATTCCGCCATATTCCCGCTGTGCGCCTGAAATTGTTGGCCGAACTGGTGGCGGAAGTCCGAAAACGCGAACCGTTTCGCTTCGCCGCGCATCAAAAATGGTCTTCGCGCCCGGAACATTAAATAACAGGAGAGTTGAACGAATGAAGCCGTGCGTTTCTCGAATTGCATTCATCCTAGCGGTGGCGTCGCTCGTTTCCCTGCCCGTATTCGCCGGCACCACCACCTACAAGATCGATCCCCGACACAGTTCTGCGCAGTTCGCCGTGACGCACCTAATGATCTCCACCGTGCGCGGGGAATTCCACGCCGTCAACGGCATCGTGATCGTCGATGACAGCGACCTGGCCAAGTCCTCCGTCAACGTCACCATTGACGCCAGCACCGTTGACACCCGCGAACCCGATCGCGACAAGCAT
>DASQJB010000296.1:0-3308 GCA_035631295.1 Bryobacteraceae bacterium | reverse complement strand
CGCGTAATGCGTTCGCCGATGTGCAAGGGCCGGTGGAATTCAAACCGGCCGCCGGCCCACATCCTGCGCGGCAACGGAACAGGAGGCAGAAATACGCCGCGGCGGGCGTGCCCGTCTGCAGCAAGCTCGCTTTGGCGATGCCGCGGCAAGAAATACAGCCAATGCCAGAGTGGAGGCAGCGGGTCGCCGAGTGGATCTCCGGTTCGGGGCTCAGGATCTTCGCGGTCTAGAGTGGCCGAGAGAAGGGCGGCGGGCGTGGCCGTCACTTCGTCTTCTGTGGTCTCCGTGCGCCCGATCCATTCCCGCAGGTGTACGATATCCATTTGACTCAATATATGACCAATCAAAACCTTGGCTTCCTCGGCGTAGGCCGGATGGGCGGGCGAATGGCGCGCCGCCTGATCCAGGCGGGGTTCGCGCTCACCATTTACGACACAAGCGAAGCCGTGATGGAGCCGTTTCTTCAAATGGGCGCCAAGCGCGCCGGATCGCCCGCCGAGGTGGCGTCAGCCGCAGAAATCGTGCTTGGGAGTTTGCCAACTCCACAAGTGGTGCATTCCGCGGCGCTGGGCCCGAACGGCATCGCCGAAGGGAGCCGCGTCAAGATTTTCGTCGACACTTCCACCACCGGCGCAACTTACGCCAAGCGTGTCGCCGAAGGGCTTGCGGCCAAGGGAATCGCCGCCGTCGATGCGCCGGTTAGCGGAGGATTGGGAGGCGCCGAGCGCGGCACTTTGGCGGTTATGGTTTCCTGTTCGGACGAAACCTTCGAGATTGTGAAGCCGGTGCTTATCCATTTGGGAAAGCTGTTTCTAGTAGGGAGCCAGCCCGGCCAGGGCCAGACCATGAAGCTGCTGAATAATCTGCTTTCCGCCACCGCGATGGCAATCTCTTCGGAAGCAGTGGTGATGGGCGTAAAGGCCGGACTCGACCCCAAACAGATTGTCGAGGTGATCAACTCGGGCACCGGGCGCAATAGTGCGACCGAGGACAAAATCCCGCGCTTCGTGATCCCCCGCACGTTCAACCTGGGCTTCGCCATCGGACTTTTGAATAAAGATATCCGCCTGTGCATGGAGGAAGCCGACGCGCTCGGCGTGCCCATGGTGGTGGGGAGCGCGGTAAAGCAACTCCTCGCCATTACCGTGGGAAGCGAGGGCGTGGACGCCGACATGTCGGAGATCGTCAAACCGGTGGAACGGTGGGCCGGCGTGCGGGTCGGCGGCGAAGCCGCCGGGCAGGGCAAAGCTTAACCAAAAAGGAGCAATGTGGATAAACCAACATTCGATAGAGGTCTGACCATCCGGCGCGATGTGCTGGGCGCGGAATTCGTGGATCATGCTTTCGCCACCGCGGACGATTTTAATCGTCCGCTCCAGGAACTGGTGACCCAATATTGCTGGGGCGAAATTTGGGGCCGCTCAGGCTTGGACCGAAAAACACGGAGCCTATTGAACCTGGCGATGCTCTCCGCGCTGAACCGGCCACACGAAGTGAAGATGCATGTGCGGGGCGCGCTGAAGAACGGCGTCACGAAAGAAGAGATCAAGGAAGTTTTTCTGCAAGTCGCGATTTACTGCGGCGTGCCGGCCGGCGTCGATAGCTTTCGCATCGCGCGCGAAGTGTTCAAGGAGATGGGAGTGTAGCGTCGTCAGAATACTGGCACGTACACAGAAGCCGTTACGGAGCCCACCGCGATGTCGAATTCGTCGTAGGTGAAAGACACGCGGCCCAGTTGAATATCGACCTCGTAGGTTCCGGGAATGTCGCCCAGGGGGGCGACCTTCACCACTTTTGACCGGGCCGCGAGCGCGGTTACTGTGGGCGCCGGCCCCGCGATAGGCATCCCGATCTGATCGGTGTAGCGGATTAGAATGGAAAGACCCGATTCCAGCGGCACTCCGCCTCCATTCAACTCGTTTTGGTTTAGGACTGTGACGTTCTGCACGGCCGATCCCGGTACGCCGAACCAGTAACCGATTCGGGTGGCGACGTTGGTCTGGGCGCCCGTGATCGACAGATAGCCGTCATAAACGCTTGCCGCAAGCCCGGAACCGGACATTGCGACGTTAATCGTTTGTGAGGCGCCGGGAGAAAGTGAAAAAGTCGCGACATCCACCGATGGGCTGATCGATCCGTCGATGGGATTCACGGTCACAGTGAAGGTATCGGGACTCGCGCCCAAGTTCGTGACCGCCAGCGGCAGAGTGTTGTTCACTTGGCCGACGGCGGTTTGAAAGTTGAGCGAGGAAGGCACGGACGCAAGATTGTTCTGCAACGCGCCGAGCAGATCGAGTTTGCCGGATCCTACCACCATGGGCGTGCCCAGCGTTCCATCGACGGCAGAAGTGAACTGCGGTGCGCTGTTGACCACCAGGGAACGATATTGCGCCGCCGCCAGACCCGGGCGGGCGCTTTCCAGCACTGCCAAACTCCCTGTCACAAACGGAGTGGCGAAGCTGGTGCCGGCGCCGATGGTGTAAGGATTCATAGGATCGTTGGCCGTGGCGTCGGCGGTAAGAACCTGCGCGTCCAACGCATCCAGGCCAGCGCAATCTAGCGCGACGTAATCCCCTCCCACTGCCAGCAGATCCGGCTTGATGTTACCCCCTGAAGTAGGCCCAGCCGCGGAATAAGTGGCGATCAGATCCGAGGTTCCCAGAGGGAACGGTGTGAGACCCGCGAAATCGAGCGTAGCTGTTGCGCTGGAGCTTCCGGCAATCGCCGATTTCAGATTCTGCCCGCCGGTCTGCGAAATAAACAACCCCGGGAGAGAGGCGTTGCTGAGCACCATGTTCAGCAGTCCCGTGTCCTGATCGTTGTACACCACCGCCCCTGCCGCGCCCGCCACGGCCGCGTTGTTCAGCTTCGTGTTGAACGAGCATGTGCCCCGCTGGATCAGCGCGATCTTGCCGGTCAGGCTTCCGCCGGCGAGCGTGTCGCATGCCAATCCGTTTCCGTCGATTTGCGCGATGTCAACGATGGGCGCTGTCACCGGATCGAATAAATCGGGCGAGTTTGAATCCATGGAGATGTCGGGGATGGATGCCTGTAACGGCGTCATCCCGGCGACGTTCACCGCGTAATCGAAAATGCGTTGATTGAAGACAGCGCCCACGGAGATCGCATCGGGGACGAGCCCTGGCACTCCCATGCTATTGGGGGCCTGGCCGCCATTGGGATCCTGGCCATCGTTGCCCGCCGCCGCCACAACGAGCACCCCCGCGGCCACAGCGTTGTGGATCGCGCGAGCCTCGGCGCCCGATTCATCCGCCATAAATAGAGAGGGTCCTCCGGCGCTGTAGTTG
>DASQJB010000295.1:0-5556 GCA_035631295.1 Bryobacteraceae bacterium | reverse complement strand
GTCGTGCGCGTTGCCGTTGCTCATGCCGCTGCCCCAATACAGAACCGCGTGATCCAGCAGCGTTCCGTCACCCTCTTTCGTCGCCTTCAGCTTCTCGCAGAAGTCCGCCAACTTCTGGATCTGGTATGTGGCGATCTTGGCATACTTCGCCAATTTCTCCGGATCATTGCCGTGATGCGAGATGGTGTGGTGCTGCTCGGGAATACCGATGTGCCCGTAGGCTCGGTCGCTCGCTTCATGACCGGTCATGAACGTGAACACGCGGCTGATGTCGCCCTGATACGCCAGGTGCATCAGGTTATAGGTAATGTTCATGTGATCGTCGAACGCATCCGGCAAGCCCACCGGCGCTTCCGGATTGCCCGTGATGGTTCCGAGACGGCTCTCCATGCGTTCGAGCTGCTTTTCCACGTCACGAATGTTGCCGAGATACTCGTCGAGGATGGCGCGATCAGGCGCTCCCAGTGAGTGTTTCAATTTCGCGGTTTCCTCCGTCACTGAGTCGAGCAGGCTCTGCTTTTCCTTCAGACGCGCAAAGCGCCGCTCCTTCGAATCCGTCTCACCGAACATCCGCTCGAAGGTAACGCGCGGATTGATTCCCACCGGAAGCGGGCTCACGTCGTCGCGCCACGACAACGTATTGAAGAAGGTGCAGGCGAAGCCGTCGCACGCTCCGACGGCGGTGCCCATGTCCTCCGTGCCGACTTCGATCGATCGCAGGGGTGTATCGCCAGCCGCGTGATCCGCAATGTGCTGGTCGATAGTTTTCTTCGATTCGATCTTTCCGAAAGCGTCCGATTTTCCGTCGTTGCGGTTATTGGCCGGGCCAAGACCGTTCAAGAACGCCGAACTGGCGCCGAGATGGACCGACGAGCCCCACGGCGCCTTCATCTTGCTGACCGTGACGAGCTGATTGCGGAATGGCTCCAACGGCTGCATCACCGGCTTAAATACGAAGTCGCTCCCCTCTTTATCCGGATGCCAAGTATCGGGCCACACTCCACACGGAAAGTAGACCGCGCCGAAGCGGAACGGCGAGGCCGGCGCCGCGGAGAGCGCCGGAACCATCGCGTCCAGGAAAGGCAGGGCGACTGCAGCGCCCAAGCCGCCGCGGACGAACGTGCGGCGCGAAAGGTGCTTCTTCGTAATGAACATGCTAGTCCTTTCTTGATCCCACAACCTTATTTATTTGATCGTGCAATTTTAACGGTGTCAACCGGCACGGATTCCGCCGATTCCGAACTTGCTTCCAATTTCGTGCGCATCTGAAATGGCGCGCTCTCGACAATCCCCATGACAATGGAGGAAACTTTGTAATCGTTCTGTCCGGCCTTCTTCACGATCCGGCGAACCACCGGCATGTCGCCCGGCTCCAGCCCGCGGCCCAGAGCGTAGGTCAGCATCCGCTCGGTGACGACCGTCGCGAAAGCGTCGGGCCGGCTCAGGATCGCCTCCCGCAGCGCCACGGGACCGTTGACCTTCGTTCCGTCCGCGAGCATACCTGCCGTGTCAATCGTCGCCCCATCGGCGCCGGCAGCGCGCCACTTCCCCACGGAATCGAAGTTCTCGAGGGCAAAACCCGGCGGGTCGATAACGCGATGGCAACCAGCGCAGACCGCGTTGCTCCGGTGTAATTCCAGTTGCGCGCGCACTGTCTTCGGAACCGACGCCGCCGCCTTGTTGCTTTCGTCAAGCGTTGGGACATTCGGCGGCGGCGGAATCGGCGGAGTGTTGAGGAAGGTGCTCAGCACGTACTTGCCGCGGAAAACCGGCGAGGTTCTCGTCGCCACGGAAGTCATCGCCAGGATGCTCCCTTGCCCCAGGAGACCGCGACGATTTGGATCGGGGATCTTCACCCGCCGGAATTGCGGGCCGTAGACGCCCGGGATGCCGTAGTGCTTGGCGAGCCGCTCGTCCAGGAAAGTGTAGTCCGCGCTCAGAAGCTCAAGAGCGCTGCGATTATTGCGCAAAATATACCCGAAGAACTGCTCAGTTTCCCTCCGGAACCCTTTGCGCATGTTGTCGTCGAAATCGGGGAACATCAGCAGATCCGGAACGACTTTAGCCTCCAAATTGCGAAGCTGCAGCCACTGTCCCGTGAAATTCTCTACCAGGGCATCGGCGCGCTCGTCTTGGATCATGCGTTGCGCCTGCGCGGCGAGCACCCCCGGCTCCCGCAGCCGCCCCGCAACCGCCAGATCCAGCAGCTTTTCATCAGGGATGCTGCTCCACAAGAAGAAGGACAGGCGCGAGGCAAGCTCGATGTCGCTGACCGGATGGGCGAATCCAGGGCGGGCATCAGACGGATCTTTCTCAATCCGGTACAAAAAGTGCGCGCTCGAAAGAATCCGCGCGACGCCAACGCGAATGCCATCGTCGAAACCACCACCACTGTTCCGTGCCTGCCTGTAAAACGAAATCGGCGCCTCGACGTCCGCGGGGGTAACAGGTTGCCGGTACGCGCGTCGCGCGAGGTTGGTGAGGATCTTAGTCGCGCAGCTCGTTTCGTCCGTGATGGTGGCAGGATGGCACACAAAGAGCCGTTGCCGGCTGAGTCCTTCGCTCACGCCCTTTACGTTGTACGGGCCATCAATGGAGACGGACCTCAGCTTGGGCATACCGCCTACGAAGTGGATTTCCTGGCTGTCGCGCCTCGACGGCTCCCAGACGTCCTGCAACTGGAACGGGCGCTCTTTCCACGTAAAGCCAACATCGTGAGGACCGGCAGTGACCCGCGCGCGTCCCGTCATCCTTTTGTCGATAATTGGCTGCGCCGCGGCCAAATCGGCGGCCTGGATCTCGTCGTCCTTGGGACCGCCAACCGGAGCCGAATACACCTCGTTGCCATCCACCGTTATGACGAAGGTGTACGGCGTGTCATTTCCCTCCACGCCGGCGTAGCCTTCCTGGACGCCCCGGACGAGCCGGCCCGACAATTTATACTCGGCGTCCGCCGGAAAAAAGTGACGAACGACCGTGCCGCCAACGGTTCCTAGCGGCAGGCCATCGATGTATCCGTTCTGGCTGAACTCGCGGCTGATCGAATGCTCTGTGGTTCCGGGCTTTACCTGCGGATCGCCGACGGCCATCGCTGCCACGCGCTGCGCCGCGTTCACGTATCCCTCAAGCAGCAGCGGCGACGTTTTGAGCGCCGTCGCGATGTTGTCGAACCCAAACTCCGCGCCGTCGGTCGGAAGCAGGTCGGATACGTCGATCTCGACTGCCAGCAGGTCACGCACTGCGTTCGCATATTCGGCGCGATTCAGACGATGCACGACGTAGCGGCCCGGGTTGCTCCGGCCTTCCCAGGCGCGATCCAGCGATGCGGCAAGCCAGCCTGTAAAAGCCGCGTACTCAGCTTCGGATGGACGGGGCATACCTTGAGGGGGCATTGCGCGCACACTCAGCTTACGAATCACTCTCTCCCAAGTTCCCGCATGGCTCAACAGATTATCGAAGCCGCCATCGAGATTTACTGGATCCTCCGCCGGAATCGCCGAGCGTGAGTTGTGACAGCTAACGCAGTACTTATCCACAAATGCCCGGTACTTGACTGCCTCTGCGGCCGTGTCGGCAGCCGTTGTGTTGGCGGTAGACGGCGCGGCCGCTGCCGAGCGAACGGGCGCCGCAGATTTTTGTGGAGAAGCCGGTTGCCTGGTCTGCGCCATGAGCAGCGCGACTGTGGCAAAGCCTACCAACGCCCCTGTGATTACGATCTTCATTTCTCGCTCGTCAATTTCTCACTGGTCTGGGCGGCGTTGGGATCCTTTTTTTCTTTATCACCGCTATCTTTCTTCTCGGCTGGAGGAGCCGGCGGCGGCTTAGGCGCAGGATCGTTGGGACCAAGATGCATCAGCTCCCGCAGGGCGGCGATGACCTCCTCTTTCGAATCGCGCTTCGGTTTATACACGTCCAAGTCGCCCATGTCGAGGGGGTTCGGCTTGTCCGGGGCCTCGGCCAGAAGCAGGGGCGTCAGATTGTCCTTGTTGACGGCGTCCAGCTTTCCACCGGCGGCGGCGAGCGCGCGAATCATCGCCACGTGCTTCTCTTGCACGGCCTGGTGGAGTGGTGTGGACCCATCGCCCGCCTTGGCGTTCGGATTGGCTCCCGCTGCAAGCAGGAGATTGAGAGCCTCGAGCGGATCGCGGACGCCGGGCTCGCGGAACTGCGGCGGACCAATGCGGGTGAAACCGGGCCCCCCCGCAATCGGCGCACCCTGGCCACCTTTTATGGCGGCCATGACGGCCGTCCGGCCAGCGTTCGGATTCGGGCGGCCAGGACCCTTGCCGTCTTTAGGCTTGGGATCGCTCGGCGTCCACTCGAGCTGCGCGGCGTTTGCGGATGCCCGGGGAGCCATCATCAGCTTCAGGACCTCCGTATCGGCCGCCGTCGCAGCGCGGTAAAAAGGCGTGCTGTTGATGGACGCGCCGCAGCACAGCGTCGTCGAGTGTAACGCGCCGACGAACGGCTTATTTACATCCGCGCCGAGATCAAGCAGAGACTTAACCAGAGTCAAGGCCGTCAGCGTGTTCGGATGGCTGGGTTGCAGCCGTGAGCCATCGTGCGCGCGCATGTCGGTGGTGGCGTCGTGCATGTCAACAGCGAAAAACAAGGATCCATCGTTGGGGTCGGCGCCGAGATCCAGCAACTCTTTCGCCAGATCGAACCGGTCGTTGACGATGGCGACGATGGTCGCGGTGGCGCCATCGGCATTGGTCAGCTTCAGATCGGCGCCGCCTTTGATCAGCGCCTTCACGACCTCTTCGTGTCCGTTGCGGACGGCGAACATCAGCGCCGTAAAGCCGCCTGAAGGATGGTCCGCGTTTTTGCGCTCCGTGATCGTGGAGACGTGCGCTTTTAGGTTGGCATCCGCGCCGCCGGCCAGCAGCGCTTTCACTACCTCGACATGGCCTTCGGCGGACGCCCACATCAGCGCGGTCTCTTCCTGATACGGATCCGCGGCATTGACGAACGAGCCATGAGAAAGCAGTAACTGGACCGCGTCCACGCGGCCTGTGCGCGCCGCAGCCATCAGCGGCGTCTCGCCTTCAGCGTGCCAACGCGTCGGATTGGCCCCCGACTCGAGCAACGCTCGCATCACTTCGACGTCGCCGTTGCGGCTGGCTTGAAGAAGAGGAGTTACGCCGTAATGGTTCGCTGCGTCAACCACGGCCCCCGCCGCGAGAAGCGCTTTCGTCATTTCGGCGTCTGAGTGGTAGGCCGCCCACAAGAGCGCGGAGGAGCCGTCATTGGCGGTCCTATTTACATCCGCGTGCTCCTTAATCAGGCTCCGAACCGCGGGTAGATTGTCGGCCCTAGCCGCGTCAACTGCGGCGGTTACATTGGAAGCCGCTAGAACGGCAGTGGATGGCGCCAACACCAACCCAAGAATGAGCGGCAGGCGTTGCCATACGCGCCGCCCAGATTCTGCACTGGCTCTTCTCGCCGGTTGCATCGCTACTCCTCCTGTTCGACTTGCATGCAATATAAGATATACGGCGGAGAAGAGGAGCGCAAGGGACTCATCTTGGGCATCCGTCTTGGGCATGTCGGACA
>DASQJB010000294.1:0-10031 GCA_035631295.1 Bryobacteraceae bacterium | reverse complement strand
ATAAGCGGCACTTTTGCGGACGGAAATTGTGGCCTCTCATCGGTCCACGTCCTTGTATAGCATGACCGACACCGTGTGACGCCAGCGCTTGAGGCGACTGCTCGCAGTCACTGCAACTGCGTGTACTACGGAGATTTAAGGCTAGTGCTCCCAGCACAATCTGTCGAGGTTTGTGCGGAATCTGTCGTCATCGTAGTCAGACGCGCGGCTTGCATCAGAAGGTAGTTGCGTTCCGGAAGGTTAGCGGTTTTGCCCGCGCCTGTTCGGTAATATTTCGCGGCAGCCTCCGATTCGCCGGCCATTTCCAGCAGATGTGCGCGAACGGCATCCATGCGGTGGTGTTGGGCGATTCGCTGGTCCGCCTTCAGCCCGTCTAGCAGATCCAAGCCCTTTTTCGGACCGTGCACCATCGCCGCCGCAATTGCATGGTTCAAAATCACCATTGGATTATCAGACATGCGTTTCAGCAACTCGTAGAGCGCCAGTATCTGGGGCCAATCCGTTTCTTCAGCTCGCTCGGCCTCATCGTGAACGGCGGCAATGGCTGCCTGCAATTGATATGGCCCGACGGAACCTTTTGGCAATACGGTCGAGAGCAACTCGACGCCCTCCGCAATCTGCCCTCGATCCCACAGTGCTCTATCCTGCCGGGCGAGCGGAATTAATTCGCCATCCGAGCCGGTTCGAGCAAGCCGGCGCGCGTCCGTCAATAACATCAGTGCAAGCAGGCCGGCGACCTCTGCATCATCGGGCTGAAGGCTATGGACAGTCCGCGTCAGGCGTATCGCCTCATGAGAGAGATCAGCGCGCCACAGGTGTGGTCCTGAGCTGGCTGTATAGCCCTCATTGAAAATCAAGTACAGGACGTGCAACACGGACCGCAGACGCTCGCCGCGCTCTTCGGCCGACGGCATTTGAAATGGGATGCCGGAGTCCCTGATGGTCTGCTTGGCGCGGCTGATTCGCTGCGCCATGGTCGCTTCCGGAACCAGGAATGCCCTGCCGATTTCAGCCGTGGTTAAACCGCCGACGGCGCGCAGCGTCAAAGCGATCGCCGAGGCGGTCGTAAGCGCTGGATGGCAGCACATGAAGAGAAGAACGAGCGCGTCGTCTCCCGGCGGCCCACCGTCTAAGGTCGCCTCGAAGGCCGGCTCTGGCGCGCGCGCTGCCTCCTCTGCAACCTCAGTCTCGCGACGCCTTCTGGCGGACTCGCTGCGGATATGGTCCGCCATCTTCCGAAAGGCGACCTGCGTCAGCCACGCGCGCGGATTGTCCGGAACGCCGACGCGCGGCCATTGCATCACTGCGGCAATCGAGGCTTCCTGAACGGCATCTTCGGCGGCCGCGAAATCACGAAATCTGCGCACTACAGTTCCGAGCACCTGTGGCGTCAGTTCTCGCAGCAGTTGCCCGATTGGAAGATCGGAAGACGGCGGAATCACTGCAATGCGCCCTTCGCACTCACGATTGCGGACCGTGGCTCGCGAACTGCCGCACCTCGATCGGCATGTTGGTCGCTCTTCCGCCGGGCCCGGGCGCCGCTGAAATCCGGCCGGCAATCTCGTAGGCCCGCTCCGGCGTCGCTACGTCTACGATCCAGTAGCCCAGCAGAAACTCCTTGGATTCGGGAAAAACGCCATCGGTGACCGGGGTTCCGTCCTTCAGGCCCCGCACCAGCTTAGCTTCATGCGGGGCTGCCAAGCCCTGTGTCGCCACGAACTCGCCCGATTTGGTGAGCTCTTGGTTGATGCTGACCAACACCGTCATGTGCGCATCAATGTCCTTCTTACTCCATGCACGGTATGTCTCGACCCCTGCCTTCGTTCCGGTCATAAGCAAAATGTATTTCATGTTCTGGCTCCTCTCTTTCTCGCGCCACCTTCGGTGCGTTCATAGGGTAGTCGGAGCCGGCTCCCGGTTTTCGACATGCTTTCGGACAAATTTCACAGTAACTCCCGGCCAAGTGCACAGTAAAAGATTCTGAAGGACGATGTCGATTTTGAGCCTTCCCGGCCGACGTTCTTACAGAGGTGCAAAGATGACTGCCGACACGGTCGTAGTGGATGTGAGCCAGGATTGGGTGGGCGCCTGCGAGGTGCAAGAACGATTCATGGAAGTTCCATGCGCCAAAACACAGACGCTCATGTACAGTGGCCGATGCCGTCAGATGCGGTCTCTGGGCGGCGATTGCTTCGATTTTCTGCCGCTACCAGGCCGCCGGGTGGCCCTCACTGTAGCCGACGCATCGGGTAAGGGGCTCCCTGCGGCGCTCATCATGGCGAACGTCCAGTCCTCTCTTCGCACAGCCGCTTTGTTCGCCCCCGACAACGTGGCCGCGGTTGTCACGGCCGTGAACAGCCAATTGCACGCATCCTCGCCCGCGAACCGGTACGCCACCTTATTCTATGGTGTTTTCGACGAAGATACCCGGACGCTGCAATACGTGAACGCAGGCCACAATCCTCCGATGGTTATTCGCGGAGAGTCAGTTGCGTGGCTCGATGCCGGCGGGCCGCCCGTCGGACTTTTTGCGGATACCGTCTACAATGCGCACGCCGTTCAGTTGAACCTGGACGATCTGTTCGTCGCCTACACGGACGGCATGGTCGAGGCCGCAAACACGGCGGGCGACGAGTGGGGAGTGCGGGGCCTCCTCGGCGCCTTAGCTGCTTGTGAGACGCGGCAACCTGACAGGATCGTCCAGGCCGCATTCGCCGCACTCGACGAGTTCTCAGGCGACAGCCAGACGGACGACGCCACGATGTTAGCCGCCGTCGTTAATTGACGGCGCGAGGGTGAGCGCGGCCGGAGAAGAGTAGCCACGGATAGATACGGACGCACGCGGATTCACTTAATCCGTGTCGATTCGTGTGAATCCGTGGCCTTTATGCCTAAACAGGTAACGGGACTGCAATATAAACAGAAACTTTCGGGAAGCGTACCCGAATAATCGTTGTTACGGACGCCCATCTGGCGTAGTCTATGAGGGTATCGCGTGAAGTCCTCAGCGCTGGTAATCGCTTTGCTCGCCGTTCCAGTGGCGGTTTTCCCGCAAACTGTTGGGGCGTATTTGCAAGGCACAGTTACGGACCCATCGGGCGCCGCGATCCCCAACGCGGCGGTCGAGATACGTAACGTCGAAACCGGCGCAGCCCATAATCTCGTAACGGACACAGGCGGACGCTGGCGTGAACCGGTTCTGCAGCCTGGTGAATATGAGATTCATGTCCAGGCGCGTGGCTTCCAGGGATTCCGCCGCACGGGCATCCATCTCGCAGTCGGTCAAGAGGTTGTCGCCGATGTCCAACTGGAGATCAGCCCGGAGGTGACCGAGATCAGCGTGGCCGCCGAGACGGCGCGCGTCAACTTGATATCGGGCGAAGCGAGCGGCTTAGTGGATGAGAAGCAAATGCGTGACCTTCCGCTCAACGGGCGCTCCTTCCAGCAATTGGCCCTGCTCGAGCCGGGCGTCAACGCCGTGACCACCGCCGGCAACGACCCGGTAGGCGGCCGGACGCCGAAAATCTCGATCAATGGGGCGCGGCCGGAGCAGAGCAGCTTTCTGCTGGACGGCACTGACATTAACGATGTCTACAACAAAACACCCGGATCGGTGGGCGGCGTGCTGTTGGGAGTGGAAGCAGTCCTCGAGTTTCAGGTGCTCACCAACTCCTATTCGGCGGAGTTCGGGCGTTCCGCGGGAGGGGTTGTGAACGCAGTCACACGCTCTGGCACGAACCAATATCACGGTTCTGTCTTCGAGTTCCTCCGAAACTCGGCGCTTGATTCGAAAAACTTCTTCGATCCGGCAAATCAACCTATTCCACCGTTCAAACGCAACCAGTTCGGTGGTGTTTTAGGGGGACCAATCCGGAAGGACCAAACCTTCTTCTTCGGCGCATTCGAGTCTTTGATCGACCGCCTTGGCGTCACCGGCGTCACATCGGTTCCCGATCTGAACGCGAGAAACGGCGTGCTGCCGTCCGGCGCTGTCAAGGTGAATCCATCCATCGAGCCCGTGCTTGACCTGTTCCCTTTGCCGAACGGAAGAAGTCTGGGTGGAGGAGTTGGCCAATATCTCTTCACTTCGCCACAACCGACGAACGAGTATTTCGGACAGGGCCGGATTGACCATCGGTTCTCGCCGGCTAATTCGCTATTTGGCCGGTATACGGTCGACAACGGCTCCATTGACCGGCCCCCGACCACCAAAGTACCGGGTACAAACACCAAGGAGCGCTCGCGTAATCAATATGTCACGTTGACGGACGAGCACATCTTCAACTCTCGCTTGGTAAATTCTCTCCGGTTCGGTTTCAACCGTTCCGATCACGAATCGGTGAATGAACGGACGATTTCGATTCCCCCGCAGCTCTCTTGGATTCCCGGACAGCCATTCGGTTACCTGACGATCTCCGGTGTGGCGACCGAAGACTTCGGCGACTACCGCCTTCCGAGGCTGGACCGCCTGAACAACTGGCAATACGGCGACACCTTGTATGTTAATCGGGGAATCAACCGTCTCCGGTTCGGCTTCGATTTCCAGAGAATTCAGTTCAATCAACACACCACAAATCAAGTGGGCGGATTGCTCACGTTCACCAGCCTGGCAAACTTCCTGCAAGGAATTCCCAGCCAGTTTGATTTCGCTGTGCCCGGCGGCTTCGATCCGGACCGGGGATTCCGGCAGAGCGTCTTCGCGTGGTTTGTGCAAGACGACATTCGCCTACGCAAAAATCTGGCGATAAACCTCGGCCTCCGGTATGAATTCTCCACGGTGCCTACCGAGGTGAACGGCAAAATCTCAAATCTTCGCTATGTCACCGATCCGGGCGTCAGGGTCGGCGGATCCTGGTTCGCGAATCCAGCGCTGAAAGATTTCGCTCCTCGCGTGGGAATCGCCTGGGATCCGTTTTCTACGGGCCGAACATCGGTTCGCGCCGGCTTCGGCAGCTTTTACGACGAGATTCTGCCAAAGTATTACGTGTTCTCCGGGAGCACGAATCCGCCCTTTTTCCAGCGCGCCTCGATTGTGGCCCCTTCGTTTCCCAACCTTTTGGCGACCTTTGACCCGAACCATGTCCTGTATCAGTTGCAAACGCTCAACTACCGGTTGCAGACTCCTTATGCACTCCAGTTCAATGCGAGTATTCAGCGATCCTTGGGCCGGGATTGGGTGCTGAGCGTGGGTTATGCAGGCGCCCGCGGAGTGCATCTGTTCCGGGTTGGTGACGCGAACCTTGCTCCCTCCACAGTCGTAAATGGGATCAAAATCTATCAGCCGCAACTGGGCCGCCGAAATCCCAATTTCGGCAGCGCGGCGCAGCGGACCACGGACGCGCAGTCCTTCTACAACGCCCTGCAAGTCAGTGCGCAGAAACAGCTCGCGCGAGGCTTGCGCGCTCAGGCATCCTACACTTTTTCCAGGGCAATCGACGACTCCAGCGGGATCAATTCGCAAGATTACAGCGACGGCACGCCGTACGTTCTGGACTTCTACGATCGCAAAGCCGACCGGGGCCTCTCCAGCTTCTGGGCAAAGCACGTCTTCGCCGGCAACTGGTCGTACGAACTGCCTTTCGCGCAGTCGTGGAAGGGCGCCGCGGGACTTCTGCTGAAAGGATGGCAGCTCAACAACATCATCACCGTACAGAGTGGACAGCCGTTTGAGGTGCGAGAGGGTTTCAATCGCTCCGGTAATCTCAACACGGTGAACTACGCCATGCATGAGAGGCCGAACCTGAAACCGGGTTTCTCGAACAACCCGATCCTGGGTGACCCGGCGCGTTATTGGGACGTCAACGCGTTTGAGCTTCAGCCTGCAAACCAAAGAGGCGATTTGGGCCGCAATACGCTGATCGGTCCAGGCCTTATCGGGTTTGATCTCTCGGCCGCCAAGTTGTTTGCGATCGATGAAATGCGGAGAGTCGAATTCCGGGCCGAATCGTTCAATCTGCCGAACCATCCCAATTTCGCGGTCCCGAGCGGCTTGATCGCCTTCACGGGCGCAAACTCGAACGGCAGCCCGGTAATCGCGCCTAACTGGGGCGTGATATCCAGCACCGTGACTACGTCACGCCAAATTCAGTTCGCGCTCAAATTGATATTCTGACGTTGGGAAATGAAGCATGTCGCAGACTTCCATATCACCGATGCTCTCTGTCCGGAGAGGTGCGGAGGCAGTTGAATTCTACAAATCGGCGTTTGGCGCCAACGTTCTGTATCGTATCGATGCGCCTGATGGCGCGGTGGTCGCCCGCCTCTCGGTCGACGGCGCCGAGTTTTGGGTGGCGGACGAGTCGCCCGAGCACAAGAATTTTAGCCCTGAATCGCTTGGCGGGGGGACGACCAGGATGGTGATGGTCGTGAAGGAACCGGACGACGCTTTCGCAAAGGCTATCGCCGCGGGAGCCGCTGCGGTTTCGCCGGTGGGAAATCAACATGGGTGGCGCGTCGGAAGGGTCGTCGATCCGTTCGGACACCATTGGGAGATTGGTAAGCCGCTGCCGTAAAAAACCGTGATGGTTTGGATTTGGTCTGGCGTGTCGTGATGTCGGGTAAATTCGTAGTCGTCAGATCGCCTCCCCTTCCGGTTTGATTCGCTATGCGTCGGACGTCAATGCCGCTTCGAAGGCGCCAATGGTCAATGCCGTAACCTCTGACATGACCTCGAACTGCTTCATCGAAATGTTTCGTATGGACGTGAGCCCTCTTATCTGTGCTACCAATGGACCGTTCAGGTATGCATCCAGGGACGCCTGGCTATCGAATAGATAGATGCCGCCAGCCTCCTGAGCAGCCGGATTTAGAAGCCAGATCTTCCACCTTAGTCCTCGGACATCGAGAAAGGCATGCGCGACAGAATCAGCTATCTTTTGATATTCCGCGACAGGCACATTGAGATTGAAATTGATCTGCAAAATCATGTGAAACGCGTCTCCTCGTAGGGGGGGCCGGCGGCATGGACTGCATGCCGCCGGCGAATGGTCCTCTCAAACCCGGGCCTCAAAGATCAGATTGAATGGTGTTTGCGCGGCTCGGCGGAAAAGGCTGAACCCTGAATTGGTGACGACCGCTCGAAGGCGCGCCTCGCCAGCCTGCGCTCCCAGCGCAAGTCCGCCTTCCTGTGACAGTGAGCAAGGCGTGCAAAGCAGCGTCGAGGCCGAGAAGTACGCGCGGCCAACCGGATTGAAGTTCGCCTCCAACCGATCCTCGGCATAGGGCTCAACGATCATCCAGGCGCCGTCCGGCTTCAGGGTGGAGCGGACATGCGCAGCGGCGCCTCCCGGGTCTCCCAAGTCGTGGAGAGCATCGAAGATCGTAACCAGATCGTAGCCCGTCCCCGGAAAGTTCTTGGCTTCGGCAACGGCGAACTGGACCCTGTCTGACAGACCCTTGGTCGCGGCCCGCTCCCGTGCCGCTTCAATGGAAGCGGCGTGGGAATCGAAACCGAAAAACCGCGAGTTCGGAAATGCCTGCGCCATCAGGAGCGTGGATGCCCCATGGCCACAGCCAATATCTGCCACGCAGCCACCCCTCGTCAGAGATTCCTGAGCTCCGGCGATCGACGGTATCCAGTTTGAGATCAGATTGGCAACATAGCCGGAGCGATAGAAGCGCTCCGTACCATGAAAGACCTGGTGGTCGTGCTGCTGCCAAGGTAGCCCGTCGCCGGTTCGAAACGCCTGTTCCAGCACTGGGCGAATGGCCCCCGCTCCCGTCGCCGCCTGGAAGGCGCCCACGATGAACGCGGGGCCGCCTTCCTCGGCGAACAGCATGGACTGCTCCGGCGACAGCGTATATGTTCCATTTTCCGGGTGATAGTCGACATAGCCCGCCGCCGCGTGTGCATTGAGCCACTCCCGGACGTATCGTTCGGCCGTGTCCGTTCGTTCTGCGAGCGCGGCCGGAGTGGTTGGTTGGCCATCCCGCATCGCGCGGTACAGGCCGAGACTGTCCCCGATCAGGATCAGCGGGGCTTGAAACACGGCGCCGAAGTCTGAAACAACCTTACCCAGCAACGCGTGCAGTTTTTGTTCGTTGATATTCATGACGTATCCTCTTTCTCTTCTGAGCGGAATCAGTAGTTGTCTGGCGCCTTGCGCACGGGCGCCAATAACTTCCCCACAGATCTTCCGATGCTGCGCCCCTGGCGGTGTCCGTCTCGCACGGCATGCGGAAAGTGGATGCCGGCAAAGACACGCGAATTTCCGTTCTCTTCGGCCGCGTCGGAAAAGCCGCGGAAGCCGCGGGAAACGCCCGGCAACGTAAGGCTGGTCGTCTCGTAGCGGATCCGGTCGCCGAAAAGGTCGATCAAGATCTCAGCCGCGGCCGCCCCCACCAGAGTGTGCGTGGAAGGATAGTCGGGCACCGGGGGAGTCACGAGGAAAGGCTGCCAGGTGGTATCCGGCTCCGTGCTTTCGTTACCGTCGCTCGCCGCATTCTGGATCGCAGTAACCGGACGCCAGAACCGGAATTCGTACTTCGCCTCGAATCCGGCGATGTACGCATCGGCCATGGCGAAGTTGACCAGTGCAAATGCTCGCGCTGCTTGCCACGAATCCAGGCTCATCTGGCGGACGACCGTATTGGTGATGCGGTTCCAGCTGAGTGGAGAATCTTCGTACCAGAACTGAGCGATCTCCGACTGCTCCTCGGTGCGCGTCGGGCTGTCAATCCGTCCGATCTCTTTGACGAACTGGAAGTCCCGGGCGTAGCGTGCGCTGGAGAGTGCCAGCGGGCCGTCGAGTTCGTGTTCCTTCAGCACGATTGCGAATGGTGTAACGCGGCCCCAGCCCGGGAACGCTGAGAAGTTGAAGGGCGCGGTGAATTGATACTCCCCGGGGCCGGTATGAGGGAGGAACACAGGGTCCGCGGAGCGGTCCGCGCCGTCCTGTTGCCGCCGCCGCAGAATCGCCTGTGCGGCTGCCTCGCCCAGGGCGATGCCCCGGACCTTGGCCGCACCGTCCGCAATCGCAGCCAACTCCCCGGCGTAGGCCGTGCGGACGAGGTTGGCTTGATCGGGGATCAGAGTGGTCAGAACCGAGCGTGAGGCCGCCGCAACGGCCGCGGCTGGCGAGGCTCCTGGATCCAGGGGCAGGCCCGGGGTGTACGAGCCGTAGCGGGCATCAATCGCGTTCAGCGCATCGTGAATGGATGCATGCAGGATCGCGTAGGTTCTTGATTGGCCGACAGGGTTGGCGCCCTGCGTCGGGGCGAAAGCTTGCCCGGCCACTATGTTCCAGAAGGTGACGGGCTCGGCGTTGGCGAGCGAGTTCGCGGCTCCTACTGCCAGCGCAAGCGTGAACAGTAAACGTTTCGACATGGTTTGCTCCTTAGTTTTGGTTGTGTTCGGCGGGGCCTGCAGAGTTGATCGCCTTCGCTTTACACTGTCAGTTTGGGGCGAGTCGGCCCGGCGCGCATGAGGCTGGGATGAGATCGGGATGAGAAATCAAAACAACTGATAACCCTTCGTCTTTCAATGGGTTGTGACGCAGTATGAGTACCATCAAGGACAGTCTTGAGCGCTCTCACGCTGACCGTTTCAGCGGGCGGGAGCGCGAGTTGGCGCGGCTTGCCAGGCTGTTCGATCCCACAGGACCGCTCATCGTGCTCCTGCATGGTGTCGGCGGCATCGGGAAGACAAGTCTGGTGCGCGTATTTGAGCGGGAATCGGCTGCTCGGGGCCGCCAGGTGCGCCTGCTCGATTGCCGCGGCGTGGAGCCGGTTCCGCTCGGCCTTTTGAGCGCCATCGGAACCTCGCTCGGCGTGGAATTGACAAATATCTCCCAGGCGGCGGCCGCGCTCGGCGCCTTAGCCGAGCCGATGGTTTTCGCTTTGGACAACTACGAAGCCCTGCGACTTCTGGATGGTTGGTTGCGCACAGAGTTCCTTCCGGCCCTGCCCATATCGGCGAGGTTCATTATCATGGGGCGTTCGCTCGCTACCGCCCCTTGGATAGCTGCTCCCGGTTGGGCGGACCATGTGCTGAGTTTGCGGCTGGGTCCTCTTCCGGAGGCAGATGTCGCAGC
>DASQJB010000293.1:0-5050 GCA_035631295.1 Bryobacteraceae bacterium | reverse complement strand
CCGCAAGCCGCGTCACCACGGTCATATCCTCCAGCGTGGTCACGTCTCCCGTGACGGAATTGGTGGTGATAATTTCCCGCAGCACGCGGCGCATGATTTTGCCGCTGCGCGTCTTCGGCAATGCGTCAGAAAAACGAATTTCTTCCGGGCGGGCGAACGAACCGATTTCGTGCGACACCCATTGGCGCAACTCGACGCCCAATTCCTGGTGATTCCAATCGCCGCGTTTCAGCGTGACGAAGCAGCACACGGCCTGTCCCGTGATCTCGTGAGGTTTGCCCACCACCGCCGCTTCGGCGACGGCGGGATGCCGAACCAACGCCGATTCCACCTCCATCGTGCTCAGCCGGTGGCCGCTGACGTTCATCACGTCGTCGACGCGGCCCAAGATCCAGAAGTAGCCATCCTGGTCGCGGCGCGCGGCATCGCCGGCGAAGTACGCGCCGGGAACACGGCTCCAGTACTGCTGTTTGTAGCGCTCGGGATCGCCCCAAATGTTGCGGATCATGCCGGGCCAAGGACGGCGGATGATGAGAAAGCCTTCCTTATCCGGCCCAACCTCGTAGCCGTTGAGATCCACGATATCGGCGGAGACGCCGGGCATCGGCAGCGTCGCCGATCCCGGTTTCTGAGGAACTGCCCCAGGCATCGGGGCGATCATCGTCGACCCGGTTTCGGTTTGCCACCACGTATCGATGATCGGGCACTGGCCTTTGCCGATGACTCGGTGATACCATTCCCAGGCGGCGGGATTGATCGGCTCGCCCACGGATCCGAGCAAGCGGAGGCTTGAGAGATCGTGAGCATTGGGCCATTGATCGCCCTGACGGAGCAAAGCGCGGATTGCGGTGGGAGAAGTGTAAAGAGTATTCACGCGATACTTCTCGACGATTCGCCACCAGCGGTCGAACTGCGGGTAATCAGGCGAGCCTTCATAGATCACCGTCGTCGCGCCGGCGGAAAGGGGGCCGTAAACGATGTAGGTGTGACCGGTGACCCATCCGATATCGGCCGAGCACCAGAACGTGTCTTCGTCGCGCAGATCGAAAATCCATTTCATGCCAGCGGTGGTCTGGGTGAGATAACCGCCAGTGGTGTGGAGGATTCCTTTTGGCTTTCCCGTGGTGCCGGAAGTATAGAGGACGAATAGCGGATGCTCACTATCGAGTGGAACGGCGGGGCATTGCTCGTTTGCGGTTTCATCGAGCTCGTGCCACCAGTGGTCGCGGCCGGCTTGCATGGGCGTTTCCGAGCCCGTGCGCCGGTAGACGATGACGTCGCGAACGCCCGGACATTCGGGCATCGCCTCGTCAACGGCTGTTTTGAGCTTGACCTCCTTGCCGCGGCGGTAGCCTCCATCGGCCGTAATCACGAGGCTGGCGCCCAGATCCTGCGTGCGCGCCTTCAGCGCTTCCGCAGAGAATCCGCCGAACACGACGCTGTGAGTGATGCCGAGACGCGCGCAGGCGAGCATGGCGATAGGCAGCTCCGGGATCATCGGCATATAGATAATGGCGCGGTCGCCAGCCTGATAACCGCGCGATTTCAACACGCTGGCGAATCGGACGACTAGGCGGTACAGCTCTTGATAAGTGAGGAAACGCTGTTCGCCGGGCTCGCCCTCCCAGAGTATGGCGAGCTTGTTTTTTCGATGGGTCGCGATGTGGCGGTCTAGGCAGTTGTAAGAGGCGTTGAGCTTGGCGTCGACAAACCAGCGCGCGAAGGGCGGCTGCCAATCGAGCACGCGCGACCATTTCTCAAACCAGTGGATCTCGCGTTGGGCGACCTCGCCCCAGAACTCTTCGGGATTCTGCTCGGCGCGGCGGTAGAGGTCGAGGTATCCTTCCATGCCCTGGACGTGGGCTTTGCGGACGAAGTCCGGAGGCGGGGCATAGACGGAGGGATGGGCGGGTTGGCTCATATCGAAACGGATTTTAGCATCTCCTCATGCCAGATCACGGATTTGCGGCCGCGTTCGAATGCCGGAGGGGGACGCTAAGGTAAAACGCGGAGCCTCTTCCGAGCTCACTTTTCACGTCGATCGAGCCCCGATGCGTCTCTACGATCCACTTCGCAATCGATAAGCCTAGGCCCGCGCCGCCCTGTTCGCGAGAGCGAGCTTTGTCGGCCCGCCAAAAGCGGTCGAAGATGTGTGCAAGATCTTCCTTCGCAATACCGATCCCCGTATCGGATACCGACGCGACGGCCAACCCGCCGCGCGCCTCCAGACGAATCGCGACAGATCCTCCCGCAGGCGTGTACTTCGCGGCGTTGTCGATCAAAATAAGAAGGGCTCTGCGAAGCGCCTCTGCATCGGCCTGAATCCAGATAGGGTCCTCGGGAATCTGAGCCGAGCAATTGGATCCTCGATTTCGGACGAGTTTCTCTCCCTGATCGGACGCGCTCCGCACGATTGCGCAAATATCGGCCGGGGCGGCTTCGAGAACCTGCGTGCCCGAATCCGCGCGGGCGAGCAACATGAGGCTTTCCACAACCTGGGAAGTTTCCGCGGCTTCCTCCAGAATCTCTTCCAGGGCCTGCAAGTACTCGCCCGCCGAGCGATCGCGGCGCTGCACGGCTACTTCGGCCGTGGTCCTGATCAGCGAGACAGGCGCCCGCAATTCGTGAGAGGCATCGGCGGTAAATTGCTTCATCCTCCGCACGGAGAAAGCCAGCCGGGAAAGCATCGCGTTGAGAGTCTCGGACAGACGCTGCAATTGGTCTCCCGTCTGCGGCACGCTGAGGCGCTGCTCCAAGCTTTCGATGCTGATTCGTTGCGCCATTCGTGAAATAGCGTCCACCGGGGCGAGGGCGCGCGTGCTGAGCCAGTATCCGCCGGCGCTGGCTAAGAGCAGCAGCACTGGCGCCGCGAGCAACAGAATCAGGCGAAATCGCTCCAACGCTTCATATGCTTCCGTCATAAGGGAGGCGACTTGAACTGTGTACTCCTTGCCGTCGACTGCGATCCGCTGGGAGTAGAAACGAAGCCGATGGTTCTCGATCCGCATGTCCTGGAAACGGGACGCCGGCAGCGACGCGGGCAACGCGATGGTCACATTGGCGTTCTCCAGGGGAACGGATCTGTAAAGCCATTGCCCACTTTGATCACATACCTGAAAAAGATCTCCTCCAGGGCCGAGGACGGAGTGCTCCCGAAACTCGTCTCGAATCTCGGGCAAAGACAGGGCAGAGATTTGGTTCTCCATGAACAGCGTCACGCCGCGAATGCGATCCCGCAGTTCGTCGTCGATGGCGTGATAAATGCTGGCCCGCATGGCAAACCATGCCGCGACGCCGAAAGCGGCAAGGCCGAGGGCGAAAACGGCGCAATACCAAGCCGCGAGACGGAAGCCGATGGACCCGCCCTTCATGCGTCCTCCTCTTCTTCGCGCAGAGCGTAGCCGACGCCGCGAATGGTATGGATAAGTTTCAGGCTTCCCGGAGGTTCGATCTTCGAACGCAACTGGCGCACGAAGACATCGAGCGTATTGCTTTCGACGTCCCGCTCGTTGCCCCAGACAGCCTCAAGCAGGCGGTCTCGAGTGACCACGCGGCCGGCGTTGCGCATGAGCGTCTCCAAGAGGGCGAACTCGGTGCGTGTGAGGAAAATCCCCGACGTTCCACGCCGGACGGCGTGCTCCGCGGGATCGAGTACTAGATCGCCGATTTCGAGGAGCGTTTTGGGATCCACTTCTTTACGCCGCGACAGCGCTCGAAGACGAGCAGCGAGAACCTTGAGCGCAAATGGTTTCGTTAGGTAGTCGTCAGCTCCGGCGTCGAGACCCGCGACGATATCCTCCACCGAATCTCGGGCAGTCAGCATCAATACGGGGGTTTTGCCGCCCCCGCCTCGCAGCCGGCGGACCACTCCGAATCCGTCCAACCCGGGAAGCATCACATCAAGCACGAGCACATCAAAATGCCCCTGACGGGCGGCCTCAAGTCCTTCCAAACCATCGAAGGCGAGAGTCGCTCTGTGTCCCTGTTCGTCGAGGCCTTTTTTCAATTGTCGCGCGAGCCTCTGGTCGTCTTCGACGATGAGAATCTGCATCCCCTTGTCCCCTAGTATCAATCGTCATTCTGGGGCGCCACTCTGAGGATCGCCTGAGCCGCCCTCACCGAATCATCAGATTGGCATCGCAGAATAGAATTGGCAATGAAGGAGCGGCTGATCTTCGTTGTTTCCGTGTGGGTTGTTTTCGTGTGGCGGGCAAACGCCGGCGAGATCGTCCGATTCGATGCCGACGCCTCTGGAAAGGCGCCTCCGGGCTGGACTGTCGCCATGACTCACCCGGGGGGACCGCCGCAATGGCAAATCGTTCCAGACGCGAGCGCGCCAAGTCCAGCTTTGGTCCTGGCGCAGACATCGCAGGATCGGACGGCGGGAAGGTTTCCGCTGGCCATTTGGGATGGCGCCTCCATCCGTAATGGAGAGGTCACCGTCGCATTTAAAACCATTTCCGGCAACGTGGACCAGGCAGCCGGAATCGTCTGGCGGTATCAGGACCCTAACAACTATTACATTGTGCGCGCGAATGCCCTGGAAGACAATATCGTCCTGTACAAAGTGGAGAACGGCGTTCGCCAGTCAATTGCGCCGAAGGGAATGCCTTCGCGCTCGTACGGAGTTAAGCGCGTCGTGCCGAAAGGGAGATGGAACACGCTTCGCGTGGTCTTCAAGGACTCCCGCTTCGTTGTGTATTTCAACGGAGAACAGACGTTTGAGACTGAAGACCAGACCTTCACGACGGCAGGCAAGACGGGTCTATGGACAAAGGCCGACAGTGTTACTTACTTTGACGATTTCTCAGTGACGGGGAACTGAGGGAAGGAGTAAATCATGTGGAAATTAGCAATGAGCGTTCTGGCCGTAGCAACGGCCGCAACAGCACAGGAAATGCCGGCGGATTATGCCGCGGTGCTGAAGACCCTGGGTAAACAGGGCGACTTCAAGGACAGCGTGCTCAAAATTAACATCCCGCGAAATGACCTGAAGGTCACGATCGACGGTATCGCTACACCCATACCATTCGGCTTTGGAGGTTGGTTA
>DASQJB010000292.1:0-16464 GCA_035631295.1 Bryobacteraceae bacterium | reverse complement strand
AAATCGCGCGCGGCTTGAACTGCTTGCTCCAGCGTTTTGGCCTGAAGGTCGGCTGGGAGTTTCTTGTGATACCAGGCCGTGGCGGTGTAGGTGGGCAGGAACAGAATATAAGGCAGCTCGTTGCCGGGATTGAAGCTGATAGTTCCAAAATTCAGCACCGAGGAGATGAAAGCGATCCCATTGAGGTTGATCCCTTGCTCCTGAAGCGTCTGGGCGAGGCCCGCGGCGCGAGTGGTTCCGTAGCTCTCGCCGATCAGAAACTTGGGCGAGCTCCAGCGGTTGAACTTGCCCGTGTATTGATAGATGAAGTTAGCGACGGAATTCAGGTCGCCCTCCAGGCCATGAAACTGCTTTGAATCCTCGCCGGGCGCGCTGCGGCTATAGCCGGTGGAGACGGGATCGATGAAGACGAGGTCCGTAACGTCGATGAGGGAATCTTCGTTGTCCACCAGCTGGTAAGGCGGAGGGGGTTGTTCGCCGTTCGGTCCTAGCACGACACGCTTGGGTCCAAGCGCGCCCATGTGCAGCCAGATGGATGCCGAGCCTGGGCCGCCGTTGAAAGCAAAGGTCAGAGGGCGTTGCGACTTGTCCTGAATATCGTCGCGTGTGTAGGCGACAAAGAACATGCTGGCGATGGGCTTGGCGTCGTCTTTTCTCAGAACCAGCGTGCCGGCCGTCGCAGTGTAGTTGATGGGGCGACCGTTGATTTGAATGGAGTGCTCAGTCTTTTGGAGCTTTTCGACGGCGGGCGGAGCGGGGAAGCGGTCGGGCGGCGCCGCAGCAGCGGGCGGAGGACCTGCGGGTGGCGGAGCCTGTCCCGCGGCAACGAAAGTGGCCAAGGCGGAAAAGGCAAGCGCGGAGAGAAAGCGGCAATACATCAAGCGCCCTCCTGGAGGAGATTCTCTTCGATGGTAACAGCGCGGGCTGCCAGAAGGAGAATCACCCGATCAGCGCTCCCGCGCCCGGGCCGTCGAAGCCGTGGGCTGGATTGTTCCCCGCCTTCAGAAGCTGAATCGGGCGATGATGGCGCCCGTGCGTGGCTGGAGCACGAAGCTCGTCGCCTGAGTGGGCGCGGCGTAAGCCGTCCCTGGCGTCAGATACGCGTTGATGACGCCGAAGCCGCTGGTGTAAATCCCAAGATTATTTTTCGAAGGCGAGATCTGGGGGCTCACCGACGTGCTCGGCGCCGCCATCAGAGTCCGGTTGAAGATGTTGACGAAATCGGCGCGGATGAAAAGGTTGTACCTACCTTCTTTGCCCAACCGGAAATTGCGCCCGATATTGGCGTTCTCCGGAGGAGTCCGCGGGGCGCGGAAATCGCTGTACAGCGTTCCCGTCGCGGTGCAAGTGCTGTTGATTGGGGCAGGGAGCCCAAGCATTGGGGTTTAACACCTGAGTGGAATACGGATTGTAGGCGCTGAGATTGTTGGGGTCTACGCCCGGAAAATACAAAGGCTGTCCTGGAACGCGAACTTCTTCGCTGGATAGGAAATTGGCCGTAGGGCTGGAGGGCGGCGTCAGGAACACACCGCTCTGGTAATTGGCGTAGCCGCCGATCTGCCAATCTTTGGTGATCAGATTCGCCCACCTTGGTTCCCACGACGCCTTGGGTATGGTGTAGAGGAAGTTGAAAGTCAGATCCAGCGGCGGAATCTGTTGGAGATCCCACTGGGAGCTTGCGGTATTGAAGAAACCCTGCGGGGTGGCGCGGACGAAACCCTTGGCCCAGGTGAATGCGCCACCGGCTTGAAGGCCGTGCGAGAAGCGCTTGGTCGCCTTGATCTGCAGAGAATTGTACATGGAGCTGCCGGTGGGGGAGCCGGAGACCGTCAGGTTGCCGAACTGCGGATAGGGATACAAAGCGCCCTGCAAGGAGGTGCGGAGCAGGAAGCCGGCATAGGGAATGAAATTGGAGAAGCCCCTCGACGTCATCGCATGTTGCGCCTGCGGGCTGCCGATGGGCAGCGATAAGAGAACCCGATCGGCGTTGTTGTTATAGCTCGAGCTGGCCCAAACCCCGCCGGCCGAGGAGCAAGGCCCAGTGCCAGGGTAAGGAAACAAGCCATGTTGAGCGTAGGTTTTGCGGCGAGATCTGGCTGAAGAACCCGTATGGGCTGGCCGTTGCGAATGCGGCGCCCTGTTCCCATACACCGCGATTGCCGACATAGAAAGCTTCCAGCCCAAAATTTCTGGTGATTTCGCCCTGAATGCCGATGCTGAACTGGTTGATGCGCGGCGGCCGATTTTCGTTCTGATCGGGCACGAGATTGGTAGTGCCGCCGACACCGACGCTGGCGGCGACAGGGTAACGGAACTGATTTGTAACGGGCCACTGCGGCTGCACGATAGCGCCCGGCGTCTCGATATTTACGAATTGCTGGGCGATGGGAACATAGGCCGGACTGTTGGCGGTCGAATTATAGATTCCGTTGGTGCTGACAATGCCGCCGGCGGCTGCCGCGATGAACTGGTAGGTGAATACCCAACCGGCGCAGGGGCAGAAATTAGGCGGTGCCTAAGCCCCGGTTGCAGGTCGAGGCTTATCCACCATTACATCGCTTAAGGGATACGGATGGCCTGGATTGGATCGACGCGAGTGGCTTGCAGGGCCGGTCTCAGACTGCCGGCGAGGACCGTGAGCAGAGTCACGGCCAGAGCGGCGAGAAATGCGGTAGGGTCGACCGGCGAGGCGGCTGTAAGAATCGCCTGCATCGCATGGCCGGCGAAGAAGGCAGCGCCGGCGCCGAGGATCGCTCCGGCCGCCGCGAGCGCCAATGCGCGCCGCAGAATCATTCCGATGATTCCGCCGCGCGTCGCTCCCAGCGCGATCCGGACTCCGATTTCCTGAGTTCTCTGCGAGACGGCGAAGGAAAGCAGGCCATGAATTCCAATGGCGGCCAGCAGCAGCGCGATGGCGGCGAACGCGCCCACAGCGCGCGCCTGAATCGAGCGGACGCCGGTTTCGGCGTCCACGATGTCCGCGAGCAGGCGCACGTCGGAGACAGGTTGTTCGGGATCGGCGTCATGGACGATGCGGCGCAGCGCGGGAGCAAGGGCAGCGGTGTTTCCGCTGGCGCGAACCACCAGGTCCTTCGGCGGGTACCATGTCATCCAGCGGTCGGGGACCTGCTGGTAAGGAAGGTAGACTTGCGGCTCGCTCGACTGTTCGAGCCCCCGCACGCGGACATCTCCGACGACGCCTACGACGACACGATCGAAGAAGGCGATATTGAAATGCCGGCCGATGGGATCTTGGCTTGGCCAATACCGGTCAGCAAGCGATTGGCTTACAACCGCGACTCGCGGGACATCGGCGGGCGGAATATTACGCTCTTGCACAGTTCCCGCTTGCGGGCCGTGGAAAGACTCCGGCTGAGCGTCCGCATCCGCCACGTCTCGACCTTTGAGCATTGGAATCCTCATCGCCGAAAAGTAGCCGCGCGTGATGTAGCGCAAGCTGGCGCTTTGGCGTTCGAAGGGATCTCGAGGATGCTCGGGAATATCCACGGGCCAGAGGCCACCGCGCATCACCATGGGTAGGAAGCTGGTGTACGCGGCATCGGTGACGCCGCCCAGGCGGCGCGCCTCGGAGAGCACGCGCCGGTAGAATCGGTCCCGCGTCACGACCCTTTCGTATTTCGGCATGGGCAGCACGGTGCGGAGCGTGAGAACGTGTTCGGAGCGGAAGCCCGGATCGACCGCACGAATCCTCCACAATGCGCGCAGAAGCAGACCAGTGGAGGCCAGCAGGGTGACGCAGGCCGCGATCTCCACAATCACCAGCGAGGAGCGAAGCCGCTCGTGTCTGGCTCCGCCCGCGCGGGCGTTATCTCGGAGCGCGTTAGCGTCTACGCCTTGCCCGCGCCAGGCTGGCGCGGCTCCGAATAGAATTCCGCTGGCCAGCGTGACGGCGATCGCGAAAACGAGCGCGCGCAGATCCATCGACGGAGACTCGGCCAGGGGCAGCGAAACGGGAGTCAGGCGAGTGAGCAGCGGCAGGACAGCCGCGCCCAGCAGAACGCCCAGTGCTCCGCCCAAACCAGCGAGGGCCAGGCTCTCGGTGAGCATCTGCCGCGCCAGCCTTTCTCGACCCGCTCCCAACGCCGCGCGCACCGCCAGCTCGCGTTGGCGCGCCAATCCACGCACGAGCAGAAGATTCGCAAGATTGGCGCAGGCGATCAAGAGGACGCAGACGGCTGCTCCCATCAACGCATTCAGCATTTGCCGCGTTTGCGGCGAAACCGTCTCTCGTAAAGGCGTGAGCGTGGCGCCCGTGGAGCGTAGATCTTTCGGATAGAGGCGGATCAATTGCTGCGTCACGCCTTGCATTTCCGCGCGCGCCTGCGCGATCGACACGCCAGGCTTAAGCAGGCCGATGGCGTGGAGATATAAATTGCCGCGATCCAGAAAGTCGCCCGGGCTGAAGTTCATCGCCGTCCATAAGCGCGCTTCGCGATTTGGAAAGTAGAAGTCCGGCGGCATGACTCCGATCACGGTATAGGGAGCGCCATCGAGCGAGACCTTTCTACCCAGAACGCTGGAATCGCCGGCGAACGACTCCTGCCACAAGCCGTAGCTCAGAACCAGCGCGCCGGACGCGCCGTCGCGGTCCTCTTCAGGCGTGAAGAAGCGCCCGAGCAGCGGCTGGACGCCGAGCATCGGAAACACTTCCGCAGTGACCGACGCTCCATCGATCCGCCGCGGATTGTCGCCTTGCACCAGGTTCACAGAAAGGCTGCGATGGGCAGCCATATTCTCGAAGGACGTGCTCATCCGTTTCCAATCGCGGTAGTTGGCGGGCGAGAGCTCCACTCTGTGCAATCCCTGGGTTGGGAGATCCTCCAAGATTTCTACGAGATGGTCCTGATGCGCATAGGGGAACGGACGGACGAGGACGTAATCTAGCATCGTGTAAGCAGCCGTTGTGGCGCCGATGCCAAGCGCGGCGACTAGGACGGCTGTAAGCGCGAATCCGGGCGAGCGGCGCCACGACCGCGCCGTATGGCGAAGATCCTGCCCGAGGATGGCGGCGTGCACGGCCGCGGCGTTGAAGACGGTCTCGAGAATGGTCCGGAGCCAGAACAGCGGCGCAAACGCCGGGGCACGTTGGCGCGTGAAGATAGCGCACATTTCATCGCCATATTCGGCGCGAAAGGACGCCGGATAAAGGTGTAGAAGCGCGCGGTAGAGCTGGATTGATCCCTTCATTAGGCCCTCCCGGGAGCGAAGCCGCTCTCCCTCGCGAGCTTCACCAGGCGCGCGAGCCTTCGCGCCTCGGCTCGCGCCACTGCTGTCCCGAAGTCCGTGATGCGATAGTAGCGGCGGCGTTCATCGTCTTCGTCCGGCGCCGGGCGCTCACGCGTCTCGACGATCAGTCCTTGTTCGAGCATCCGCTGAATGGACCGGTACAGCGTTCCGGCGCTAAGTTGCAGCTCGCCGCCGGTGCGCGCGGCGACGTCTTGAATGATCGCGTAGCCGTGGCGGTCCTCTTCGGCCAGCGCCATGAGGATGTGAAAGGCAGCAGCGGGGAGGGGGAGCAAGGACTCGGCGGACGGAGGATCGGAACGCATACTTGCGATTATATCCACTATGGATATATTGTCAATGGCTATAGTAGCCTGATTAAGCTGGAAGGATGCCCAAACTGCTTGCCGAAGTCTACCGTCTCCAAGCCGAGCTCACCGATCTTGACGCCAAAGAGCGGCGGCTGTTGAAAATGTTCGCCCACCTGCTAGAGAGTCACTACGACGTAAAAGAGCCGCGAAACCGCCTGACGTTCGAGGAGTACGAAAGATCCCAGGACGGTGGGAGCTATTCGACGGCATGCTGCAAGATTACTGAGGGCGCGTTAGAGGGTTTCAATTCCCGGTGGGACCTGGCAGAGAGGATGGCCTTACCGATGCCACTTCGAATGTAATGCTCGTCGCGCTCCACCTCGTCCATCTGGCACCTGCGCATAGCTTAGATGACTCCGCTAAACCAGTCTAGCCGGCTACTCCCCGCTCTGCTGAAGGAGCTTGGCCACCAACGCCGTCCAGCCGGTCTGATGGCTGGCGCCGATGCCGGCGCCGGTGTCGCCGTGGAAATATTCGTAAAACAAAAGGTAATCTTTAAAATTCGGATCGGTTTGGAATCGCTCGATGTTTCCATACACCGGACGGCGGCAGTCCTTGCCGCGCAGGAAGATTCGCGAAAGACGCCGGGATAGCTCTGCCGCGACTTCGCCCAGATTCATATGCCGGCCCGAGCCTGTGGGAAATTCCACAGTCAAATCGTCGCCGTAATACCAATTGAATTTTTGCAAAGATTCTATTAATAAAAAATTCACCGGAAACCAGACGGGGCCGCGCCAGTTGGAGTTGCCGCCAAACAGGTAGGTTGTGGATTCGCCGGGCTCGTAATCAACGCGATGCTCCTCGTGGTCATAGTTCAGCACGAATGGGCGATCCTGATGATATTTGGAGAGAGCGCGGATGCCATAAGGCGAAAGAAATTCGTTGTCGTCCAGCATCCGCTCCAGCACCTGGGTGAGGCGCCCACGGGACAGCAGGCTCAGCAGCCGCCGCGACTCCATGCCTTCGCGCGAGAGTGAGGCGATGTTGCCGCACAGGTCCTGGCGGTGGGCTAGAAACCATTCCATTCGCTTGCGGAATCCAGGCAGGCTGTCGATGACCGAGGGCTCGATCGTATCGACGGCGAAGACGGGGATCAGACCCACCATGGAGCGGATAGCGAGCTTAATGGAGCTCCCATCGGGAATGCGAAGGCGGTCGTAAAAAAAGCCGTCGGCTTCATCCCACAGCCCGCTGCGGCTCAGACCGTTCATCGCACTCGCGATGTACAGGAAATGCTCGAAGAACTTGCTCGCGATGTCTTCGTAGATGAGATCGACTTTGCTCGCCAGCTCCAGGGCGATCTTGAGCATATTCAAGCAGTACATGGCCATCCAACTGGTGCCGTCGGATTGCTCGATGAAGCCGCCCATCGGCGCGGCCTTGGAACGGTCGAAGACGCCAATGTTGTCCAGACCAAGGAACCCGCCTTCGAAGATGTTGCTGCCGGAGGAGTCCTTGCGGTTGACCCACCAGGTGAAGTTGAGCAGCAGCTTGTGGAATACGCCTTCCAGGAACCCGTAGTCCGGGTGGCCTGTGAGTTTGCGGTCGATCTGAAATACTCGCCAGCAGGCCCACGCGTGCACCGGCGGATTCACGTCGCCGAACGACCACTCGTAGGCAGGAATCTGCCCATTGGGATGCAAATACCATTCGCGCAGAAACAGACGCAGTTGAGTCTTGGCGAAATCCGGATCCACCAGCGCGAGCGGAAGGGCGTGAAACGCGAGGTCCCAGGCGGCGTACCAGGGATACTCCCACTTGTCAGGCATCGAAATGATGTCTTCGTTATATAGGTGGGGCCAATTGGAATTTCTCCCATCGAGCCGGCTGCGGGGAGGAGGCGGCAGACCCGGATCGCCTTTGAGCCACGTCTCCACGACGAAGTGATAAAACTGCTTGGACCAGAGCAGGCCCGCGAACGCCTGCCGCTGCACTCTCTGGCCGTCCTCGGAGAGCGTGGCCGGATGGAAGGAATAGAATTCATCGGCCTCCTGAATGCGTTCGGCAAACAAACCGTCGAAGTCTTTCACCATGCGGGAAGCTTCGCCGCTTCTGGTGAGCCGCAGTCGGATGACGCGTGACTGACCGGGCGCGAGATCGAATCGGTACCAGGCGCAGACTTTGGTTCCGCACTGCGCGGAGTTCACCGCTGTCCGCTCGCCCTGGATGATGTAGCGGTGGAAGGCATCCTTCACGTAGGGGCTAAGGTTGGGTGTCCCCCACAGCGCCTCGAAGTTGGACTCATTTTCGGTGAACAGCAGCGGGGGGCGGCCGTCGAGCATCAGGCGGTAGGACCCCATCGTGGCTTCCTGGATATCGACGGCGGCCTCGCCACAGTCGGTGCAACCGGTAAGCAGCGGCTTCTGAGATCCGGGCTTCCAGGTCCAAGTGTTCCGGAACAAAAGGGTGGGCAGCAGGTGCAAAGTGGCGGGCGCCGAAGCGCGATTCACAACAGTGATGCGGATAAGAACGTCGTCGGGATCGGCTTTGGCGTATTCGGCGAAGATATCGAAGTAGCGGTCCTGTTCGAAGATGCCTGTGTCAAGGAGCTCGAATTCAGGTTCCAGGCGAGTGCGGGCGCGATTGACGCTGACTAGTTGCGGATAGGGAAACTCGGCCTGCGGATATTTGTACAGGCATTTCATGTAGGAATGCGTAGGCGTGGAGTCGAGATAGTAGTAGCACTCCTTGACGTCCTCGCCGTGATTGCCCTGGTCGCCATTGAGGCCGAAGAGCCGCTCTTTTAGAATCGGATCGCGCCCGTTCCAAAAGGCGAGCGCGAAGCAGAGCCGCTGATGGTTGTCGGAGATGCCGGCGATGCCATCCTCGCCCCAGCGATAGGCGCGTTGGTGGGAGTGTTCGAAAGGAAAATAGTTCCATGCATGGCCATCGGGCGAGTAGTCTTCGCGGACGGCGCCCCAGGAGCGCTCAGCCAGATAGGGTCCCCAGCGGCGCCAGTGCTGCTCGCGTCGCTGAGCCTCGATGATGCGAAGCTTTTCGGCGTCCATGGCGGAAAGAAGTCAGAAGACAGGAGTCAGGAGTCAGAATTCAGAATAGCGTGGGTGGGACGTACGGATGTCGCGGAAGTGTTCGAATTGCTCCACGTAGACCAGCGTATCGCCGTCCCACGCGATGACGTCCGCTTGTCCGTCGCCCGAAGGCAGGCGGTAGTTGCGGGCGACGATCGCGAATCCTTTGCGCTGGAGGGAGCGATGGGCGAGATCCTCGCCGCGGCGTCCATCGGCCTGCGCCGGGTCCTTGGACTTACGGAGCCGCGCCTGGCGCAGCGAGTCGAGAAACGCGCCGATCACTTAATCACCTTGAGCCGCCACTCGATCGTCTTTCCGCGGATCAAGTAGCAAAGATAGTATTCCCACCACAGGCGCATGCGCGGAGAGGCATTGATCAGCCATTCGCATCCGATCCATTTCCACAAAGCTAGTAGCTTTACGCGCACGGAATTCTCAGCGAATCTGGCGGCAGAGTAGTAGCCGAAGCCTCCGTGGTTGGGGCCAAAGTAACGCAGCGAGAAGCTATTGAGATGCCAGCGGTGGGTGGGATCGCAGAAGGAGCTGAAGTCCGTGTAGTGCGGAGTGACGATAAAGATTTCGCCGCCGGGCCTCACCAAGCGGTGAAATTCCTCCATCGAGCGGATGACGTCGGAGACGTGCTCGATGACGTGCACTGCCTGGAGGGCGTCAAAGGAAGAGTCGCGAAAGGGATAGGGAAAGCGGTCGAGGTCGGCGAGCACGTCCGCGCGTGAACTGGGATTTCGATCGAGGCCGATTGATCCCGGTTTCTTGTTGATCCCGCAGCCGACGTCGAGAACGCGCATGGAACCGATGTTAGCGTGGCGGCGGAGAGCACCAGTGATAGATGGGCTGCGGTTCACTTGCCTGTTATTCTGAAGTCAACGAGCAGCTATCCCCATGCACATCAAGAAACAACGCCTGTTAACACCGGGGCCGACGCCGCTGTATCCGAAGGCTCTGCACGCGATGATGGAGGCCGACATCCACCACCGCACCCAGGATTTTCGCAACCTTTATAGTGCGGTCCTGTCGGATTTAAAGGAAGTCTTAGGCACTCGGAACGACGTTCTCGTGCTGGTTGCATCGGGCACAGGAGCGATGGAGGCGTCAGTCTCGAACTGCTTTTCGGCGGGCGACCGCGTGATCGTTTTGAGCGCGGGAAAATTCGGTGAGCGGTGGGTGGAGATCGCCAAGGCTTTCGGGCTAAATGCGCTGGTGCTGGAAGCGCCCTACGGGAAGGTGGTTCCGGCCGAAGCGGTGGCCAAGGCTTTGGCCGCCAACCCCGATATGAAAGGCGTGTTCGTGCAAGCGTCGGAAACCTCCACGGGCGCAGCACACGATATCTGCGCGATGGCTGAAGCGGTGAAGAAGACGGATGCCATCTTCGTTGTGGACGCCATCACCGGTTTAGGCACGATGCCGATCGACATCGACGGATGGGGCATCGATATCTGCATCGGCGGATCGCAGAAGGCCTTCATGATTCCGCCAGGTCTGGCGTTTCTTTCCATCAGCTCTAAGGCGTGGACGACAATGGATACCGCCAAGCTCCCGCGCTACTACTTCAACCTGAAAAAGGAAAAGAAGAGCGCAGCGACGGGTGAATCGGCCTGGACGCCGAACACGGCGCACATGCTGGGACTCGCCGAGGCATTGAAGTACATCAAGCAGCTCGGCATGGATAAGCTGGTGGACAACGCACTGCAATTGGCGCTGGCGACGCGCCGGGCGTGCCAGGCTCTGGGCCTGGAGCTGTTTGCGCCGGAGAGTCCGGCTGCATCCGTCACCGCTGTGCGGGCGCCGAAGGGAATGGACTCCGGGGTCATCGTCAAGGAGTTCCGCAATCGTTTCGGCTCCATCATCGCCAACGGCCAGGGCACGATGAAAGGGCAGATTTTCCGGATCGCCCACCTAGGCTATTTCGATTTCCCCGACCTCTTCGGCGTAGTGGCGGAGCTGGAGCTGATCCTCCACGCCAACGGCGTTCCTGTGAAGCTCGGTTCGGGCGTGGCGGCGGTGCAACAGGTTTATGCGGAACGCGCCATCGGCGAACGGGAACCGGCCGGCGTCGCATGAAGATCCTGGTCGCCGAGCCGCTCGCTGCCGCGGGAGTCGATTTGTTGAAGGCGCAGCCGGGTTGGGACGTTATCGTTTCCGACCCGAAAGGCTACACCCAACATCTCGCCGATTGCGACGCCCTTTTGGTGCGTAGCGCCGTAAAAGTGACGCAAGAAGTGCTGGCGAAAGCGCCCAAGCTCAGGGTGATTGGCCGCGCCGGGGTGGGCGTGGACAACGTGGATTTGAAGGCGGCCACCGCGGCCGGGGTTTTGGTGATGAATACGCCCGGCGGCAACGCGGTGTCCGTTGCCGAACACACACTAGGCCTGATGCTGGCCATGGCGCGCTCCATTCCTCAAGCCACCGCGTCCACGAAAAGCGGCAAGTGGGAAAAGAAGAAGTTCCTGGGGACGGAGCTGCGAGGCAAGACTCTCGGCGTGATGGGGCTGGGGAGCATCGGCCGCGAGGTGGTGAAACGGGCGCGCCCGTTCGAGATGGACATCGTCGCCGCCGATCCTTATGTCAACTCGGTGACGGCGGCGGAACTCGGAGTGAAGCTCATCGGGCGGGACGAATTGTTCGCCCAAAGCGACTACATTTCGCTGCACGTGGCCCTGACCACCGAGACACAGGGCATGTTGAACGACGCCGCGTTTTCCAGGATGAAGAAAGGCGTGCGGATCGTCAATTGCGCGCGCGGTGAGCTGATCGACGGCGAAGCGCTGCGCCGCGCCATGCAATCGGGCCAGGTTGCGGGAGCCGCGCTGGACGTGTTTCAAACCGAGCCTCCCGCGGCCGGCGAGCCTCTTTTGGCCTTCGACACGCTGGTGGCCACGCCGCACATCGGCGGATCCACCGAAGAGGCGCAGGAAATCGTCGGAGTGCGCATCGTGGAGCAATTGGTGGAATATCTCCAGAACGGCGTCGCGCTGAACGCGGTGAACGTTCCTGCGATGACTGCCGAGCAGTACCGCGCCGTGGGTCCGTACGTGGAGCTGGCCGAGCGACTTGGCGAATTCGCCGCCCACGTGGCAACTGGAAATCCCAGCTCGGTGCGTTTGACCTATCGGGGAAAGATAGCCGATCAAAACACGTTGCTGGTTCGCAATGCCGGTCTTGCGGGCGTGCTGAGCCGGTCTCTGGCGCGCAAAGCGAACGTGGTGAACGCTCTTCAGTTCGCCGCCGACCGCGGGCTAAGTTTCGCGGAGGCGCACGAGAGACGCGCGGCGCACATCGATTCCGTGCAGCTGGAGTTGGCCACTGACGCCGGCGTCACTGCCGTCGAGGGCGCCGTGGTGCTAGGCGTGCCGCGTCTGCTTCAAGTCGACGGCATTCACTGTGAAGCGACACTGGCCGGACACATGCTCTACTCGCGCAATGAAGATGTTCCCGGCGTCATCGGCTATGTGGGCACGGTGTTGGGCAAGAACGGCATCAACATCGCCAATTTCTCGCTTGGCCGGCACGACAGTGCGCCGCCTTCGGGCACGCGCCAGGCTGTGGCCATGATTGAGACGGACACGGTGGTGCCAGAACCGGTGCTGAAGCAGCTCTTGGAGAACGGAGCCGTCAAGGTCGCGAGAGCGGTGGAGTTCCGAAACCACCAAGTTCAGTAGACTTGAATCATGCAAGTGACGCTGCCCGAAGAGGCTTTACCGGCCACGCTCAGGCTCAATCCCGAGCTGCACATGAGCGACGACGAGTACTACGAGTTCTGCATGGCGAACCCGGAAGTATTCTTCGAGCGGACTGCGGAGGGAGAGATCGTTATCGCGCCGCCGGTAGGATTGGAGTCCAACGATCGAGAGGTAGATATCGCCAGCGAGCTACGTCAATGGGCTAAACGGGACCGGCGCGGCCGGGCCTATGGGATCAGCGCCGAATTCATTCTTCCCACCGGCGCAGCTTACGCGCCCGATGCGGCTTGGGTCTCCAACGAGCGCCTGTCCCGGCTTACCAAAGAACAGAAGCGCAAGTTTCCGCCGCTCTGTCCGGAGTTCGTCGTAGAGGTGATGTCGCCCAGCGACCGGCTGAAAGACGCCCAAAAGAAAATGCGGGAGTGGATGCGGGCGGGCGTCGATCTCGGCTGGCTCATTGACGCCGACCATCGCACGGTATACATATACCGCGCGGGCCAGAGCGAGCCGGAGCGCCGCGCGGAAATCGAAAAGCTGGCGGGTGAGGGACCTGTCGTGGGATTTGAATTGGACCTGACCGATATCTGGGCCGGCCTATAGCCTTCACCAATCTGGCAGCGGGATCGGTGACGCGCTGTAATCGATTCTATGGAATCTTACGAATGATAATCTTGCGGGTGCAACCTGGACGTTGGCGATGATGCGCGGAGCTGGTTGCGGACCAGTGCTCCAAATGCAGTCGGCTCATACGCAGGAGCGCGCGGGGGTAGGACCAATTGAGGATGATCGACCCAACTCCATGCGGTCCATCCTATGCCGCGCTTTCGCATCGTATCGGCCAGAGTACGTCCGAAACCGAGATCTCTATCCGTGCCGCCCCATTCTCCAACCAGAATCGGCACTTCGTTCCAAGCCGCCAGAGCCTTCCACCAATCCACGGGACTGCGGTTGGCGTAAATGTGCGGGGAGTAGACGACGTTCGGCGCGTCCACGCGGATCCCCCGAAGATCAAATGCCCAGTCGACGCCGGCGACGAGAATGATTCCGGTTGGACGAATTCTTTGAATTTCGGCGACGAGCCGCGATGCCCATGGCAGCCATTCATCGGCTCCAACGAATCTGGCTGCGGACTGCACCACCTCGCCGTTGGAGGCCATCTCGCAGATCGGATAGGGATCATCCTCCAGCGGGTCGTGCGGTTCGTTCAGAATATCCAGGAGGACAGAGGATTCCTCCCGGTACCTCTCGGCGAGCGTCCTCCAAAGAGTAATCGATTCAGCGTCGGGCGTCGGCGGAACGTAGTTGGGTCTCGCGACGCCACTCTGGTCTATCGTGTGGCCATGAACGGATTCCGCATCGAGCCAGTGAAGATCCAGGATCGTGTAGGCGCCCAAAGCTGCGGCCCACGAAATCGCCTGGTCAAGAGCTGTCAGGTATTCCTCGGCGGAATGCCCCTTGGCGCCGCGCAGCGCCCACTCCTGATTGAACGGCAATCGGACTACATTCGAGCGCCAGGCCAGGACGATTTCCCGCATCTCTTCCGGAGTGAAGTGAGCGCCGGCGAGAAATCCTGAATCCGATGGCGGCGAGTATTCCAGCCCGGAGCGGTTGATCCCTCGTAATAGAACTGGCTCCTTAGTGTCGGCCCGCAGAATGCGGTTGGATGAGGTTACGAGTTCAGGGAGGCCAAAAGACAGTTCTCCACGCATGCGGATCAACCTTCATCGCCAAATGGATCTTCAGCCCACCACGGCTATACAATCGATTTCCACGCGCACGTCGCGAGGCAGGCGTGCGGCCTCGATGGTGGCGCGGGCAGGTGGAGTGTCCGGGAAGTATTTCTTATACACATCGTTCATAGCCTGGAAATCGTCCATGCTGTTCAAGTAGACGGTGGTTTTCACCACTCTATCCAGCGAAGAGCCGCACGCCTCCAGCACCGCTTTCAAATTTTCAAGCACGCGCCGGGTTTGAGACGCCGTGTCGCCGTCAATCAACTGGCCTGTAGCGGGATCGAGTGGAATCTGCCCGCTCAGGAAAGCGAAGCCATTGGCGAGGACGGCTTGCGAGTACGCCCCCATCGCTTTAGGGGCGCGATCTGTCGAAACGATGTTCGGCATCTGACTCCTCTTGATGTTCGAATTTAAGAGTTCCCACCAGTTCGCAGACTTGGGGAATATTTTCGCGCTCTAAGAAAGACTCCAGCTCTTGCGCGATGCGGACGGTGGCGCGCGGATCGAAGAAATTGGCCGTGCCCACTTGGACGGCGCTTGCGCCGGCGATCAGAAACTCCGCTGCGTCCAGACCTGTGGCAATGCCGCCGATGCCCAGGATTGGAATCTTGACGGCTTGGGCCGCCTCATAGACCATGCGCAGGGCGATGGGCTTAATGGCGGGTCCGGAAAGCCCTCCGAAACCGGCGCCCAGCCGGGGACGCCGCGTACGCGCGTCGATTGCAAGGGCCACGATCGTGTTGATCAGCGAGAGCCCGTCGGCGCCGGATTCCGCGGCGGCCTTCGCCAGCGGCTCGATCCGGTCGACGTTCGGGGAGAGTTTCACGATTAACGGCCTGCGGGCCACGGTGCGCACCGCCCAGACTACCTCGGAAAGCAGTCCGGGGTGGCTCGAAAAGTACATCCCGCCGCGCTTGGTATTGGGGCAAGAAACGTTCAGCTCGTAGGCGGCCAGGCCGTCGGCATCTTCCAGCGCGCGCACCACCTCGACGTAGTCGTCCACGGTGTGTCCGAAAATGTTGGCGAAGACCGGGACGTCGATCTTCCGCAACTCCGGCAGGCGGTCGCGCAAGAATGCTCTCACGCCCATGTTCTGCAGACCGATCGAGTTGATCATGCCGGAACGGGTTTCGAAGACGCGCGGAGCGGGATTGCCTTCGATCGGCTCGCGGGAAAGTCCCTTGACGACGAGGCCGCCGATGGACTCCAAGTCGAGCAAGCTCTTAAATTCGATCCCATACCCAAACGTTCCAGAGGCCGCGAGCACCGGCGTCCTAAGGTGGATGCCGAATAGAGAGGTAGCCAGGCGGGAGGGCACTTTGACTCAAGAATAACAGTGTTGGCTGGAACCAGCGAACTATTTCCTTTACCTGTGAAAAACGGCGGCGGCTAAGGCACCCGCCCGATGGTCCTGGGGGGAAAACCGGCAGACGATGAGATTGTGGAAATGCCTCGTCCACGCCAGCCTCGTCCAAGGAAGCCGGCGCGCTGGCGTCAAAGTTTTCCATCTTCACTGTCGCGCTGCTGTCGTGGGTGGTTTTTGACCAGCCTATGGTGGGATGTCGCTGAACACGCCTTCAGCCTGGCGAAAGGATTGGCGTCGTGCGGCCTGGTGGCCGGAATCGCCGTGGCGATCTCGCGCTTCACCATCCGTGTGCTGGGCCGCCCGCTGAAGCTGCTGGAGGCAGGCATGACATCCGTGCGCCAAGGGCGGCCCGAGCCCATTCAGGTGAGCCGGACCGGCGACGAAATCGAATCCCTGGGCGAAAGCTTCAACCTCATGATTCAGGCTCTGGCGGAATCGAAGGAGGAGATTCGCCAAAATCAGGAGCTGCTGGAGCAGCGCATCCGGCAGCGAACCGTGGAGCTAGAGTTGGCCAAGAACGACGCACTGGCGGCCAGCCAGGCCAAGAGCGAATTTCTGGCAAACATGTCGCACGAACTGCGCACGCCCATGAACGGCTTGCTGGGGATGCTGGACCCGACGCTGGATGCGCGGCTGGAGCCGGAGCATCGGGAGCAACTCGAGTTGGCGCGGCGCTGCTCGCATTCGCTGTTATCCCTGCTTAACGATATTCTCGATCTGTCCAAGATCGAAGCGGGAAGATGCGGCTGGAGCGGGCGCCTTTCGTTGTGCGAACGGTGGTGGAGGATTGCGTAAAGGTCAGGCAGCGAAGGCAGCCGAGAAGAGCATCGCGCTCGAGTTTGTGGGGCTGGAAGGGGCCGGCCAAACCGTACTACAGGCGGATTCCAGCATTACGCGAAAATATGGCGGCGCCGGCCTTGGCCTAGCCATCACTCGCAGGCTGGTGGATATGTATGCGGGGCAAATCCATGTTCGAAAGCGAGCCGGAGAAGGGAAGCGCATTCATGTTACGCTGCTTCGAGT
>DASQJB010000291.1:0-2906 GCA_035631295.1 Bryobacteraceae bacterium | reverse complement strand
GTGATCGATCTCCCTCGCGCTCCGTTGGGTGATGGTCCATTCATTTTCGATACTGCCGAGCAGCACAAGATCAAGGTGACGGTGATGACGAAAGCGCTCGACCGCCCCTTCGGCATAGGGTTTCTGCCCGGTGGGAACATTCTCGTCAGCGAGCGCGGCCCTGGCAAGCTTTTCATCGTTCGGGATGGCGTGCTCGATCCGCAACCGATCGCCGGAGTGCCCAAAGTGAACTCCCGCGCGAACGCCGGCCTCTATGATTTCGTTCTACATCCCAATTACGCTCAGAATCAGTGGATCTATTTCGCCTTCAGCAAGCCCCTTGAAGGGAGTCTATCTGCCACCGTTCTCGCTCGCGCCAAGCTGCGAGGTAACTCGCTCACCGAGGTGCAGGAACTCTACAGCACAGAGCCGGGAACCAACATCGGCGGTTCCCGTCTGGCCTTCGCCCACGACGGTAGGATCCTTATGACCACACCGGCCGCCGGCGAAGTCGACAAAGCGCAGGACCCTTCGAGCGCCTATGGCAAAATTCTTCGACTGGATGACGATGGCAGCATTCCGCGCGACAACCCCTTTGTAGGTAAGCAGGGTTATCGCCCCGAGATCTACACGCTCGGCCATCGCGACCATCTCGGTCTGGTCGTTCACCCATCTGGAACTATTTTCAACGCCGAGCATGGTCCAAACGGCGGCGACGAGGTGAACCTGATAAAGCCAGGCGCCAATTATGGCTGGCCCGTGATCAGCTTCGGCCGCCAATATGACGGCACACGAATTCTTCCATATAAGGAAGGGATGGAGATTCCGCAGATTGTATGGGTGCCCTCCATCGGACCGTCGGGAATCATGTTTTATACCGGAGATAAGTTTCCAGCTTGGAAGAACAATTTGTTCGTGGGCAGCGCGCGCTATGGCGAAATCCGCGGTTATGGACACCTCGAACGCGTGGTGTTGAACGGCAAATTCGAAGACATCCGCCGCGAGCGTCTTCTCGACGATCTACACCAACGCGTGCGCGATGTCCGGCAAGGTCCGGACGGGAACATTTACCTCCTGACCGATCAGGAAATAGGCGCGCTTCTAAGAATTGAGCCGGCGCAATAGACCGGCCATTGCTGCGCGAGGTGGTCCCCCGTCGGGAGTGGCCCCAGCCCGTCTTAAGGAGTTCGCCCCCAGCCGCCAGGATAGGGTGCGGACCACCTTATGGAGGAACGCGCTGTCTGGAATCCCCACGTGCCCTGCTCCAAAACGATCTGGCCTTCAAAGCCGCCGGCCGTCCAATTGCCGGCGCTGCCGGAAGCGCCACCGAGATCCAACAGGCGGGCGCGAACCTTCGCACTCTTGCCGTCTGGCGCCACATCGATCACCGGTTGCAGGATTTGGTTCACCAGAATTTGATTCACGAGGCTGGTTTCTCCGACGGCTGAGGCGCGAGCCGCCGCCTCGCGAACCCTCCGCGTAAGCAAGCCGGCCACATCGGCCGGCGATTCGTCCAGGTAGTAGCCGTACGCACCGATCAAGTTCTCGGCTGCGTCGTAGGCTTCCGCCGCGGTGATGCTGCGCTCCAACTTCGCCAAACCAGCCTGTAGGTCTGCTGCGCGGATCGTATGCGAGCTTGGATCTGCCACGTTGCGAGTCGAAAGTGGCGTCTGGGGTCTGCTGGGGACTGCCGCGGCAGACGGCGTAGGCCTGGCAGCGGATGGAACACCTTCGGGATACTGGGGAGGTTTTCCGGTCACGGGATTGTCGAAGTGGAACGGGGCTACCGCGAACTTGGGATAGATCTCATAGGAAGTGGTCGGCGGGCGGTCCGGAGCAAACTCTTTGCTCGGGCCCGGCGCGGGCTTCGCGCTCTTGGCCCAACCTGCCGCGGCATCGACGATCATGCGCGGGTAGAAGTGCACGGACTGAATCTTCCAGGCGCCGTTCCGCTTGACGAAAGCATTCTCGAAGACGCCCTCGCTCAGCTCGCCGCCGCCCGAAGAAGTGACGCCGCCGCCCGCGCTGGACATGATCAACTCAACTCCACGCGCCTTCGCCGTGCGCCCGTCCGGAGCGACGGACACGATTGTTTGCAGGTAGACGTGATCGTTCAATTCCCCGTTGCGGAACCCTTGCGGCCCGAATTGATCGAAAGCGTGCCGGATGCTGGCCTTGCCCACGTACACGCCTTGTAAACCCAGCTCCAGAGTTCCGTCCTCGGCAAAAAGATCCGCTGCCTGATCCCAGAGTTTGCGATCGACAGCATACCCATAGGTGTCCTGAAGGTTAGTGACCTCCGCCTGATCGTTCAGGCGCGTGGCGCGCCGTGCGAGTTGGTTGACCTGATCGGCAAGCAATGTGAGTGAGGGGGTTTCGTCGTTTGCCACCTTGGCGCTCCGTCCTCCTGATTCAGGAAGCCCCGATTCAGGAAACGACGCACCCGGGATCGGTCCAGTGACGCTCGCCGCAGCGTAGTGAAACGGGACGTGCGTTCCGGAGTCTTTCCAGCCAGCAGCAGCGTACGCCGCCGTGACCTTGGGTTCCGAGTGAAGTACGCTGATCTTCCAGGCGCCGTCTTCTAAAACATACTCGTTCTCGTAAACGCCGCTGTACCAGGTGGCCGATCCTCCGTAGCCTCCCAACATCGCCAGGATGCGCCATCGCCCCTTCGCGGAGCGGCCATCCGGCGCGAGGGTGATCACCGGCTGAAACAGGATGTGCGGGTAGATGCGGCCCGCGGAGAGGCCGAGCTTCCCTTGCCCGACCTGCTCCAAAAAAAGCTGACGGACCTCAGCCTTTCCGTGTGCGCCCTGCTGGTAGTTAGTGATGGCGTCCTCGGTGAATAGATCCGCGAAGTCATTCCACAAACCGAATTCGACGTAGTGTCCATAGGCGTACTGCAGGCGCTTGATGGCGCGCACGGA
>DASQJB010000290.1:0-7176 GCA_035631295.1 Bryobacteraceae bacterium | reverse complement strand
GCGGATTCAGTGACTCGGCTGGCGATGGCCCAACGCGAGATCGGTTTGGCCGCGGGCGAGCCGCCCAGCCAGAAAGGCTACCACCCCGAGCGTCTTTCTTTTGCTTCCGAAGATCTTTGAGCGCGCCGGCAATTTCCGCTCCGGCTTCATCACCGGCTTCTTCACAGTGTTGGTGGAGGGTGACGAATTTCAATGAGCCTATTACCGACGCCGTCCGCGCCATCCTGGACGGTCACGTGGTGCTGTCGCGCGATCTCGCCGCCATGGGACACTATCCCGCGATTGATATTTTGAATTCCGTGAGCCGCCTGGCGAACCGCGTGGCCACACAGGAGCAGCGCGCGGCTGCCCGAGCTGTCCGGGAAGCGTTGGCCGACTACCGGCAGTCCGAAGACTTGATCAATTTGGGCGCTTATGTCGCGGGCGCGAACGCGCGCCTCGACGCCGCCATCCGCCTGCGACCGAAGCTTCTCGATTTCCTCCGGCAGGAGCCGAAGCGAACGAGTCTCTGACCCGGACGCTGGAGCAGCTTCCGGGCCTCGCGGGACAAATGGCATAAAAGCCATCAGCTTTCAGCTCTTCAGCTTTCAGCCCTGAACCGCAAGGGCCGATCGCTGATAGCTGACAGCTGATAGCTGAAAGCTGATAGCTAACAACTGACAACTGACAACTCATGAAACGCTTCTTCTTCCCCCTCCGCCGCGTGCTCGATTTGCGGCCCACGCAAGCTCACATAGAGGAGACGAAACTCGCCCGCCTTCATGCCGAGCTGCGCGGCCTCGAGGACCGCATCCATCACGCCCGCAGGGAGCGGGCCGATTCCGAGCGCGCGCTGGCGCAAACCGGCGCCGCGACGGGAGCGGAGCTGGCCACGCTCGATTCCTTCAAGAAGGCCGCGGCCGCGGAATGCGCGCGCCTGGAGAGCATGGCAGGCGCGGCGCGGCGCAAGATCGCGCTCCAGATCGAAGCGCGGGCCGCCAAGCGCCGCGACGCTCGGCTGCTGGAGAACTTGGAGCGCCGCAAGCTTGCCGCCTGGAAGCTCGAATTCGCCAAAGAATTAGACCAACAGGCCGAGGAAGAGCATCAAGCTCGATGGCGGAAGCAGCGCTAGCCATCCGCAATGCCTACACATCCGTAGCCCCTACACTGAAAGTAGGCGTCCAACGCCAGAAAGATTATGCGTCAACTCGTCTATATCTCTTTTCTAACCGTGGCAATGCTTTCCGCCGCTCGCGCGGCCGATCAGCCGCCGAAGCTGGATCCGATACTCAAGGGCATTGAGGACCGCTACAACAAGGCCAAAACAGTTCAGGTGGACTTCGTCCAAACATACACCGATCGCGCGCGGAAAACCACGGAAAAAGGCACGCTTTTTCTCCAGCGCCCCGGCCGCATGCGGTGGCAATATTCCTCGCCCGCCGGGAAATTATGGGTCTGTGACGGCAAAATCGTGTCCGCCTACGATCCCGCGCAGAAGCGCGTGGAGAAATCGAAGCTCAAAAACGAAGAAGATCTGCGCGCGCCTTTCGCTTTCCTTCTGGGAAAGTTGGATTTTCACGATCAGTTCCGCAGGTTCGAGCCGACGCCCGAAGGATCGGATACCAAGATCGTTGCTACGCCCAAGTCCGACAAACTACTGTACATCGAAGTCACCTTCGTGGCCTCGCCTGATTTCACCATCAAGCGCGTAATTGTCAAAGGGCAGGACGGCTCCATCATGGATTATTCCTTCGAAAACGAAAAGAGAGATCCTTTGCTGGCCGATGCTCTGTTCAAGTTCACGCCTCCGGGAGACGTAGAGGTTGTAGATTCAAGTAAGGTGAACTGAAGCATGGCCAGCGCAGCCGCGGGACTTCGGTCGTTCGCCAATGAGCCGTCGGCGGATTTCCGCAAAGAAGAAAACGCCCAGGCCATGCGCGCGGCCCTCGCGCAGGCGCGCTCGCAGATGGGCCGCGAATACGATCTGGTCATCGGCGGCCGCCGCACCCGCACAACGGAGAAAATCCATTCGCTGAACCCCGCCCATCCCGCCGAAATCGTCGGCATTCACCAGAAGGCCGGGCATGAGCAGGTGGAACCGGCCATCCAAGCCGCCCTGCGAGCTTTCGAAAGCTGGAGGCATGAACCGGCGGAGCGCCGCGCCGAGACCATTTTCCGTCTCGCCGACATTCTCCGCCGCCGCAAGCCGGAATTCAATGCATGGATGGTCCTCGAAGTCGGCAAGAATTGGGACGAGGCCGAGGCGGACACGTGCGAAGCGATCGATTTCTGCGAGCTCTACGCGCGCGCCGCGCTCCACCTAGCTGAAGCGGAGCCGGTAGTGCAGTTGCCCGGCGAGCGCGATTCGCTCCAATATATTCCGCTGGGCGCCGGCGCCGTGATCGCGCCTTGGAATTTTCCGCTCGCCATTCTGTGCGGCATGACCGTGGCCTCCATCGTGAGCGGCAACGCCGTGATCGTCAAGCCCTCCAGCGACTCTCCCACCGTCGCGGCCAAGTTTTTCGAGGCTCTCGAGCAAGCTGGCCTCCCACCGGGCGTCGCCAACTTCTGCCCCGGCTCGGGAGCTACGTTCGGCCACGCTATTGTGGATCACCCCAGGACTCGTTTCATCGCCTTCACCGGTTCGCGCGACGTAGGGTTAGACATCCATTTGCGCGCTGCTCACGTTCAGTCAGGCCAGATCTGGATCAAGCGCACGATCCTCGAAATGGGCGGTAAGGACTCGATCGTCGTCGACGCCAATTCCAATCTCGATGCCGCGGTGGAAGGCGTGGCCGTCTCGGCGTTCGGATTTCAGGGCCAGAAATGCTCCGCCTGCTCGCGAGCCATAGTGGACGAAAAAGTCTACGATGCATTTGTAGAGAAACTGAAAGAGCGCGTCTCGCGAATACGTTTGGGCGATCCGGCGGAAAACCAAGCGATGGGTCCGGTGATCAATGAAGGCGCGATGCGGTCGATCCTGAAATATATCGAAATTGGCCGCCGCGAAGGACGCGTGATTTCAGGTGGCGTACGAGCGGATGGCGACGGCTACTTCGTCGAGCCTACTGTGATTGCGGATGTGGCTCCGGGCGCACGCATCGCCCAGGAAGAGATTTTTGGACCCATATTGGCGGTAGTCCCCTCGCGGGACTTCACCCACGCGCTCGAGATCGCCAACAATACCGAATACGGCCTTACGGGCGCGGTCTACACGGATTCACCCGACAATATCGAACGCGCCAAGCGAGACTTCCATGTCGGCAATCTGTACATAAACCGCAAGTGTACCGGAGCCGTAGTCGGCGCTCACCCGTTCGGCGGCTTCAACATGTCAGGAACCGATTCCAAAGCAGGCGGCGCCGATTACCTATATTTGTTAACGCAGGCCAAATCGATTGGGGAAAAGCTCCATATCTGAGCGGCTATATTAAAATGCGGCGCGGGAATCCCGCGCCGCATCGCTTTCATCGTGTTATCCGTTACCAGCCATACGGGTGCCAAATGCCGAATGCGTCGTAATAACCGCCGCCGTAAGGCCCGTAATATGGACCATAAACAGAGCCAGGGCCGAAGTAAATGCCGAACCGCGGCCCACCATGATACCCACCGTGGTAATAGCCACGATGCTCTACATGGCCACCGCGATGCTCTTCACGCCCATGCTGCGCCAATGCTGTAGTGGGCAGGGCCAACGCCGCCAACATAGCGGCCGAAAGTCCAAGCTTCTTAAACATAATGGCCTCTTCCTCCTCTACACTAAATTGGATGATGAGGGCGAACCGAAGTTGCGTGGCAGGCGAACTGCTTCTACCCTAAGAATTTATGCCGCTTATTGAAGTCATCGTTCTGGGCATTCTCCAGGGCCTCACAGAATTTCTGCCGGTGAGCAGCACCGCTCATCTGGTCATCGCGCCCAAGCTGTTCGGCTGGCCCGATCCAGGCCTGTCCTACGACATCGCGTTGCACGTGGGCACGTTGGCCGCGGTGCTGATCTACTTTTTCCGGGATTGGATTCAGCTCATTGGCCAGGGACTGGGCTTGAAAGCTGGCGGCGATCCCGAGCTACAGCGCAACCGTATGCTGCTCTGGCTGCTGATCCTCGGCACCATTCCCGGCGGGGCCGCTGGGCTCCTGTTTCAGAAGCGCGCCGAAACCGATCTGCGCGGCCCGTACTTGATCGCCGTGTTCATGATCGGTATGGGCCTGTTGATGTGGGCGGCGGATTACCTGGGACGTAAGAAGCGGGATCTTTCGCACGTCACCGCGCTCGACTCGGTCGGCATAGGCGTGGCGCAGGCCGTCGCCGTGATCCCGGGCGTGTCGCGGAGCGGCATCACCATTTCCGCCGGCCTGCTGCGCGATCTTGACCGGCCCTCCGCCGCACGCTTCTCCTTTCTTCTATCGACACCCATTATCTTGGGCGCCGCCGCAAAGGATCTTTGGGACTTGCTGCGCCATGAAGGCGGCATCACACCCGAGATGCGCACGGCGTTCCTGCTCGGAATTCTGATCAGCGGCATCACCGGTTGCGTGACCATCGCCTTCTTCCTCAATTTCCTGCGGCGCAGGAGCTTGGCGTTCTTCGTCGGCTACCGCATTGTTTTCGGCGTAGCGATCATCGCGCTGGCGCGCTTTTTGCACTAGCGGCCCGGCAAACCCCTTTTCGCGCGAGCGGTGTGGAAAAAACTATAGAAAATCGTTTTTCTTCCGATAGTTAGCATTGAACAGTCGCGGCCGGGAGGCTCGCTGGGGAGTGTCGTAAAATAGGTCATTGTGAACGTCGCAATCATTGGAACCGGTTACGTTGGACTGACTACAGGCGCCTGTCTGGCTCTTTTGGACCATAAGGTGGTCTGCGTGGACGCAGATCCGGAGAAAATCCGCGCGCTGCAGCGCGGGGAAATGCCCTTTTTTGAGCCCCACCTGGCGGAAGTGGTGGAGGACGCCAGCCGCAATCTTCGTTTCACTACAGAATACGCCGAAGCAATTCCTCAAGCGCACGTAATTTTTATCGCCGTGGGGACTCCGCCCGGACCCAATGGAAATCCCGACCTGCGATACCTGGAGGCGGCGGCGCGAAGCATCGGGGAAAATCTAGGCGCTCATTTTACGGTAATTGTCAATAAATCCACTGTCCCCATTGGCAGCGGCGTGTGGGTGGATTCGCTGCTCCGGGAAGCATTTGAGCGTGAAGGAAAGAGGGAAGGCGGCAGCTTTGCCGTCGCTTCCAATCCGGAGTTCTTACGGGAAGGCTCGGCGCTGCACGATAGCCTTTATCCCGACCGTGTCGTCATCGGAGCGTCCGACACGGGCACAGCCGAGGTTTTGTACACGCTCTACCGGCCGATTCTGGAACAGGCCTTCATGGCGCCTCCCTATCTTCCCCGGCCGGACGGAGTGCAGGCGGCGCCGCTCATCTCCACCGATCTCGCTTCGGCAGAGTTGATCAAATACGCCGCGAACGCATTTCTATCTCTGAAGATCAGCTACATCAATGAGATCGGTCAGCTTGCGGAAAAGGTCGGCGCTGACATCGCGCAAGTGGCCAAGGGCATCGGCTTGGACGCCCGCATCGGTTCCCGGTTTCTTCAGTCCGGCGTCGGCTGGGGCGGCTCCTGCTTTGGAAAGGACACGGCAGCTCTGGTAGCTACCGCTGGCGAGTACGGCCTCGACATGCCCATCGTCAAGGCCGCACGTGAGGTCAACCAACGGCAGCGCGAACGGGTGCTCAACAAACTGCTGGCGGAGTTGCAAACGCTCAAAGGCCGCACCATCGGCATTCTCGGTTTGGCGTTCAAGCCCAACACCGACGACCTTCGCGACGCCCCGGCTGTAGAAGTGGCCAAGCGCCTGGTGGAGCGTGGCGCGCGCGTACGCGCTCATGATCCCGTCGCCATGGAGCGTTTCCGTAAAGAAAACCCGAATTCCGAAGTGCAGTGCTGTGCCACCGCGGAAGACGTGGCGGCCAGCGCCGACGCCCTGGTGCTGCTGACCGAATGGCCCCAATACCAGGATCTGAGCTGGGAGGAACTGGCCCGTTCCATGCGTTCGGCCATTCTGCTCGACGCCCGCAACGCGCTGGACCGAGCGCGACTGACACGCGCCGGCTTCCGCTATGCGGCTCTTTCCCAGCGCACCGGCCAAGCCGCCGCGGCGGTGTAGCGCAAGTCACAACCACTCCCGAGACGACGCTGCTTTTCGCAGGCCCCTGGCCTGAGAGGCCGCCGCAGGCCCCTGGCTTTCCCCGTGCGTCTTGATCGTCTACGTGACCCGCAGGGCCTTAAGGCGCTGCCCTGGCCGTTCAGGTTCACGGCGGTCTTTGCGTAGAATGGGCGCGGACGCAAGCGTGCCGTCCAAGCAGCGTTTTATTCGTACCTCAGCGCTTGCATCGGATCCACGCGCGACGCCCGCTGCGCCGGAATGTAGGCCGCCAGCAGGGCGATCGCGATCAACCCGGGAGTCACCAGGAAATAAGCGGTAATGTCGGTCTCCGTGTGGGCTGGAAAAACCTCGTTCAACATCTGCTCGGAAAAAACGCTGGCGCCCAGACCCGCGAGGACGCCGAACAGCGCGGGCGCCAAGCCCTGTCGCAGCGCCATCGCGAGCACTGCGCCGCGGCTCGCGCCGATCGCCATCCGAATACCGATCTCACGCGTCCGCCGGCTCACCGCATACGCCCCTAGGCTGTAAAGGCCCACCACAACGAGCGCCAGCCCCTGACTCCCATCGCTTCCGCGATCCGCACAATCACGTTGCCCGTGCTTACCACGCGCATGTCGTAAAACTCCTCCATCGTGCGGACATTGAAGATCGGCTGGTTTGCGTCCAGCCCTCGCACTGCTTCCCGCAGCGGCGCCGCCAGGCTCGCAGAATCGCCCGTAGACTCCGCCAACAGAACCATCCGCGGCCGCGGATATTGCCTGCGCGGAAGATACAGGAAATCCATCGGCTGCTCGGCGATCCATATGTATTTTCCGGTCTTCGCCACGCCGACAATCTCCACCCACTCCCCTGTCGGCTCTTTCGGATCCACCACGCGCAGCCTCTTACCGATCGCATCTTTCCCGGGCCAGTAGTGCTACGCGAACTGTTCGTTTACGACGGCAACGCGCGGAGTCGCGGCAGCATGCGTCTCCCGGAAACCCCTGCCCCGCACCAACGGAACCGCCATCGTGTCGAAATAGTTTTCGTCGA
>DASQJB010000289.1:0-7394 GCA_035631295.1 Bryobacteraceae bacterium | reverse complement strand
CTTTCATGCCGCCTCCCAATCGTTCCAAAGTATACAAGACAGGGCGAGTCAGTTCAACCGCAGAATCTGCACTATGTTGCTGTAGTCGTCAGTCCAGTCCCGAAAACGTTCCTGCGTTTTGGTTTTCGCGATGTCGGCGTCGGCGAACTGCGGCGTCTGAAACCAGCTTGTGTCCGCAGTGACCAAAACCCAGGTCGAGGAAGAGAAGTAACTCGCCAGTCCGCCGTCGTCGTTCACCGTGTAGGCCGCCTTATGGAAATGTTCCGCTCCCGCGGCGCACACCGGAGCCAGATCCAAATACCGGTTCGAAATATGCAACGCCAGAATCCCGTTCGGCTTCAGGTGATGGAAATAGAGATCGATCGCCTCGCGTGTAAGCAGGTGAATCGGAATGGCGTCGCTCGAGAATGCGTCCACGGAAAGAACGTCGAAATTCTGAACGTCTCCGTGCGCAAGCTGCGATTCCAGCGTCAGCCTCGCGTCACCCATCAGGATCTTTTTGTCGGCTTGCGAATGCGGGTAGAAGCTGAACCAGCCGTCCGGACGCGACGAAATCCCCTCCACGAGTGGGTTGATTTCGTATATGCGCAAATAATCGCCCGCCCGGCCGTAATTGGAGATCACCGCCGCGCCCAGTCCAATGCTGCCGATGCGCGCCGGCCCCTTCGCCTGCACTGCTCGAATCGCGCGCCCCACTCCTGAGTTCTCCCCGTAGTAAGAAGTGGTCACATACCGCAACTCCGGCGACAATAACTGCGACCCATGATTGATGGTGCCGTGCGTTAAGCTCCGTTCCGCGCTGTTCTCCGATGCATCGTCGTCATGAATCTTCAGAACTCCATAGAAATTGCGGACGGAAAGCCGCTGCCCCTTGTGTTCCTCGTATTCATGCCGCACCAGATATCCCGCAAGCGCGCCCAAGCCCACGCAGGCCGCCACTCGCAGCGGCCAAGGACCCAATTTCCAAATCTTTACGTCCCACAGGCAAATCACCGCCAGCAGCGCGCAGGCCGCCAGCCCGATCGGCAGCTCCAGATAGGAATGGAAGACATGCGGAGCCAAGAGTGCAACGATAATCCCTCCCAGAGCGCCTCCCAGCGAAACCATCAGATAGAACAAAGTCAGATGATCCGCAGCCGGCCGCCGCCGCGCCAGCTCGCCGTGGCACAACATGCAGCAAAAGAAGAGCCCGCCCGCGTACAGAGGAATGATTTCCCGAATGTGCGTGTTTCCGGAATCGGCGTAGACGAAGTACGCCATCAGTCCCAGCAGGGGCGCGAGCGCCACTGTGTAAAACCAGCGTTCGCGGACGAACAGCGCTAGCATGAGCAACGCCGCCACAGCCGCCGCGCGCATCGGCCAACTCAGCAGGGTCCACAAATGGAAATACCAGCCTAAATAGGCCAGTCCGATCGCGAGCGCCCCGCCCAAAATCCACGACCCCGGACCTCCGTCGCTCTCAAAACACAAGATGAAACTCAGCAGATACAGGGCGAGCGGAATCACCCATAGCAAAGGAATCGGCGCCACGTTTTGACTCAAATGATTGGTGATCGAAACCAGCAGCACCGAAGCGCAAGCCCCCAGGCTGACCCAGAGCACAAGCTCGCCCGCCGGCGGACGCGGCGTCGAAACCGCATCGCGCGAGAACTCAGCCGCCTCCACTTGCGCCGGCTTCACTCGCGACGCCCACGCCGCCGCGCCGCACAGCAAAGCGAAAGCCGCGTAAACTCCGCTCCAGATGTAAGCTTGATGGCGCGACGAAAGCGTCGGCTCTACTAGAAACGGGAAGCTGACAAGCCCTAGCATCGAGCCGAAATTCGATAGCGCGAACAGCCGATACGGCATGTTTGTGCCCGAGCGGCGAACGTACCACGCCTGCAAGAGCGGGCTCGTGGAGGAGAGCAGAAAATAGGGAAGGCCAATCGTCGCCGCGAGCAGCAGCAAAATCCGGAGCGTGGGGTCCCCGGCCGCGGAGGGCTTCCAATACGGGTTCGGCAGAATCGGAAGCAGCGCCGCGCTCAACAGCAAAAGCCCGCCATGAATTTGCGCCTGACTCTTCGCTTTGAAATTACGAATAAGATAATGCGCGTAGGCGTAGCCGGCCAAAAGCGAAACTTGAAAGAAGAGCATGGCCGCGCTCCACACCGCCGCCGAGCCTCCGAACCACGGCAAAATGATTTTCGCGATGAGGGGCTGAACTTGGAATAGCAGGAACGCGCCAAGAAAAATCGTGAGGGCGTAAAGGAACATGATGCTTACTCAAGGAACAAAGCTGCGGACCCAATTGGGCAGGCTGACGCTGATGCCGACGATGTCGGAGTAATCGTCCGTCCAGGTGCGGAAACCAGGGCGGGACTTCATCGGCTGCACCGACTCATCCCGGAATGCCGAATGCAAAAAGAATTCGCGCTGCGGGGATAAAACCATCCAGGTTGACGATACGTAGAACGGTTCAAGCGTTCCATCGTCGTACACGGTTATACCGGACCATCCAAGCTCGGCGGCGCCTTGCGCCACCACCGGCTCCAGATCCAGATAGCGGTTCGAAATATTAAACACCAGAACGCCGTCCGGCTTCAGATGGCGCAAATATATCTGGTAGGCTTCGCGCGTCAAAAGATGAAGCGGAACGGCGTCGCTGGTGAAGGCGTCCATGGCGAGCAAGTCCAGTCGCTCATTGGGCAGCCGCTCCAAAACCAAGCGGCCATCGCCCATGAACATCTGCTTATCGGCCGGGCAAGAGCGGAAGAAGTCGAATTTCGAAACTGGCGTGAGATCGGGGCCCGAGATCTGACGCACCAGCGGATTGATCTCGTAATAATGGAGCGTGTCGCCCGCGCGCGCCAGTGACGCCGTCACGCCCGCTCCCATTCCCAAAATGCCTATGCGAATCGGGCCTTGGGATTGCTTCGCGGCGATGGCTCGCGCAATCCCCGTCCCGCGCCCGAAATAGGACGTCGCGATTCGGCCGCCTCCCGGGGTCATCAGTTCTGTTCCGTGATTGATCGTCCCGTGCACCAGCACGCGGGTGCGCGGCGTATTGTCCGTCGCGTCGTCGTCCCGCACATGGAGCACGCCGTAGAAATTGCGTATGTTCAAGCTGTAATAACTTTGGCTCGTGCGTTCGTTGCGGCCCAGATACACCATGAAGCCCGCCGTAAGGATCAACAGCGAATAGCGCACCCATAGAGGACGCGCGACGCCCGCGTCGTCGTTCCACAGCGCGAAGGTAGCCAGCAGCGCGCATCCCGCCACCGCGATCGGCAACTCCAGGTATGTCGGGAAAACATGGGGCGCAATCAGCGCGACAAACAATCCGCCCGCCGCGCCGCCAATCGAAACCATCAAGTAGAACTGGGTCAGGAATCGAGGATGCGGCTTCCTCCGCGCCAGTTCACCATGACAGACCATGCAGCACACAAATAGCGCCCCGCACAGCGCCGCGATCATTTTCCCAATGTCCTCGTTGTTTTCCGACTTGTACATTGCATACGGATAGAGGGCCAAAGCCGCGACCAGCAGCGGCAGGAAAATGAAACGGTGATAGATGTGGCCTTCAAAGCAGCAGATGAAGCTCAGGAGATAGATGCTGAGCGGCGCCACCCACAGCAGCGGAATCGGCGCGACGTTCTGTGTAAGCAGCGTCGTGGTGGAAAGCAGTAAAACCGAGGCGCACGCAGCAAGCGCCACCCAAAAGATCATGGAGGCTACGCTGGGAGCCTTGGCGTCAGCTTCCTCAGCTTCTTCTTCGGCCATCGCCTCCGAGCCGCTGCTTCGCCAGCCAGTGAACACGCAAACCAGCGCAAAAACCGCGTAGATCGCGGACCACGTCTTCGCTTGCACGCCGAGCCTCAGACGCGGCTCGATCAATAACGGATAACTCAGCAAAGCCAGCATCGACCCGAAATTTGACAGCGCGAACAGGCGGTAAGGAATCACGCCCTTTTTCGACCGCAGATACCAGGCTTGCAGCAGGGGGCTGGTGGAAGAGAGCAGCATATACGGCAACCCCACTGTCGCCGCCAAGAGGAGCAGAATCTGAAACGTCGGATCGCCGCTCGGGCTGGGCTTGAAATACGCGGAAGGAATAATCGGGAGCGTCAAAAGGCTCACGGCCAGTAGCGGCGCGTGTATCTGCCACTGGCGCTTGGGCGAAACGTGGCGGATCAGGAGATGCGCGTAGAAATATCCGGCTAGCAGGATCAGTTGGAAGAAGAGCAGAGCCGCGCTCCACACCGCAGCCGAGCCGCCGAACCAGGGAAGGATGAACTTCGCGATCAGGGGCTGGACCTGAAACAGCAGGAACGCGCTGAGAAAGATCGTAACAGCGTATATCAGCACAGAGGGACTAGCATACCGTAGTTGGCGAACAGGTCAAATGAACAGACGTTAAGACGGCCCGGCTGCGTTACCGGCGAGACAACTCGGCGCCGCGCGGCGGTCGCGGCGGCAGCCAGGGGCTTCCGGGCTGTGCGGCCACGATGTTGATTGCGTCGCTACCGGCCGGCGTCTGAACGGCGATGCTTGCGAACCCGCTGAAAGGCGGCAGCATGGCGGTGATCGACTGATCGCTCCAAACAGATACCGGAATCGGAGACCCAGGACTGCGCCCCCCGCTCAGAAGGACACTGCACGTCGCGCATGCCGCTCCGAATCCCGCGCCGTGAATGGTGACCGCAGTAACCGTGTGTCCCACCACCACGAGACGCGCCTCTCCCCGCAAAACAGGACTGACTGAAGAAACCGCCGGACCACTCTTGCAGCGGAATGCGGTGTAGTGGCCGGGCGGTTCCATGAAGGATCCGCAATTGACCGCGCCTACGGATGCGCTGGCCGCTTGGAGCGTATTTGCTCCGCTGAGAAATTCGGTGTAGAAGGCCGCGCCGCCTTCGGTAAGCGTGACGCTACCGAAGGAAGCCTGAGTCAGATCTGTAATCGGCGCGCCACTAGAGCCAACTGCCGAGAAGTACAGTCCCCCGTCCAGAGAAAGATACGCATCGCCGCTTGGCGGCGTCCCAATGGACTCCCATTCCGTCGTATTCGCCAGAAACGACCGCACAATCCTCGCCGACAAATGCGCCGAGCTATCGACATCCGCGATTCCCTGCCCAGTGCAATGGAGGATCACGGCAATCAAACCGCTCGAGGTGATGTGGCAATACGGCACGATCCGAGTCCGCTGATCCGGTCGGGCGAATCCCAGTGAGCCGCTGGTCAACGAAACCACTCCGTCGCTCTGATTCGCTTGCGTCTCCACGCCCGCGTTGCCGATCACCGCCAGCGCATCCACTCCGCGAAGATCGTCCCCACGTTGGTTCCACGTCGCCAGATTCCAAAGAAACAAGCTGCCCGGAGTCATCTCCACGGCTTGCGTGGAAGAGACCAGGTTGGCTTGATACGATCCGAAATTTGGCGTCGCGAGCTGGATCAGCTTTCGGATGCCCGTCGATGGGGGCGGATTCAGCGAACCGTCTGATTGCAGGCCCGCCAGATACGCTCGGGCGATCAAGCCGCCCATGCTGTGTGCCACCAAATCCACCCGCGTCACCGGCGACCCATCTGTGTATACGAGAGATCCCAGGTAAGTTTTCAACTGCGCTGCCAGCGCTTCTATCGCGGCGCCAGCCCCGTAAACGCAATTGTTGAAAAACACCACCGAAAGCCCATCGGATTGAAGGAGCGTAGGTAGCTGGCCGAATGTATCCGCGGCGCTTGCGAGCGTGCTGTCCGGATTCGAAGGACAGCTAAGCTGAAAGCCGTTCAACAGAACCACCGGAGGCTTGCCCGAAGACGAAGGCCCTACGGTTACTGCCTCCACGGTTAGCGTCATGCTGAACGATGCCGTGCTTCCGTCTTCGCCGCGAGCGGCGATCTGCAACCGATACTCACCTCGCGGAGTCGCCGGCGGGACGGTCACGCGGATCGAGCCGCTCTCGTCTACGGTCACTACAGGCGGAAATTCCACCGGCGGCTCGGTCTGCGCGGAAACAATTGAACCCAACCGCGTTCCGCGGGCCTCGCGCGGTAGGGTCCGCGCCTCTCCCGCCGTCATTCTCAATTCCTGAATTTGAGCAAGAGCCGTGAAAGAAAGAGCGAGACCCCAAACCAAGCGAAGCATTTCGCACTATGGTATCGCGCGCCGCCGCCATTCAAACAGCACCACCCCCGCCGCCACGCTGACATTGAGCGACGCCACGCCGCCTTCACGCATCGGGATGCTCACCAGAAAATCGCAATGCTTGGCCGTTTGCTCATGCAGCCCGCGGCCTTCCGCACCCAGCACGAAAGCCGCCGGCGTTGAGTACTCGACGACGTCGTAGCGGTCGCGGCCCTTCTCGTCCAGACCATAGATCCAGTAGCCGCGCCGCTTCAACTCTTCGAGCGCGCGGTTGATGTTCGTCACCCGAACCACCGGCAGATACGCGAGCGCGCCCGCGGCCGCGCGCTCGACGGTTTCGGTCAGCCCCGCGGCCCGGCGCTCGGGAATCACCACCGCGGCCGCTCCCGCCGCGTGAGCGGTCCGAATCACCGCGCCCAGATTGTGCGGGTCTTCCACTCCATCGAGCACCACGTGCAACCCTCGGGCGGACGCCGTGTCTTCCAGATTCGCGTACGCGGCCGCCGCGCCGTAGGCAACCACGCCCTGGTGGGAAACGCCTCGGGCTGCGCGGTCGAGTTGCTCTCTGCTCTCGAAACGGACTGGAATGTTACGATCGCGGCACAACTCAATTAACTCTTGGAGCCGCGCCCCCTTCAATCCCCGGGCGATCAGCACCCGCTCCAACGGTCTCCCCGCCCGCAGCGCCTCCCGGACCGGATGTACTCCCGCGAGGGCTGTTCCAGCTAGGTTCGCCGAACGTTCCTGATCGCCGCTCGGCCTCATCCAGATACCCCTACCCCGATTGTTTCCGTTGGAGTAAGCTGGAACGGCCCGAGCAGGGACATTAGAATAAGGGTACCGTCTCATGAAGCGGCAAAACGAAGCCACCGCCGTAGCGCCCGCTCTCGAAACCCCCGAGATTCCGGACAAGCTCTACTTCCGCATCGGCGAAGTGGCGCAGCTCGCAGGCATCAAGCCCTACGTGCTCCGGTTCTGGGAAACCGAGTTTCCCTTCCTCGGTCCCAAAAAATCGGACACTGGGCACCGGCTGTACCGCCGCAAGGACGTCGAGGTAGTCCTGGAGATCAAGCGGCTCCTCTACGAGCAGCGCTTCACGATTGAGGGCGCGCGCAAGCTTCTGGAAACGCGCTCCAAAGCGCGTCCAAACGCCAGAGCGAAACCGCTAAGACCGCCGAAGAGGCGAAAGCAAGGCGAATTGTTCGACAGCGGCGCCGAGCGCTTCGAAGTGGTCCGCGCGGCTCTCGAAGAGATTCTCAAAATCCTAAAATAA
>DASQJB010000288.1:0-39293 GCA_035631295.1 Bryobacteraceae bacterium | reverse complement strand
GTTTCTCGGTCAGCTCCGCGATCGCTCCGTCCACGTCCTCCAGCCGCAGCACCAGGGATTTGCGCCGATCGACCTCCGGCTCGGAAACCTCAAAACGCGCCCCGGTCATTCGGTCCAGCGTTTTGTTCGGCGGTATCCGGTCTTGAAGGCTCAAGACGTCGTTAAAATGCGGGCCGATTAGCTTCTCCGCCTCAAACACACGGTTAATGTCGGTTTTCGAAGCAGGCGAGCCGTCGACCTCGGGTCCCGAGGAAGGAGTCAGCTTCAACGCCACGTCGCGGACGACGAACGGCACGGCGGAGGGATTGGTCACGCGGAAATCGATCACCACCAAGGAGGCATCCTTGCCGAGGGCCAGCGTGCGGACCTTCAGAATCTTTCCGTCCAGCTCCAGATGGGAGCTTTTGGTTCCAAACCAGACGACTGCAATGACGATCCCTACGACGGCCAAGCCGACCGCGAGAAAGCTCCAGAACTGCTTGCTCATGGCTCAATCCCCTAACAGGCGGCCGTAGGGACGCAGCCCGCTAACATTGTCGCAAACGGCCTTAAGGGCGGCAGTGACAGGAATCGCCAGCAGCAGTCCAATTCCGCCCCACAGCATGCCCCAAAACATCAGCGCCAGCGTCCCGACCAGCGGGTTCAAATGCACCCGCGATCCGACGAATTTGGGATAGAGGAGATTCAGGGCCAGCAGGTGTAGCATCGCGACGCTGGCGATCAGAATGACGTAGATCGCTGGGGCGCGCGTCGCGGGCAGCGCCGCGACGAGAGGCGGTAGCAGAGCCAGCGGAAGGCCGATATAGGGAATCAAGCTCAGGAATCCGCTCAGCGGCGCGACGATAATCCAATAGGGCAGCTTCACGAGGGCGAAGATCAATCCGCTGGCCACGCTCAGCAGCATGCCCAGCAGAAAGTTGCCCACCACGTAGGCGCGCACCATATCGGCGACGCCATCCAAGGCTTTCGCGATGGTGTAACGGGCGTCGCCCTCAAACATCACCAGCAGCCGGGAGCGTAAATGATCGCGCCAGCTCAAAATGAAATACACCAGAAAAGGCACGAACGACGCCATCAGAAAGACGCTGTAGTAAGAGCTCAAGTAGCTGTAGAGATAGTTGAGCAGCGGAGTAGCTTCCGGGTGCACGCGGACTTCGGGGATGGGCTGCGGCTCGAACGAATCCTGCTTTTTCTTCTTGGCACGAGCCGCCGCGGTCGAGGGCGGAGGCGGCTGCTGCTGAGCCGGCTCCACGCCCTCCTGGAACCGTCGCGGAACAACGGTTCGGTAAACTTCCTGCTCCACCCGGTCCACGCGCGCTGCGGCATCGTCCACCAGTTCGTTAAAGCGAGCGCTATAAGCCGGCAAATCTTCAACGATGAGCTGACCTTCGCTGTACAGGCCCAGGCCCACCAGGTACAGCGCCAGCAGCGAGATGCTGCAAGCCAGGAAGCTCGCCAAGCCGCGCGGAAGGCGCAGCTTCATGAACAGTTCCACTAGCGGCTCCAGTAGAAAGGCGATCATGGCCGCGATGGTGACGGTAATGAAGAAGACGCGGCCGTAATATAGGAGGGCTACGGCGGCGGCGGCCGCCAGGATGCCCAAACCCGTCCGGACCGAGCGCTGGGGGGAAGCCGTGGGGGTGTACATCGAGGCCTGCGCATTCACTATAGCGTGTCAACGCTATGCGTGTCTTCGCTATACGTGCCTTCACTATAATTGAATTGGCGGCGATTTCCAAGTAAATTCAGAGATGGATGAAAATATTAGCCACAGCCGGATTCTGGCGCTCGATTTGGGAAAGCGGCGCATTGGATTGGCGCTCAGCGATCCGCTCGGCATCACCGCGCAAGGACTGCCGACGCTGGAACGCACCAATCTTCGCGAGGATCTAGCCGCGCTTTCGAAAATCGCCGCGGAACATGAAGTCCGGTTCATTGTGATGGGCCATCCTTTGCACATGAGCGGGCGTGAGGGGCGGCAGGCCCAGTACGCCCGCGATTTCGGCGAGCGCCTGCATGCGCGCACCGGCCTGGAGGTGCGCTTCTGGGATGAGCGGCTGACGACCGTAGAGGCGCAGCGGGTGCTGAGAGAGAGCGGAATTGGGATCGAAAAGCGGGCTCGGGCTGTGGATAAATTGGCGGCGCAAATCCTGCTTCAGAGCTATTTGGCTGCCCAGGGGAGCGAATGAGAAAGGCAGCGCGCCGGGCGGCGCTGGTGGTCTTGCTGGCGGCGGGAATCGGAGGGGTGACGATCGCGGCGCGGCAGTTGCCGTATCAGGGTTTCGAAGGGGAAGCCTTCGTTGACCTCAATCGGGGCGAGGGAACCATGGCCATGGGACGCGCGCTCCAACAAGCGGGGGTGATCCGGTACGCCTGGCAGTTCTGGCTCGAGCGAGTCCTGCGTACTTCGGCAAAACTTACCGCCGGCGAGTACCGCTTTGCTGGACCCTCCAGCATCCAGACGGTTTTCGACCGTATCGGCCGCGGCGACGTCTTCTATATCGAGCTGCGAGTGCCGGAAGGCAGCAATATTTTCGACGTCGCGAAATTGGCGGAAGCCGCCGGAGCGATGCCGGCCGCCGAGTTTATGCGCGCCGCATCCGATCCCGCCCTGATCCGCGACCTGGATTCTAACGCGCAAACTCTGGAGGGCTATTTGTTCCCGGCCACGTACCGCCTTAAGCATCACACTACGCCGGAGGAGCTGTGCCGGATGATGACCGACCAGTTTCGCAGGCAATGGAAGAAGCTGGGCGGGGACAAACTGCACTCCGCGGTGACGCTGGCTTCTATGGTGGAAAAAGAGACCGGAATTCCCGAGGAGCGGCCCCTGGTGGCGGGCGTGTTCGCCAACAGGCTTATGCGCGGAATGAATCTGGACTGCGATCCCACCGCGATCTACGCCGCGCTGCTGGAAGACCGTTATCGCGGCGCGATTTACCAATCCGACCTGGCGAGCGCCAATCCCTATAACACCTACCGTTATCCGGGTCTGCCGCCGGGTCCCATCGCCAATCCTGGCTCCGAAGCGCTTTGGGCCGCGCTGCATCCCTCCGTAACCAATTACCTCTATTTCGTCGCAAAACGCTCCGGAGAAGGGCATCGGTTTTCTTCTACGCTCACGGACCATGAGAAGGCGGTAACGGCCTACCGGCATGAGCCTGAAAAAAGAAGCCCCAAGAAAGGGAAAGCAACCGCCGCGCGGAAAAGCCGCTGAGTTGGCCGCCTGGCTGGAGCGCAAAAGCCCGGCTGAGGTCGGAGACCGCGAATGGGACCAGGTGCGAGCGTTGCTCGCGCCGATATCGGAAAACTATTTGCGGCGCCTGCTGCGCGAATCGGGCGCGCCGCTTGCGCCGCTGGTCGAAGGAGTGCGGCAGGAATCGTTGGACACGTTGGAGGCGAGTCTGATGAAGCTGCTGGACGAATATGAACGAGGCAACCGCGAGCGGCGCGCCCGCGTGCGCCGGGCCGTGATCACAGCTAAGGATCACGCGCGCTGGGCTTTTCGCCGTCAGACAGACGAAGATAAGAAGCTAGAGAAACAAGAGATGATTCTTTGGATGACGACGTGGCTGGAGAATCCGCCGTTGTTCGGGGAATGGGCGCCCCTTCGTCTGAAGCAAACGGGCCGGACGGCGCTATCGTGACGATGCAATCCAAGAAACTCGATCTCGACGGCTTAATGAGCTACGCCGGGCGGTCACTGGCCCGGCGGGCGCAATCCTTGAGTGAGCTGCGATTGCGGTTGAAGCCGCGGGCGGCGCGCCAGGAGGACGTCGCCGAGGCGATTGCGCGGCTGAAGCAAGCCGGCTTGCTCAACGATCGCCAGTTCGCCGATTCCTTCGCTCATTGGAGGCGCGACAATCAGGGGTTCGGCAAAGCTCGCGTGATGCGCGACCTGATGGCGCGCCGGGTGGCTCCGGCCGTGGCGAAGCAGGCCGCCGACGCCGCTTATGCGGAAATCGATGAGCCGGCGCTGATTGAAAGCTTTCTCGAGCGCAAATACCGAGGCAAAAACCTAGGCGAGATGCTGGCCGAACCGAAGCAGCTCGCCTCAATTTACCGCCGTCTGCGCGGCGCGGGTTTCAGCGCAAGCGCCTCCATCCGCGTGCTGAAACGTTATAGCGAGCAGGCAGACGCAATGGAAGAGATGGAGGATGACAAAAGCGACTAAAGCTACGGCACGGACGTTGCCAAACCCACAACAAGGGCCGATGGCTATAACCATCCCATGGGCGACATGATGACCGGCTTCGGCTGGGGCTTGGCCGCTGCGGCAAACCAGGGAACTAGCGTCGTGATCAACACCGATCCCGACGTTTTTCTCCGTGTCTGGAAAGGAACAAAGATGGGCTCGTCGTCATGTCCCAATCGGGAGTCCTGCGCACGAAGTATTGCTATCTAACGAGTTACAAAGGCTTGACTTTCTACTGCGAATCCAGGGAGCGACTCACTCTCTCGCCGAACGTCGAGTTGCTGGCTGCAGAGTCGATCCAAGCCCCAGAGATTTAGCGCGGCGGTCAGTGCGTAATCGATCGAGCGCCTCTGCCGGTACGCTAAGCTGAAATTTGATTTATCGTCTGGTCCTGGAAAACCTCAAGCACCGGCCGGTGCGGACTTTCCTCAGCGCAATCGCAATTGGCCTTCAGGTGGCTATGATCCTGACGCTGGTGGGAGTGAGCCACGGAATGCTACAGGATTTAGCGCAACGCTCCCAAGGCAGCGGCGGCGATATTTTCGTGCGGCCGCCGGAGAGTTCGCTGCTCAGTAATTCCGGAACGATGCCGGAGGGAGTGGTAAATCTAGTACGCTCGATTCCGCATGTCGCGCAAGCTACCGGCACGTTGATCCACCCGGTGGGGCCATTGGAATACATTACGGGAATCCACCCGGAGGAGTTTGAGACGATCAGCGGAGGCTTCCAATATCTGCAAGGGGAGCGGCTCAAGCAACCGGACGATATCTTGATCGACGACGTGGAAGCCAGGTCCAAGGGCCTGCACGCGGGCGACATGATCGATTTAGGCCGAAAATGGCATGTGGCGGGCGTGGTGGCGTCGGGGAAGCTCTCGCGCATCTTTGCCGACGTCGCGACCCTGCAATACTTGTATCCGCCCAGTGGCCGTGTCAGCACAATTTACGTAAAAGCAGATAATTCGGCCAATATCGATGCGGTTTTTGGCGCGCTGGAACAGAAGCTCGACGGTTACAAGATTTACAAGCTGCAGGAGTTGACATCGCTGTATTCCGTCGACAACCTGCCGCTCATCAAGCCTTTTACTTCGGTGGTCATCGCCATCGCGACCATCGTCGGATTTCTCGTTGTGTTTCTATCCTTGTACACGGCAGTGCTGGAGCGCACGCGGGAAATCGGAATTCTGAAGGCTCTGGGCGCTTCACCCGGCTATATTCTGGGCGCGTTGCTGAGAGAAACGGTGCTGCTGGCGATCGCCGGAACCCTGGTTGGAATCCTCATGTCGTATGGAACCAAATGGCTGATGACTACCTTCGTGCCCACCATGCCAACGGCGATCATGCAGGATTGGTGGCCTATCGCGGGGCTGATCGCTTTAGTAGGGGCGCTCATCGGGGCGATTTATCCGGGCCTGAAAGCCGCACGACAGGATCCGATCGAAGCCCTAGCCTATGATTGAAATTCACGACCTGAAGAAGGTCTTTCACGTGGGCGATGTGGACGTCCACGCGCTGCGAGGGGTCGATCTCTCCGTGGCGAAAAGCGAATTTGTCGCCGTCATCGGGCCGAGCGGCTCTGGAAAATCGACGTTATTCCACATTTTGGGCGGCCTCACACCCCCTACGTCCGGTTCGGTCTTCATCGATGGGCGGGACCTGCTCAAAATGAGCGACGCCCAACGCACGAACCTCAGAAGAACAGGCGTGGGATTCGTATTCCAGAAATATAATCTGCTGCCGACGCTGACGGCGGGCGAAAACATCGACATCGCGCGCGACATAGCCGGGCGGCGCAATCATGCTCCGGATCCCTGGTTTCAAGAGGTGCTGAAGCTGCTGAGAATCGAAGGCCGCTTGAACCACAAGCCTCGCGCTCTTTCCGGCGGCGAGCAGCAGAGGGTGGCCATCGCCCGGGCGATCGTCAATCATCCGGCGCTGCTGCTGGCCGACGAGCCAACGGGCAACCTGGACACGGAAAACTCCAACGCGGTGCTGGCGGTGCTGCGCGATCTGAACGAGCGCGTCGGCCAGACCATCCTGATGATCACGCACAACCCGGAAGCCGCCGCGTTCGCGCATCGCATCGTGGAGATGCGCGACGGCCGAATCGTCGAATAGACTTGCGGACATGATAAAGTATTCGGTCGCGGGGGTGATACGATGCTCCGAACTGCGACGATGATCCTGTTAGCGCCAACCCTGGCGCTAGCCCAGTGGACCGATTTTCCAACGCCGGGTGTCCCGCGGCTGCCGGACGGAAAGCCCAACCTTTCCGCGCCCGCGCCCAAGACGGCGGATGGCAAGCCGGATCTTTCGGGAGTCTGGGTCACTCGAGGAGGCTACACCGGGAACATCGCCAAGGATCTAAAACCGGGCGAGGTTTCGTTCCAGCCGTGGGCGGCGGAGCTCTTCAAGCATCGGCAGGAGACGCTCAGCAAAGACGATCCGCAAGCGTATTGCGTGCTTTCCGGAGTGCCTCGCGAGAACGTCGTGCCGTATCCCTTCAAGATTGTTAACACCAGCAACGGAATGATCGTGATTCTCTATGAGGCCTTGCACAGCTACCGGCAGATCTTCATGGACGGGCGCAAGCTTCCCAAAGATCCGAATCCCGCCTGGATGGGTTACTCCGTCGGCCACTGGGACGGCGACACGTTGGTCGTCGACTCTTCAGGTTTTGTCGGCAACAACTGGCTGGATAACAACGGCCACCCCGGCACGGAGGCGATGCGTCTTACGGAGCGGTTCCATCGCCGTGACTTCGGCCGCATCGATTTAGCGATCACGGTCGATGACCCGAAAGCCTACACCAAATCCTGGACCGTGAATCTGGTTCTCAATGCCGCGCCCGATACCGATCTGATCGAGTACGTCTGCGACGAGAACGAGAAAGATTTGAAGCACCTAGTCGGAAAATAGTCGTTAGTCGCTAGTCGCCAGTTACGAGCACTGACGACTAACGACCAGCGACTAACGACGCTACGCCGGCGGACGGTGGAAACGGCCTACCAGCACGGCCTTTCCGATAATGTGTCCTTTCATCCCGTCGATCACCTGGTCGCGAGTTGCATCCGGGCCGAGCGATAGTTTTTCGTCCAGCGCGTACAGCTCCAATGTGTAGTGATGATAGGGGTTCTGCGCCGGGTTGCCCGGACCCATGTAGCCTACGCGTCCGCCCCGGTTTTTCGCCTGAACCATTCCATCCGGTAATTGCGCGTCCGCGGGCTGGCCGCCATCAAGGCCGCGGGCTGTTCCCGGAATGTTGAACGCCATCCAGTGCAGAACGTCCTCAGGCATCTTGTTCAAAGCGGCGTCCGGATCGTGCATGATCAGCACGAAGGTCTGCGTCCCCATCGGCACGTTGGTCCATTCCAACTTGGGCGAGGGCGCAGTGGGGTTCACTTGCGTGAACTTGTCGGGGATGACGCCACCGTCCTGAAAGTCGGGCGAAGAAAGGGCCATGCCGGGCGGCGCAGGAGCTTTGCCTCCACCCTTGTTCTTTTCCTGAGCGAGCGCCGCTCCAAGAGCGAGCGCCAATAATATAGTCGATACCGCCAGAATCCTCTTGAGCATCAGTGTCCTCCTGAAAGAGTGCACGGGCCTAAAACAGAATATCAAGTGCGGGCCGGAAGTGGAAGCGCTCACCATAGTGCGTCAGTAACTCCGGAACGCTCCAAAAACCGCTCCCCAGCGGTCGCGGCTCGATGATGGGCGCTGTGCAGAAATAGCATCAATTCCGAGCTTGCGCTCCGGGGGCGGAAAGCCGATGGTCGCCTTGGGCGAATCCAGGTAGCTGCCCACCTGACGGAATTGCGCGATGGGCTCCCCGCGATCGCCGGCCATGCCGGGCGCAAAATATAGCGGTGAGCCGCAAAGGGCGCGAGGGCGTCCTCATTGCAAAGAAGTAACTGCCCGTGCGGTCCATTTTGCGGGCGTCGCCTCGAAGCCGCTTACTTCAATTCCACAATGGTCGCGCCAGAGCCGCCTTCTTCGGGTGGGGCGGCGTAAAATTTCGCCACGTGCGGATTCTCTTTCAAAAGCTCGGCTACGGCGCGTCTCAGGATGCCCATCCCGTGGCCGTGCACGATGCGGACCCGGTCGGCCTGCGCCAGGGCCGCTGTGTCCAGAAACTTTTCGACGGCGCCGCAGGCCTCCTCCGCGCGTTGCCCGATGAGATTAATCTCGCGGAAAGAGGTTTCGAAAGCGGGACCCTGATGGAACTCGATGCCCGAAGGCCGCGCGGATGCGCCGGTCGCCGGCAAAACTTCCTCTACGTCGGAACACGGCACACGCATTCTTAAGAATCCGGCCTCCACCTCCAAGAGATCACCCGAGAGCATGCGGCGCACGGTGGCGGGCTGGCGTATGCCTTTCAATCGCACACGCGCGCCCTCGGCCAGTTGGGGTGGTGGCTTAGTTCCCGGAGCTGGTGGTGCGAGAGATTCCACCGCTTCCCGATACTCACGCTGCGTTTTGGCGACAGTCGCTTGCGCCTTTCGCGGGACGCCCTTCTGCTTCAGCTCTTCGATCACGGCTTCGGCGTGCTTTTCGAATTGTGAGGAGAGTTCCGTGGCGCGCTGCTCCAGCTCGCGAATCTTCGCGGCGTACTTCCGCTCCCAGGTTTGTTCGAGCGAAGCGTCCCGCGCGTTCAGCGCCTGCTCGAGCGAAGCCAGGCGGGCGCGGTCTTCGGCGAGCGCGCGCAGTTGCCGGTCAAGCTCCGAGAGAAAGCGCGCCACGTCGCGTTCGCCGTGGCTCAGACGCTCACGCGCGGCGGCGATCAGAGCGGGATCGAATCCCAAACGCGCGGCGATGTCGAGGCCCGCTGACTTCCCTGGCGCGCCCAGGCGCAGAACGTAGGTCGGTTCTAAAGTTGTTTCGTCGAAACCCATTGAAGCGTTCAACACACCCTCGGCCGATGCGCCGTAGACCTTCAATGGAGTCAGGTGAGTGGTGGCGACGGTGACCGCGCCCAGATTCCGGAAGGCCTCCAGAATCACAACGCCCAGCGCTCCGCCTTCTTCCGGATCGGTGGAACTGCCCAGTTCGTCCAGCAGCATCAGAGAATCCGAAGTTGCTTCCTCCAGCATGGACCGCACGGCGAGGATGTGCGCGGAAAACGAGCTGAGACTTTCCTGAAGGGATTGGTGGTCGCCGATATCGGCGAGTACGCGGTCGAATAGCGGAACCTCCGCTTCGCCCGCGGGGACAGGGATGCCCGCATGCGCCATCAGAGCCAGCAGGCCGGCGGTCTTGAGAGCGACCGTCTTGCCGCCGGTGTTGGGGCCGCTGATGAGCAGCGTCTGGCTTGCGCCCTCCAGCGCCAGCGAGATGGGGACCACTTTTCGGCGTAAGGGACGGAAGATGCTTTCGAGCAAAGGGTGGCGGGCATCGCGCAACACTAACCGCCGCTCTCCTTCCCTGCTGAGGCGTGGAATCGAGCAGCCGAAATCGTCGGCGAACTCAGCCTTGGCGAAGAGCAGATCCAGGCGTCCGAGGGCGGCCACAGAAGCTGAAATCGGCTCGGCGTATTGCCGCAGGCGCGAGGTGAACTCGCGCAGCAAACGGTGGATTTCGCGCAGCTCGTCTTCGTGAAGCTGCACCAAGTCGTTATTGAGTTGGATGGTTTCCAGCGGCTCGACGAACACGGTATGGCCACTCGAGCTGGAGCCGTGGATGACGCCGTCCACGCGCCGCTCGCGCCCGGCCACCACCGGAACGACAAAGCGGTCGTTTCGAATGGCGATGAAATCCTCCTGCAGAGTCCCATCCTCGCGATGGCTGCGCAGAAAGCGTTCGAGCGACTCCTGGATCAGGCGGCGCTGTTTTTCCGAATCCTTGCGGATGCGGCTCAGCGCCGGGCTGGCCGAGTCGGCAAGCGACCCGTCCGGCAGGACCTTGCCGCTCAGCTCCGCCGCAATTTCGCGCAGATCGGCGATGGCGGATGCATGTGCGGCGAGCCTGGGAAATCGCGCCTCCGCCGCCAGAACGAGCGAGCGGATCTCCGAAGCCGCGTCCAACAGTCGCGCTAGCTCGAAAATCTCGGTGGCTTCGAGAGTCGCGCCCTCAATGCGCAGGCGGCCGACGATCGGGGCGGGGTCGGCCGGGAGATCGAACCGCGGACGGATGGCCGCCCCGCGCGCGGCAGGCTGCGGCTGCGACGAAGCTTTCAGATAGTCGATAGCTTCGGCTGTATCGGCGAGCGCGGCTTCTATTACAGCGCGATCGGAGCCAGGCTCCACGCCCGCCAACTCCGCGCGTCCCAGCGGGCTATGCACGAACCGGCCGAGCAGCGCGCGAAGCTCTTCAAACTCGAGTGCGGGACTGGCGTACATGCAGAGGGCCAGCGGATCACCCCACGGGCGGGTCGAATCCCCCGATGGAGAATAGCGAGAAGTCGTCTTGCTCCCATGGCGCCGCCGCCCCTTTCTCCGCGCGAAGATGCCGGTAGCGTCCTGCGTAAAACAACAGAGGCTTGTCGTCGTTCCACTCGAAGTGTTCTACGCGGCCAATGTAGAGCGTGTGGTCGCCGGCGGGGTGGGCGTCCGCGAGTTCCGCCACGAAATACGCCACCGCGCCTTCCAAGAGAGGGATGCCCTCGCGCTCGATGAACCGCACGTGAAGATGGGGCACGGTCCGTCCGGCGAAGTGGTTGCTCAACGTCTCCTGATCTTCTCCCAACACGCTGATGCCGTAGCGGCGGGCGGCGGGAAGGATACGATGCATCGACGAGAGGTTGCCCAACGACACCAGCACCAGCGGCGGATTGAGCGAAACGGAGACAAACGAATTTGCGGTCATGCCGTGGGCGCGGCCCTCGTGATGCGCGGTGATCACGGTTACGCCGCTGGCGAAGCGGCCGAGCGCGTTGCGGAAGCGGCGCGTGTCGAATCCTTTACCCCGCACAACGCTTCGCTGTGCGCTCGCTGCCTCGCCGTCTTTCGTGGTATGCTCCACTCGGATGGATTCTAGCATGAAGGCTCGATTTCCACTGCTTTTGATTGCGCTGGCCGCCGCGCCTGGTTTTGTCTCAAATGGGTTTGCGCAGCTCGATCTATCCGGCGAATGGAATCCTCTTTTCACCGAAGATCAGCCCGAGCGCATTCCAGGTCCGGAAATCGGCGACTATCTTGGGATTCCCATCAACGACGCGGCGCGGATGCGAGGCGAGATCTGGGATGCTTCTCTGCTTACCGTGCCCGAGCATCAGTGCAAGCCTCACCCCTCCGACTACGGCATCCGCGGACCCGCGAATCTGCGCATTTCGAAGGAAATGGATCACGATACGCAGCAGCTCGTCGCTTGGCATACGCACATCTCCTGGATGGCGCCGGAGCGCACCATCTGGATGGACGGACGTCCTCATCCTCCCGACTACGCGCCTCACACCTGGCAGGGCTTTTCCACGGGCAAATGGGACGGAAACATTCTGACAGTCACTACAACACATTTGAAGATTGGTTGGATCCGACGTAATGGCATTCCCCGCAGCGACCGCGCCACCGTCACTGAGCACTTCATCCGTCACGACGAAAGCCATCTGACTGTTGTCACCATCGTGGACGACCCCGTCTATCTGACGGAGCCTTTCCTGCGCAGCACCGATTTCGTGCTGGACCTGAATCAACTGATCGCGCCGTATCCGTGTGAGTCGGTGGAAGAAGTGGTCCGCGAGAAAGGCAAAATCCCGCATTACCTGCCGAACTCGAATCCGTTTTTGTCTGAGTTTCCAAACCGGTTCAAGCTCCCGATGATCGCCGCCCGGGGCGGCGCCGGCACTATGTATCCCGAGTACGCGAAGGTGATTCACGATCCCTCCGAACACAAGGTCGAGGAACAAACGGGAATGCCGAGGAGCGCTCCCAAGCCCAACCTCGATACCGAAGAGATCCGAGTGCTGCCTGTGCAAACCAGCGCGCAGAGCGAGGTGTACATGCTGCTTGGGCCCGGCGGCAATACGGCAGTGCAGGTGGGCAAAGACGGCGTACTGGTGGTGGATTCGCAATATGCCCGCGCCTCGGAACGTCTGATCTCCGAGATCAAGAAGCTTTCTTCCAAACCCATCCGCTACGTCCTCAACACGAGCGTCGGCGAGGCGCACACGGGAGGCAACGAAGCGCTGTCCAAGGCCGGATCAACGATTACAGGCGGCAACGTTGCGGGCGCGAACGCGGGATGGCCCGCTACCATCATTTCGCAGGAAAACGTCCTGGAGCGCATGAGCACTGCGACAGGCTCCGCGGCCACTCCTTCTGCGGCTTGGCCGGTCGATATTTATCGCGAAGACCACAAGGATCTGTACCTCAACGGTGAAGCCGTGCAGCTCTTCTATCAACCCGCCGCCCACACCGATGGGGACAGCATCGTGTTCTTCCGTAAGTCCGACGTGATCGCCACAGGCGATATTTTTACGCCGGCCAGTTATCCGGTGATCGATATTGCGCGCGGCGGCAGCATTAACGGAATCGTAGATGCGCTGAATCGGATTATCGATCTGACCGTGCCGGCTGAGAAGCAAGAGGGCGGCACCATGGTCATTCCCGGCCATGGCCGCCTGTGCGACGAGGCGGACGTCGTGGAATATCGCGACATGATGACGATTGTCCGCGACCGAATCCGCGACATGGTGAAAAAAGACATGACGCTGGAGCAGGTGAAAGCCGCGCGGCCCACTCGGGATTACGATCCGTTGTACGGCGCCACGGCAGGTCCTTGGACCACGGATATGTTCGTCGAGGCGGCGTATAAGAGTCTTGCGAAAAAGTAAACAGAGCCGCGACCGCCAGGGAGCGGAAAAAGAAAAGGAGCTTTCATGCACATCAAACTTTGCATCGCCACTGCGGTCCTGACGGCCGCCGCCGTCGCGCAGCAGCCTGGGGCTACTCAGTCCGTCAAGGTCTACTCATCGTCGTCGGACGTCGCGGCGATGATCGCGAAAGCGAAGGCCGGCCGTAAGGAAAACCAGCCTATCGTCACTGACAGGATTCTACAGCTCGCGCCGTACAGCGCGAACCTGGAATATCGCGCGTCGGTTGGACCCGCGGCGGTACACGAAAAGGAAGCCGAGATGTTCTATGTGATCGACGGCTCGGCAACCCTAACCACGGGTGGCAAACTGACCGCGGAAACCCGCAACGGCGACAATCTCCAGGGCACGGGCATTGAGGGAGGAATGTCCCGGACGATCTCCAAGGGAGACTTCGTGATCGTTCCGGAGAACACTCCTCACTGGTTCAGCAAGATCGATGGAACTCTGGTGTTGATGTCGCTGCACGTCCCGCGCACCTCGGCCACGCACTGAAGCTTGGAAAACATGTACTGGATGGGCGTGGACGTCGGCACCGGCGGCACGCGGGCTATTCTTGTGGACCCCCGCGGCCAAGTGGTCGCAGGCGTTACTGCTCCGCACGAAGACATGCGGATGGAACGGCCGCTTTGGGCGGAGCAGCGGCCGGAAAACTGGCGCGATGCGGCGTTTGACGCGATCCGCGGCGTCCTGAATCAGGCGGGAGTTTCCGGGGGTAGCGTTCGCGGCATCGGGCTTTCCGGCCAGATGCACGGTCTGGTCGTGATGGACTCGGAGGGGCAAGTGGTTCGCCCGTCGCTGATCTGGTGCGACCAGCGCAGCCAGCCCCAGGTCGATTGCATCAATAGCATTGTCGGCAAGGACGCGATTCTCAAGTTCATCGCGAATCCGATGCTCACGGGCTTTACGCTGCCCAAGCTGTTGTGGGTGCGCGACCATGAGCCAGCCAATTTCCAGCGCGCCAGCAAAGTCCTGCTCCCCAAGGACTACCTCCGCTTCTGTCTCACGGAAGAGTTCGCCAGCGACGTTTCCGACGCCTCGGGAACGGGCATGTTCGACGTGGCGGGACGGCGCTGGTCGATGGACATGATGGATGCGCTCGGGTTGGACCGCAGCTTGCTTCCGGAAGCCTATGAATCGAGCGAGATCACGGGAGCCGTCAGCAAGAAGGCCGCGGAGCTAACGGGCCTGGCGACCGGCACGCTGGTGGTGGCCGGGGCCGGCGACCAAGCGGCAAGCGCCGTGGGCAACGGCATCGTGGGCGCGGGCGCGGTCTCTTGTACGCTGGGCACTTCCGGCGTAGTGTTCGCGCACATGGAAAATCTCGCTTACGATCCGCAAGGCAGAGTGCACACCTTCTGTCACGCCGTGCCGGACAAGTGGCATGTAATGGGCGTGACGCAGGGTGCGGGCCTCAGTTTGCAATGGCTCCGCAATCGCCTGGCTCCGGATTTGGACTATGATGCGCTCATCGCGGAAGCAGTCACCGCGCCCATCGGCAGCGACGGTTTGTTCTGGCTGCCTTACCTGATGGGGGAGCGCACGCCTCATCTGGATTCGCAAGCGCGCGGCGGTTGGATCGGACTCACCGCCCGCCACACGCGCGCCGACCTGATCCGCGCGGTGATCGAGGGCGTCTGCTACAGCCAGAAGGATTGCCTTGACCTGATTGAGGGGTTGGGGGTGGAAGCTTCCTCGGTGCGCGCTTCGGGTGGCGGTTCGCGGAGCGTATTCTGGCGCCAGCTTCTAGCTGATGTATTCGGAAAGCCCGTGGCGCGGCTCGCCACGCAGGAAGGCTCGGCGCACGGCGCGGCGCTGCTGGCGTTGGCCGGCACAGGCGAGTATTCCGGCGTCCCGGAGGTTTGCAAGGCGGCGCTCCGGGAGACTGATAAGCTTACTCCTCGGCCAGAGGAGACCGCACTGTACATGAAGGGCCATGGGATTTACAAGTCGCTGTACCCCGCGCTGCGGCCGGCTTTTGAGTCGATTTCCGATCTCGCGGCGGAGCGCTGGTCTACTTCACAGTCAGATTGAGCAGCGCCACCCAATACTGAACGGATTGAAGCGCAAAGCCGATGAGAATGAGCGCAACGCCAAACACGCCCATACGCTTTTCTGGCACGCGATCCGCCGCCCACTCAACGAAGGGCGTGAACCCGCCGACGATTGCAGTCACTAAGCCGATAGCGAGTCCCGTTCGTAGGCCAACTGCTAGTGCGTGCTCGCTCTGCCCCGCCGCGAGGCTGCTCAAGTAGCCGGTGAACGCGTAGCCAGCCGCGCGATTCAGCGCCGCCAAAAGCTGGAACCGCGTGATGCGCGGCCGCCTGGACGGTTTGTAATCGACGGTTGGGCGGATGCCGAGGCGATACATGGCCGTCTGTCCAACCGTGCTCAAAGCACCAAACAAGATCCCGAACCGGGGGCCGAATAGGTGGGAAGCGCCTAGAGCAAACCCGCAACCACGGATGGCGCTCATGGCGAGGTCTACCCATAATCCCGGTTTAGGCAGATGGCGAGAGGCGCGCGAATATTCCCAGGCGAGCGTCACGCCATGCGCCACGCCGCTCGCAAGCCCGAATATCGGCCCAAGAGCAAGGCCGTAGCCGATTCCAAACAATACGCCATAGGTGACTGCGCGTGTGAGCGTCCGCAAGGGCCCATGCTCTCCTCCCAGCAGATCGTAAGCGAGATACATCGCTCCCAGGACGTCGAGCGAGCTGCCGGCGATGCTGATCAAAGCGAGCGTATGCCGGTCAACGGACATCGAGAGCGTCATCGCGCGAGCGTGACGGATTGGCCGTTGTCCAGCATCAGGAAAGAATCGCCTGCCAGGCACGCCCTGAGTTTCTGTTTCGGCGTGTCGATGCCCTCATCCGTGAGTTGGAACGTGCCGTGGTGGATCGCGATGCTGGTCCTGGCGCCAAGAATCTCATGGGCGCGAACCGCTTCTTCGGGCGCCATGTGGACCGCCGACATGAACCAGCGCGGCTCGTATGCTCCGATCGGCAGGAGTGCGAGTCGCGGCGCTCCAAACAGCTCGCGGATTCGGGCGAAATGACCGCCGAAGCCCGTGTCTCCGGCGAAATAAATCATTCCGTCTGGAGTGTCGATCGCAAATCCACACCACAGTGTCCGATTACGGTCGACGAGTCCTCGCGCGGAGAAGTGCTGCGAGGGAACGCTGTGAATCGTGGTTCCGGCGATTTGAACCGATTCGCCCCAATCGAGTTCGTGGACAGGACCAATCTTCCGAGCCTCCAGGCATCGGCCGACGCCGAGCGGAGCAATGAATTGCGTTTGCCCGCGTCCGGCGAGCCGGCGCAAGGTAGGCAGATCCAGGTGATCGTAGTGATTGTGGCTCAGCAGAACGATGTCGATGCGCGGAAGGTCTTCCCATCGAACGCCTGGCGCGCGGTGGCGGCGCGGACCGATCCATGATAGCGGGCTTGCCCGTTCGGACCAGATTGGATCCGTCAAGACGTGGACGTCTTTTTGCTGGAGCAGGACCGTCGAATGGTTGATCAGCGTAACTCGCAGGTCAGGGTTCTCGACGCAGGAAGGCGGTTTCGAGGGCGCGACATCCGAAACAAACGAAGGGGACCGCTCCCGCCGGCTCGTGATCTGCCATCGCACAAGGTCGAAAAATCCACGGACTTGAGCAGTGTCGGGATTGAAAAAGCGTTGGCCGTCGAAATGCGTCGAAAACCGCGGCGAGCTCAAGAAATCCCTGCTGGAGCTCCCTACCGGCGTAGGCGAATTTCCGATGACGGCCTTGGAAGATAGGGCGGACGGTCCTGCGAGCGATCCTTCCGCTGGATCTCGATCTCGCTTACCAGCAGCGCCGGAGCAATTGCAGAAACGGGAACATCGCCGGATTCTGCTCCGCAGAAGCCGTTAAAGACTTCCATCTTGTCGGAAGTGGCGAGAATTTTGCCGAAGCTGGCGAGCGGCGTGCCGACGATATCCACCCCGCGGATCAATTCGTCCGGGCGGCCGTCGGGATAAACGCGGTAAACGATGAGAGGAACTACAGTGAAAGCCTGCAACCCGCGGCGAGACGTCGTCGTGTAACCGCTGCTCACCTGATCGAAGAACAGTCCATAAGGTTTGCCCTGACGCTTCACCTCGGCGATCAGCATCTTCTTTAACTCCGCGTCGCTGACTTTCTTGGACGATTCCACGAACAGGTTGGACTGCCGCGAGACGATCTCGTTGCCAGGTGAGCGCCGGCCATGGCCGTTGGACTGAGGAAATCCTTGGATGGGCGAGCGCGACATAAGAAAAGTCTTGAGAATGCCGTTTTCCACCAACGGGACACGCCGCGCTTTCACGCCCTCGTCGTCATAGAGATAGTAGCCGTTCAGTGGAACGCCTTGGAACTGCTGCTGCGTGGCGTCGAAGACCACTGAAAGAAAATCGGGAAGAATCGGCATGTTCACGCTCTTGGTGAAGGTCTGGCCCTCGGTCTCGTCCTTCTGCCGATGGCCTTCGACGCGATGGCCGAAAATCTCGTGAAAGAAGACGCCGGCGGCGCGCCCGGAAAGGATCGCTGGCCCCACAAAAGGATCGGCTGGCGGCGCCTTCAGCAGCGCGCTCAAATTCGCACCGGCCTTTTCGACGGCAGCCAGAATTTCCGCGTCTTTAGGAAGTTTCGAGGGATCGTCTACATCAAAGCTCTCCATAGTGGAAAGGTCCATGCCGTCGGACGCTTTGCCATTGGCGGTGACCATCAGGCGGGTGAAAAGCCGGCCCTGCTCGATTTGCGCGCCTCCGGTATTGACGAACGTCGTAGAAATGCGCTGCGTCTCCACGATCACTTCTGAATTCAGCGCGCCCGGATATTTCGTGAAATCCTGAGAGAGCTTGCGCAACCGTGCGGCCCATTCGGTGGAATTGAATTTCAGTTTCGGCGCAGTGGCGTAGTAAACCTGTTTCTCTTCTTCCGAAAAGTCGTCGGAGCCGTCTTGTGGAGCCGCGCGCAGTTTTTCGTCCGATTTCAGTCGGATGAGCTGCTGGGATGCACCGCGATAGACGCGGTCGGTAGCGAGCCAGATGGATTGTTTGATCGCGGCCGGATTGTCGTCGAGCGCAATGGGCGCCCCATTTGTGAAGCGAGGCCGCGCGCCGTTTACGACGCGATAATTGTCAAACTTCGGATCGCCGGTGCGAACTGTAACATCAAGCTGGCGGATATGAGAGTGGTTTTCGCCGTCCAGCGCGCCGCGGCTCGCCTCCAGGGCATCGCCTTCCGTTTCGGTGACCTCATAGGCCATGAAATAAGGCGGCGGATCGCCTTTTTGCTTCAGGACGGTGAAATTCCGCTCGAGCTCGGAGAAAAGGATTTTGGTAAGAGGAGTTTGCGCCATGGCGCAAGAGGAGGCAAGTGCGAGGCAAGTGAGAGTGCGCACGACGTTAAGGATAGCAATATTAGCGGGATCTACCGGGCGCCGGGACCTGGAGGCAGATTGGGGCAAGTGCGCTGATAGGGGGTCTGCTCGCCCACAAACAGCCGCCACTCCTCCATCGAAAGATTCTGCTTAACGGCGGTGCAAACCAGGTCCGCCGCGCGTGTCCAGAGATCCCATAGGCGAACCGTTCCGTCGTCGCTGCCGGAGGCGAGCCGGGCGCCGTCAGGTGAAAACGCTACTGAGTTCACATTGTCCTTGTGGCCCTTGAGCACCACGGGCGGCGGGTTCGGCCGCCGAAGATCCCACAACCGGATCATGTTGTCGTCGCTGCCCGAGGCCAGGCGCGTGGCGTCTGGCGAGAATGTCACCGAATTCACGGTATCGCGGTGGCCCGAAAGAACCTTAGGCGACGGGTTTGCCCAGATCCCAAAGGCGAATCGCATGGTCATATCCGCCAGACGCCAGCAATACGCTGTTCGGAGAGAAGGCGACCGAATCAATGTTGTCATCGCTCGTACTGGGTCTAAAAACGGCCGGCGCGCGATCGGGTTGCGAATACACAAGCGCACGGTGCCATTCGTCGCTCGAGGAAGCCAGGCGCGCGCCGTCTGGCGAGAAGGCCACCGACCCCACGTTATCGCCATGACCCTTCCACACCAGCTGCTGTTCTTCGTGGTGGCGCGAGGGCGCCGTTCCGATGAAGATGGAAAGGCCGGACGGTTTCACGCGCGCCTGTTCGATGGTCTGAAGCGCCTTCAGCCGCTGGGCCAGCTCGGAGACGAGGGCGGGGAATTCGTCGCGGGCCGGGCATTGCTGCTCGATTTCCTCCCAGACCACGGGGGCTGGACGCCCGAGCCCGGCATCACATGGCGAAGATCGTATGCCCGCAGATCGAGGGATTGCAAAGCCTGAGGCAGTTGCGGGCGCGATACCTCCTGAAGCGTCACGCCGACGGTACGGTCGTCGGGAAGGGGCGTGTTGTTGCGCGAGGCCGGTGACCAGGCGATATCGAGGAAGCGTTGCACCTCCCAGGGCACCACGGCGACCGGCATGAGCCTGGCGATACGACAAAGAGAAGAAGCGCCGTGGATTCGAGCACCTTTTCGAGCGACGGCTTCAATGCGCCGGACCGAGACATTTCCGTGTCGAGAAAAATCTCGGGCGACGACCCAAATTCGGTGCGCGGAGCAAGGATAAGCCGGTTTCTAAGCTCGGCGGCCCAGCCGCGATCCCCCTCATCCGGACGCAAATTGCCCGACCAGCCGTAGCTTATGAAAATATGATGCTGGAATCCCTCCGGCAGCAGCACGTGGGTGTAATCCACTTATCTTGCAAGCGAAGAATGGCGGCCCGGTCCGCCAGCTTCTTATCATGAAAACAATGGCGGAGGGTTCCATCCTTCAAATCAACATCTCGCGAGGCGGCGTGCCCAAATACGCCGTGGCGAACGCGGTCGTGACCCCCTTGGGCGTCGAGGGCGACCTGCACGCTCATCCCGCGGTTCACGGCGGGCCGTTCAAAGCCCTGCTTATCGTTGCCTCCGAGGGCGTCGACGAGCTTCGCGAAGCCGGTTTTCCGTTGTTCTATGGCGCGCTCGGGGAAAACATCACCACGCGTGGCCTGGACCGCCGCGCGATGCGCATTGGCCAAAGATGGCGGATCGGGCGAATTGTAGTAGAGCTGACGAAGGTCCGCGTGCCCTGCGCCACGATTCGGGTTTACGGCGCGGATATTGGAAATGCGATTTATGATCAAGAAGTAAAGGCAGGCGATCCTTCGTCGCCACGGTGGGGCTTGAGCGGATTCTACGCGTCCGTGGTAAAGGCAGGTCCCATTTGTGCGGGCGATCCGATCGTTTTGCTAGACCAAGTCGTCTGAAACATGCAGCGTTTGCTGGACCTTCCCTATCAAGACCGGCCGCGCGCCGAGCGCGAGATTGCCGAGTTAAGCCGTTACCTGGGTCTCGGGGCGGGAGAACAATTCGAGCGGCTCTTGGCCGGCTCGCCTGCGCCGGAGCGCGCCTTGCAATACTTCGTGCGCCTACGGGAGCGGCAGCCGGCGGCATTCGAGCGGCTGATCGCCTCGCCCCCTGGCCTTCGCCATTTGGTGGCGGTTTTCACGCAGAGCCGTTTTCTATCGGAGGACATCCTCGAGAACCCGGAATGGGTCGCGGAACTTGGCAGGGTCCACCTCGTGGTATCTGCGGAGCAGCTTCGGGCGGAGTTGGAGCGGACCCTTCCGCCCGGGGTTCCCCATCCGCTGGAATTAGCGAAGTTCCGGCGGCGGCAGATTTTGCGGATTCTTGTGAGAGATGTATTGGGCTTCGGCACGCTGCCCGAGATTTGCACGGAGTTGTCGGATTTGGCAGACGTGATTCTGGAGACGGCCTATGAGCGCATCTACGGCGATCTGGTCGCGCGCTACGGAACGCCCCGAGAAGAGACCGGCGCCGGCGACGCGCATTTTGCCGTCGTTGCGCTCGGCAAGCTGGGGGGAAGGGAACTCAACTATAGCTCCGACATAGATCTGATGTTCCTTTATTCCTGCACAGGCTACACGGATGGTCCGGATCGAATCACCAACAAAGAATTCTTCAAGCACGCAGCCAATCGGCTCACGGCGCTGCTTTCCACCTATACGCCGGAGGGTTTGTGTTACCGCGTCGACCTGCGGTTGCGGCCCGACGGCAGCCTGGGCGAGGCATGCATTTCGCTTGAAGGAGCCCGGCAATACTACGAACATCGCGCGCGCGACTGGGAGCTTCAGATGTTGATTAAGGCGCGCGTGGCGGCAGGCCATCGCCCCACGGGCGGCGCGTTGCTGGATTTCGTCGAGCCGCGAATCTATTCCACGACACTCGACTTTTCCGCGGTAGAGCAGCTCTCGTTGACGCGCGAGCGTCTGAACGAAAAACTGGCCGAGCGGCAGCGCAAGCGCGGAATCCACACCAGAATTCGCGATCGCGGCCATGCGATCGACGTGAAGCTGGAGCGCGGTGGCATTCGCGATATCGAGTTCGTGGTGCAGTGTCTCCAGCGCCTTTATGGCGGGGCGGAACCTTGGGTGCGTCACGGGGGCACGCTGCTGGCTCTGGCCCGCTTGCAGGACAAGGGGTTTCTTTCGGGCGCCGAGTATGGCCGGCTGGCCTCGGCCTATCAATTCCTCCGCTGCCTGGAACACCGTCTTCAGTTCGAAGACGACTTGCAAACCCACACGCTTCCGGAAGATTCCAAGGCTCTGGAACTGCTCGCTCGGCGCATGCCCGGCGGCTCGGGAAATCATTCTGCCGAGTGGCTCACCCGCGAGCTGCATGCCCATTTCGAGCAGGTCTGCGAAGTTTATGAGCGAGTGGTGCACGCTCGCACAGACACGAGCGCCGAGGCCGCGCCCGAAACTCCGTATCATGGCGGCGCGCGGCCAGGGCACATGGTGCGGGCGTTGGATCAACGCGCGCCCGCGCTGGCGGCGGAATTAGCGCGCGCTCATCTCCGCCGGGGATTCCAGCCGTTCGAGCACTTCCTCGACCGGCTTTCAGCCGATCCCTCGCGGCTCGATTTGCTCAACTCCCGTCCCGAATTGGCGGCACGAACGATGGATCTCTTTGAGCACAGCCCCTACTTCGCGGAAGAGTTCATCCGGATGCCGGAACTGGTGGACGAGGTCACGCGCTCGTCCGTGCCCCTGGTAGAGGACGAGCCCGCGCCGCGAGAAATGACGGAGCTGCGCCGCTGGTTCCGGCGCGAGATGGTTCGAATTCAGGCGGAGAGTGTTTGCGGCGGCCAGCCTATTTTCGATACGCTCTCCCGCACCTCGGAGCTTGCCGACGCCACCATCGCCCGCGCCTACGACATCGCCATTGCAGAGACGCGGGACCTTCATCCGCCGCAGAATCCGTTGTATGAAGCCTCCAACCAGATGTGGGTGATCGCGCTGGGGCGGCTGGGGATGCGCGAGCTCGATCTCGCCTCTGACGCGGACCTGGTATTCGTTCTTGCCGATACCGACGCCGCCGAGTTGGAATTTTGGACGCATGTGGCCGAGCGTCTGGTGGAGATGATCACCGCCTACACCGGAAGCGGCGTGTTGTTTGCCGTGGATACGCGGCTACGTCCGAACGGATCCAGCGGCGCTCTGGTGCAATCCGAGAGCGCCGTTATGGAATATTTCAGTCACGCCGCCGAGGCATGGGAAGGAATCACTTACATGAAATCGCGCGCCGTAGCGGGAGATCCGGCGCGCGCGGAAGCGTTTTTACACCAGTTGCAGGAGACGGACTGGAAGCGTTACGGACAAAGCGGCCGTTCGCGCTCGGATCTGCGCCAAATGAGGATGCGGTTGGAGAAAGAGCAGGGGCCCTCGCATCCGCTGAAAGCCGGGCGCGGCGGTTACTATGACATTGATTTTCTCCTCATGTACTTGCGGCTCAAGAGCGCCGGAATTTTCTTCAAAGTGCTGAACACGCCTGCGCGTATCGAGGTGTTGGAAACCATGCGCGAACTGGACCGCGACACAGGCGGATTTCTGCTGGAGGCGGCCACGTTTTACCGAGCGCTGGATCACGGTCTGCGCATTATTTCGGGGCACATTGAAGGAAAGCTGCCCAAGGCCGAGGCTCAGCGCGAGATGCTCGGCGCGCTGCTCCGGCGCTGGACGCCTGTCCCACTCTCGGATTTGAACGAAATCCGCAACCGCACGAGGGCCGCGTTCGATAAACATTTCAGATAAATCGGCCAAGCTCTTTGTGATGCTAATACGTATCGCATGAAGACGGTCTCCATCCGGGATCTGCGCTATCATTTCCCAAAGGTTCAGCGATTGCTCGAACACGGGGAAACCGTCCAGATCACCAAGCGCAAGCGGTTGTGGGGACACTTTCTCCCCCTGAGCCACCTGCCAAGCCACCGATGCCCGATTTCATGGGGCGGATGAAGAAGATCTTTGAGAAACCGCTTCGAGTAACGGGAGCCGAACTAATTTCGCGAGATCGGGATCGAGCTTGGGGCGGAGGCGTTCTTCACGTTTGACCAGCGCCGACACCGGCTGGCGCGCGCCGCAGGCTTGCGAATACGCCCTACGCCCTAGGTGTATCCTTGGTGGAGCGAGGAGCGATTATGTCGACGAAAACATTTGGGAACGCCGTGGCCGCGTTGGGTCTCGCCAGCGCAGCGCTGTTGGCTCAGGGCCCGCCGGGCGGCCGGGGCGGCCCAAAAGCCGGACAGACGGTGGAGAAGATCCGGCAGTTGAAGCCGGACCTTTACATGATCACCGGCGGCGGCGCCAACACCTTGATCCGCGTGACGCCCGAAGGATTGATCCTGGTGGACACCAAGAACCCCGGCGAAGAAAACTACAACAGGGTGATGGAAGAAGTCCACTCGGTTTCCAATCTGCCCGTGAAGTACGTCTTCAATACGCATCATCATCCGGATCACGTCGGCAATAACCAGAAGTTCATTGACGCCGGTGCGACGGTGATCGCCCTGGAGGCGCTCAAAGCCGATATGGCCAGCGATCAGCGAACCAAAGACATTCCAGGTCGGCCCACGCAGACATTCGCCAAGGATTACGTGTTGAAGTTCGGCGGCGCCATCGTGGAAGCGCACTCTTACGGCCGCGGGCATACCGGCGACGACACGATGGTGTACTTTCCCGATCTGAAAGTGGTGATGGTAAGCGATCAAATGACCGACGGGACGCCGATCGTCGATTTCGCGAACGGCGGCAGCGCCGTGGAATGGACGCAGATTCTGGATGGAGTGCTGAAGCTGGATTTCGATATAGCGATTCCCGGCCGCGGCGAGCCGAAGACCAAGGCCGAAGTTCAAGCGTATCGGGCCAAGTTCTCCACGCTCGTGGGCCGCGCACAAGACGCGATCAAGGGCGGTGCATCAAAGGATCAACTCGCCGCGCAGGTGAAGACGGACGACCTGGGGTGGCAGTTCAATGCCGGTTTCTGGGGCAGTTTCTACGACGAGCTGAGCAAGAAGTAGGCGTCAATTTCTTCCGCACAGATCGGGCGTCTGGCACATGCCGCCGGGACACGACGGCATGTTATCCATGTCGAAGCCGCTGCCGGCGCCGAAGTCGCTCTCCCCGGATCCATGAGCCGCGAAGGTGGAGTACTGCTGGGTCAAATGGCTGTCGCCGCAACTCGGGCAGACTACACCGTTGGCGCTTGAGTTCCGCACCAGCTTCTCAAACTTGGTTCCGCAATCGTCGCACTGATATTCGAAAATCGGCATGATTCACTCCGTCAAGGTCAATGCTATTTTATCAACCCAGGACTGGATCTCGGAGGCGCTCGCCTCGAAATTATTCACGATGACCGAAAACGCCAGCCATCCATGGGTGTTGCTGTCGGCATAGCCGGATAGGGCGATGGAACGCGCCAGGGTGCCTGTCTTGGCGTGAATCCGCCGGGCGTCCGAGACGCAGCAGAGCCGGTGCGACAGCGTGCCATCTTGGCCGCCCGCGGGCAGCATCGAAATCCACGTATCGCGGTAGGTCGAACGGTACATGAAGGACAGCAGACTGGTGATGAGTTGGGGAGTGACCAGATCGTTGCGCGACAACCCGGAGCCGTCGTCGATTCGCGGATCGGCAGGATGGGCGCCGGCCTGTTTGAGGAAATCGGTCATCGCCGCTAGGCCGGCTTCGCGGCTCCCCTCGCCTTTGGCCACGCGGCCCGCTTCCCGCAGCATCAGCTCCGCATGCAGATTCTCGCTGACCTTATCGATGAGCTGAAGAAGTTGGGCCAAAGGCGGCGAGGTTCGCGTTGCAATGGTCTCCCCGAGCGGTTTTTCGTACACCTCCCCGGCGGCGCGATGCCGGGCTAAGGGACGGCCCGCAATGGCGACGCCGCGGCGCGTCAGGGCGTCATAAAGAGCGCAGGCGGCAAAGAGCGCAGGGTCGTCCACGGCGACGGCTTCGCGCACGCTGGCGCCTTTCGCCGGGATCGCTCCCGAGAGCAAAATCTGCCGCGTCCACGGAATCCGGGAGACGGCGACGCGCGCCGCGCCCCCGGCGGCAACGGTCTTCACGCGATTATCGATGGCGAAATATTCCAGAGCCGGGTCGATCGCGATCCTTGCATTCTCGCCCACTTTCGCGCCCGGACTGATGGAGATCGTCAAAATGTTATCGGCGAGGCTAAGTGCGCTCACAGGCGCGCCGGAATCCCGCACCGCATCGTCCTGCGTCCAACTGGGCGGATACGGCTCCCAAGGGTAAAGGCGGTCGTCGCCGACGATGTCGCCTTCCACACTGCGCAAGCCATTTGCAACCGCTTGATCGGCAAGCTCCTCCACCGCGCCGAGCGGAGGACGGGCCGCGGCGGACACGGAATAGGGATACACGCGGCCATTCATCGAAGGATCGCCGGAGCCCAGCAATGTCAGGTCGCCCGAGGATTCACGCATCAGGCGGGTCTCGAAGCGATATTCCGGACCGAGTATCTGGAGCGCCTGCGCGGTGGTAAACAACTTCATGTTAGAAGCGGGCAGAAGGAGGCGGTCCGCATTGCGCGCGTAGAGCGCCTTGCCGGTGGCCAAATCGACGACGTGAATGCCAATAATGGACCGCGGAGCAAACGGGCTCGATTCCACCGCCGCATCGAGGCGGTGAGCGAGGTCGGCACCGCGCAACGCCGCGGCCGCCAGAATGAAGGCTGCCATCCGCATTCGCAAGCTAAAGCATAGCTCACGATCGAACGGCAGAGCTACGTTCATCGATCCGCAAACAGATGTTCACGGAAGTGCAACAAGCCAATGATATCGTCTTGCTTTCTGTTCGCTCGTTCCGAAATTCCCAAGGAGACCAAATTCAACATGACCAAGTGCAGTAGAGGATTTCCGCGTCGTTTTGGCTAACGCTTGCGGCCGTTTCGTTCGTGGCGGGCGTCGGCGTCTTTCACGCCACCGCGCAAAGCGGCGGCGCATTTTTTTTGCCTGGAAATCTGGTCCTGAGCCGGACCGTCTATGACAACAGTCCCAACAACGTGACAGTGGGAATGACCCTGCCTCCCAACTGCACCGGCGGCTGCGTCAACGCCGTCGTAAACGGCTCCTACCCGTATGTCTTCAACAATGACATCGTGGACGCAAGCTTCGGAGTCACCTCGAAGATCCTTCTAGACCAAATCACTCCCGCTGGGGCCCTGGTCAACTCGCTGGAAGTGCCAAACAGCTCTCAAAATCTGTCGCCGCCCACTAAGGATCACATGGTGACCAGCTTCTCGTCGAAATCGGAATTGGCATTGAACCTGTCCACCGATGGCAACTATCTTACCTTCATGGGCTACCTTGCGCCGATCGATGCGATCGATGTATCGAATTCCAACACTCCCGAAGTGGTGGATCCAACAAATCCTGTAGGAGGGAGCAACTATCGCGTCGTCGCGCAAGTCGATCGAAACGGAAAATTCCGTTTCACAGCGACCAATGCCTATAGCGGCAACAACGGCCGCGCGGCCATCCTGAATAAGAAGAACGGCGCTAACCTTGTCTACATGGCCGGCAACGCCGGCAATGGGTGCAATCCGCAGCCGGACGGCATCATCATAGGGACGGGCGCGCAGATCCTCACCCTCACGCCCGTGGTCCGGGACTTGAATGCTCAATCCCCCGGAACGCCCACGCCCGTCGGGAGCTTCAACATTACGCAATTGCCTGAGCCGCCCGACAAAATTGGCAAGGACACCAACTTCCGTGGCCTGACGGTTTTCGGCAACGTCCTCTATTACACGAAGGGCAGCGGCGGTAACGGCGTCAACACTGTGTATTTTGTCGATCCAACGGGCACGGTTTGCACCGACACGAACGGTGTGGGCCTTCCCCCGGCGGGCGCCACGCTCCCGACATCGCCGCTTGCTTATAACCCGAACCCGACTGTAATTCAGGCCCAGGGCTTGGTTCCCAACAATATGTGCATCCTGAACGGCTTCCCCACGGCGCTGAAATCCAAAACTTCATTTCCGTTTGGCATCTGGTTTGCGAACGCCCACACGCTCTATGTGGCGGACGAAGGCAATGGAACCAGCGGCAAGACCGTCGAGGGTTTCTATAGTCCCGCCGCGACGCAAACTACCGCGGGTCTTCAAAAATGGATTCTAGTCAACGGCCAGTGGCAGTTGGCGTACACTTTGACGGCAGGTTTGGACCTTGGCGTTCCGTACACCGTTCCCAGCTATCCGACCGGCAACAATTCGGGAACGGGCGGCACAGGATTCCCCTGGGCCCCTGCGACCGACGGGCTTCGCAACATCACGGGGATCGTCAATAGAAACGGCACGGCCACAATTTACGCGATCACCTCGACGATTAGCGGGAGCGGCGATCAGGGCGCCGATCCGAACAAGCTGGTCGTGATTACCGATCAGATTGCTGCCACCACTCCGCCTGCCGGAGAGACTTTCACCACATTAAGGACGGCCGCCTATGGCGAGGTCCTGCGCGGCGTTTCGTTTACGCAGGGAAGCGTTACGCGGCCTTAATGCGAGCTTGAGGGCTTTCCGGGTCCGTTGGCGGCATTACGATCACTCTCCCATCGGCGGTGTACTCCAGTAACGCATCCGGAAACTCCTCGCATAGTTTCAGAAATTGCGCTTCGTTCAGTCCCGGAGCCGTGAACGTCGCCGGCAGCATGTTCCGGATCTCAAGCCCGATTTCAGTAACTACCGCCATGATCCACTTCCATTATTCCTTAGCGCAGCCTTGCCTTCCCTTCTCGATCTCGTCGAACAGCCGCGCGGCGCCATCGCCGGCGAGAGTGCCGATCACGTGGCTCTGGCCCTTTTCGACCGTGAACGCCACACTGTATCCCTTCGCGCGAAATTGCCTGGCTTGCTCCTGCATAGCCTCCAGCCAGCCGGAGTCCAGCTCGCCCACGTGCATGTTGATGCACAACTTGGCGAGCGCGGCCACGCTCTGCGGCTTTGCGTCGGGCAGGTAGCCGGGAAAGCCCGTCACGGTCCAAAAATATTGCGGATAGGCGGCCGCAATATGAAACGCGCTCAGCCCGCCGTTCGACATGCCTGCGATGTGGAACTTGCCGTCTTTGATGTTGTAGTCCTTGAGCATCTGCTCGATAAATTGAGGAAAAATCCGCGCGCCATGCTCGAAGAACAACTCTCCCCCTGGAGCGGCGGGCACAATCACGATATAGCCTCGCTTTTCCGCTTCGGCGGCCCAATTCCGCTGCACCGTCACAAGCACCATGTCCATGGCCTGGGAGCCCGGAGGAAAAGCGAGCACGGCAGGGTAGGCTTTGCCTGCGTCGTAATCCTTCGGCAGAATCACCTTGCAGTGGACCGGCACGCCGCCAATGTCCACGCTCTTGTCGTAGACCTTCGCCAGGGCACAAGACGCCGCCAGTAAGAAGATGACCGTGGTTCGCATCCCTAAACTATACGTCCAATGCGGTGTCCAGTAGGCGGCAGGGCGGCCGACCACCAGCCGTTTAGCTGATAGCTGACAGCTGATAGGTCTTTAGTACACTTCGAAGCAGAACACCCGATTCGAGCCGGCCGGAGTCAGTGCGTATTCGCCGTTTTCGAGCGTCTCGGAAGCCTCGATGCGATACAGGCCCCGTTCGAGCCGTGTCACTTGAAGATGCAGCGCCCGCCCGCCCCGCCGTTTGCTGGAGACCGTAGTCTCCCGGCGTCCGCCTTTCGCTTCCAGGCGGTATAGCTCCAGGCTCTCGGCCGAGAGCTTCTCACTCTTGAGAAGAAAGATCGGCTCCGCCAGGGGCGTGCGAGCCGAGGAGGCGACGCCGGGGATGCTGTAGGTGTCGCCTTTTTCTTGCTTCGCCTCGCCGGCTTCCGTCGCAATGAGGTTGTCGGCGTGCACCAGGTAGATCATATCGGCCGTCGGCGGCATGGGGCCGGTGTAGTCCGCGGCCCAGGCCGATGAGGCCCCGAGAAGGAGAAGGCAAAATAACAAACGACCAGCCATTTGCTTCTATTCTAGGGCGCCGTTCCGCCAAGCACGATGAGGTCGCGCCGGCAGCTTCTGGGTCTGCGAAAATTGAAGTGATGTTGCGTTGGTTGTTCATCGTCCTGCTGGCGCTGCCCTCTTTTGGCGCCGGCTGGACTGAATATCGTTCCGGGCCGTTTCATGTGATCAGCGATGCGGGCGACCGCATCGCCCGCGAACGCCTGATGGAGATGGAGCAGCTTCGGCACGTACTCGGCGTCACTCTGGGAAAAGAAGATCTCCAGACCGTGTGGCCGATTCAGTTTGTCCTCTTCGCGAATCAGCGGGATTACGCTCCTTATGCGCTCCCGCGTCCGTTTGTGGATGGAGGATCCGCGACACTGAGCGCCTGGTTTGCCGCTATGCCTTCGAACGGATCTTCGTCCGCGCCCTTGCCGCACGATTGGTTTCGCGCGCTGACGCGGATGTTGATCGAAGACAACGCCGGCCGTATGCCGGAAGCCCTGGAAACCGCGCTGTGCGATCTGTTCTCTACGATCCAAGTGAACGCCACTCGGGTGTCGATCGGCACGCCGCCCGCCCAAGGCGAGCTGCCGGCCGAGCGCATGCGGCCCTGGGCGAAGCTTCAGATGCTGGCCACGCAACCCGATTTCAGCGGCAGGCTGCACGTGTTTTTGAGCAACCTCCAGCAAGGAGCCGATGAAGACGTCGCTGTCCGCAACTCGTTCGAAATGAAAAAAGCCGAGCTGGAGAGCCGCGTCGACGCATATCTCCGAGCGGCAAACTTCGCGCCTGCTCCGGCATCGGGCCTGACTCTCAATCCCAGCCACGACTTTGTCGAGACGCAGGTCCCCCAATCGGCGATCGATCCGCTGCTGGCCGAATTGAAAGCGCAGGGAAAGGACTATTCGCCGGAGAGTCCCCGAGGCTTGCTGGCGAAAGGAACGCGCCAGGCGCTGGAACAGGCGGCCAAAGCCAACCTGAAGTGGGCGGACCCGCATGTCAAACTGGCGGGGCTTGAAACCGATCCCGCCGCGAAAGTCAAGGAGCTGAAGGCGGCCGCGACGCTCGAACCCCGCAACTCCGCCTATTGGCAGGAGCTGGCCCGTGCGCAGACCGCGGCCGAACAGTACGCCGACGCCAACAAATCCTGGGTGCTGGCCGAGCGAAATGCGATCAACGAAGCCGATCGCGAGCGCGCTCACCAAGCGCGCATCGATTTTGAAGACGAGCGCGCCGCCTTCGAGATCGCGGAGAAGAAACGCCTCGCCGCCGAGCGCGCAGCCGAACTCCAGCGGATCAAAGATTCGGCCGCCGCTGAGATCCATGCCGCCGAAACCGCCGCCAATGCCAGGATGGGCGGATTGAAGTCGGACCGAGCGCCCGTGGCGTGGTGGAACGATACGGATGGGCAGAAGCTCAGCGCGACGCTGACGCGCGTCGATTGCTTGGCGGAATCGCTGCGCCTGACCCTCCAGCCCGCTTCCGGCGCGCCCGTGAAGCTGCTCGTTCGCGATACGAACAAGCTTTCCGTAAAAGGCGCGAAGGAAGCGCAGTTCGCTTGCGGAGTTCAGAAACCCGCGAGAAAGGTCAATCTGGTTCATGACGGCAAGCCAGATGCAAAGCTGGGAACCGCGGGCGATATTCTCTCTGTAGAATTTCCGTAATGGCCAAGTCGCGGCTTCGTTGGCTTGCGATCGGCGTTTTCGTTCTCTCCACCTCGCTCAACTATCTCGACCGTCAGTTGCTGGCGGCCCTGGCGCCTACGCTGAAAGCGGAGTTCCATCTGAACAACGCTCAATATGGACAGGTGCAATCCGTCTTCTCGATTGCCTACGCTGCCGTGGCGCCTTTTGCGGGATGGTTTGTGGATTTCGCCGGATTGAGCATCGGAGCGAGCATCGCGGTCGCCGTCTGGTCGATAGCCAGCGCCGCCACGGCGCTGCTCACAAGCTTTGGCGGATTGCTCGCGGCCCGGACCGTGCTCGGCGTCGCGGAAGCGGCTAGCATTCCGTCCACAGGCAAAGCGAACGCCGCGTATCTTGCTTCTCACGAGCTGGCGCTCGGCACGGCGGTGAACAATGTCGGGTTAAGCCTCGGCTCTGTCGCTGCGCCCCTGATCGTTGCGGCCATGGCGCCGCGTTATGGATGGCGCGCCACGTTCGCCGTTTGCGGAATCGCGGGATTGCTTTGGATTCCCTTGTGGCTCTTCACGGCGAAGAGCGTTCCGGCCCGCGTTGACGCAGCACGGAAAGTATCGGCTCCTATGGGCCGGCTCCTCCGCGACGCTCGCCTGTGGGGACTGGCCTTGGCCAACGCCCTGGTGATGACGGTGTTCGCTCTGTGGACCAACTGGACGACTCTGTATCTCACCCAGGAGCGTCACTTGACGCAGCAACAAGCGAATCAACAGTACGCATGGATTCCGACGGCGCTCGGCATTGCGGGCGGCTTTTTAGGTGGCGGCATGGCATACTCTCTCATCCGCCGTGGCCGGAAGCCGGTCGCGGCCCGCCTGCGCGTCTGCTGGATAGGCGCGGCCGTTCTGCTCCTGACCGCCGCCGTTCCACTAATGCCCTCGCCCGGACTCGCGACCGCCTTGATCAGCCTGAGCTTCTTTTGGACGCTCGTTTTATCGACCAACCTGTACGCGCTGCCGATTGATCTTTTCGGAGCCGGCCGCGCCGCCTTTGGCGTCGCCGCTCTCACATGCTCTTACGGTCTGATGACGGCGCTGCTTTCCCCGACGATCGGCGCCGTCGTGGACCGCGTAGGATTCACGCCGGTGTGCGTGGCAGTGTCGGTGTTGCCGCTAGCGGGAGTTGGACTACTGAACTGGTTCTTGAAGTGAGCGATCTATTGTTCTTCGCCCTCGAGGCGCGTGAGCCGCCGTTCGTGTGATTCGGCGATTCGCGCCAAGGTCGCGATATTCTCGCCGTCACGTCGGGCCGCCTCTACCACCTCTTCCGTCCTCAGGTGCTGCTCATGCACGACGGCATAGAGCTCGGTCACACTCGAACGCAACGATTCGATGTTGACGCGGAGGTTCTCGACCCTTTGATCGTTTGGGTCCATGCTTCAATGATAAAGCCACACAGCGCTTTTCGTGAAACAACGCCTCAAACAATGGTGGTTTCGCCTGCTCGGAAAAGACCCCGAGGCAGTCATCGTGTGCTTCCGCTCCGGCCCAGACGACCTCGCCGACGCCATGAGTGAAGAGATCCGCCGCCTGGAGCCGGACCGGCGGCTTTTCGAGGTCCGGCTGGAAGAAGCTAGCGAGGTCCAAAGGAAGTTCCGCAAGTACCGCATCGGCCTCGCGCCCGTCCTGTTCACGGACGACCCAAAATACCGGCCCTTGCGCCGCGCCGCCATCCTCTTGGCTCCGCGCAAGATTCTCGCCTACAATAGCCGGCTGGAGCGCTACCATCTGCGCCCGTCTTGCTTCATCGCATCCTGGCTCTTCTTGAAGGGCGTTCCTTTCGACCGCATTTTCCTCCGTCCGCGTTGGTTGGTTCCCTGGCGTGCCGACAAGACTGTACGTCCGAGCGGCCATCGGGTCGTCGAAGGAAAGGCCGGTCGCGGTGGAAAGACGGTGGCTCTGCTTACGCCTTATTTCCCGTATCCGCTTTCACACGGTGGAGCGGTGCGAATCTTTCATCTACTTCGCGAGATGGCGCGCGAATTCGACATCGTGCTCTATGCGTTTGCCGAGGCGGAAATCACGGAGGCCGAATTGGCGCCGATTCTAGATCTGGCCACGCTGGTCTATTTAGTCCCCAAGCCGCGTTATCGCGAGCCGCGCTGGTCCACGCTCGCGCCGCCCGAAGCGTGCGAATACGACTCGCCCGAAATGAAGCGGCTATGGAAGGAGCGGCGCGCCGACGTGGCGCAGGTAGAGTACACAGCTCTCGCGCGCTACGGAGGCGACATCCTGGTCGAACACGACGTCACCTATGATCTTTACGCGCAAATATGGGCTCGCAAAAGTACGCTCCCGGCATGGTGGGACTGGCGCCGCTGGCGCTGGTTCGAGCGAAATGCGATCCAGCGGTTCCAGCGTGTCGTGGCGATGTCGGACAAGGACGCCAAGCTCCTGAACGCCACGCATATCCGCGTCATCGAAAACGGAGTGGACTTCGAACGATTCCAGGCTCAGCCCGAAACACCGGGACGCCGGCTCTTGTTCATTGGATCTTTCCGCCATTTTCCCAACATCGCAGCCTTCCGATTTCTCGCTGAAGAGGTCTTTCCGCTCCTTCACAACGTGGATCTCACCGTGGTCGCCGGCCCCGACCCCTGGACGCACTGGCGCAACCACACCGGCACGCGCCATCCCCCAACACACTCGCGCATCCGGCTTCTCGAGTTCGTCGCCGACGTTCGGCCGCTCTATGCGGAAGCCAACCTGGTCGCGGTTCCCATGCTTGAGTCCGCAGGGACGAATCTGAAGGTGCTGGAGGCCATGGCGATGCGGCGCGCGGTCGTTTCGACGCAGTCGGGCTGCGCCGGCTTGGGACTTGAACACGCGGCCACGGCATGGATCGCGGATTCGGCCGGCGGCTTCGCCGATGGAATCGCCTGGCTGCTGGACGCGAGCGACCTGCGTCACGGCATCGCACAAGCCGCTTACGATTACGCCCGCGCGCGCTTCGATTGGCGATCCGTCGGCGCCAAACAACGAGACATGCTGCGCGAACTGGCGGGAGAGCCGCTGCTGGTGCGCCCCGTCACGGCGGAGGACCTGGACGCGATCGGCCGCATCCAGGGCTCGTCGCCCGAGGCAGCTCAATGGAACCTTGGGGCCTACCTCGAATTTGAGTGCATCGTGGCGATCATTGGCCAGGTTGTCGGATTCTTAGTCGTCCGCCAAACGGCCCCAGACGAACGCGAAATTCTGAATCTGGCGGTGGATCCGGCGTACCGCCGCAGGGGCATCGCCCGGCGATTGATGGAGCACCAACTGATCGAGCGCCGGCTTCACCAAGGGAAAGGCTCGTGGTTTCTGGAAGTTAGAGAATCCAATGGCCCCGCCACCCGCCTTTATGAATCGCTGGGATTCCGCGCGTGCGGAAGGCGCGAGGGTTACTACAACAATCCCGTCGAGGCGGGTATTGTCATGAGGATTCATTCATGATATCGTCATGTTGCACTGGACATGATCACCAGCGGCGCTCTTCGGAGACTCACCCGCCCACGGGGGAGTTGGCGTGCAACTCGCTGGCGTCTCCGCCTTACTTCTCTACCCGCTGTCCTGTGCACACTTCACTTGAGAAAGGTAGCTATGATGGATACCTCACAGGAAGAAATCAAAGCACATCTGATGGCCACGAGCGAGGAATTTCGCTCGTTGGCGAAAATGCATGCAGAATATCACAAGCGGCTGGAAGAACTGGAGTCCAGGCCCCGGCTGACGTTGGAGGACGAAGCCGAGGAGCAGCGTCTGAAAAAGCAGAAGCTCCGCCTGAAAGACCAGATGAACGCCATCGTGGCGCGCTACAAGGCGGAAAAGGTCGCCTAAGGAACGCCGCCGGCGCCGCCGCGCGCCGCAATCTTGCGGACCGCTAACGAGGGCTTAGCTCGAACGAATACCCTACGTAGAAAATATTATTGTCCAGGCCCGGGTTGAAATTCGTGGTGCTCGCGTTTGAAATGTGCAGAAAGCGGTACCCGAGCGTGAAAGCGTTCCGCTGGCCGAGTCTCCGGCGGATCCCGCCTCCGAAGTCAAAGAAGAAATTCAAGCCCGTCGCATTGGGCTGGTATTCGGGAATCGGCTCGGTAGAGGCGATCACCCCTTCGATCGTTTCTATGAACGGATAAACCCTGTGTTCCCTCGAAATCTCGAGCGTGAACCCAATCGGAGCCGCGGCGAAGCTATATACTGCATGCGGGCCACGCTCGCGAACCACGTTCGGGCCGACAAATTCGAACTGGCGTGGCTGAAGCACAATCGCCGCGGGCAGCGCCGTCGGTGTGTAGCTGAGTGAGACGGGTCCCCAGATCCAGCAGCGGTAGCTGTAGCCGACTCCGGCGGCCACAAAGCGCCGGTCCGTCGCCCTTCCGATCACCGTCGAGGAGACCGGCGAGTATCCCGCGAAGAACTGAACACTGCGGCGCGGCCCGCCGTCAGGAGGAGAACAGAATTCTCCGCCCCGCAAAACCGCGCAAAGGCCGAAGCTCGTCAAAAGAAGCGGTAGAAGATCGCGCATTTCGATGTCTTCCTCGCCGGGCGGATCAAGCTTGGCCCGGCGTGCATTCACAACCAAGTTTGCGCGGGCCCCGCACAGTTAGTTGCCGACCCGAAGGGCTTCGCCACAAACAAAGACGATGCCCACTCCATCCGGTTGATGCCCGCTTTCAGTTTGGCGATGCCAAAGTTTTCAGCGCGCAGTCGCCGGAATCATGGGAATCTAGCTCGCGGCGCGCAATCATGATAAACTTCGTAATGGTTAGAGGAGTAACTACTTTTACCTGACCGGCGCGCACACTTGGGACGTCGGCAAGGCACGCGCCAAGATTCAGGATTTGGCGCACCTGCTGGGTGCCCTGCTTCCGATTTTGCATGCATTGCAGGAGGAGTTCGGCTACATCTCCGCCGCCATTCCCCTGATTGCGGACGCGCTAAATATTTCTAAAGCGGAAGTTCATGGCACCATCAGTTTCTATCACGACTTTCGTTACTCGCCTCCCGGCCGGCACACGCTCAAGATGTGCCGCGCGGAAGCATGCCAATCCATGGGATGCGACAGAGTGATCGGTCATGTCGAAAGCCGGCTCGGCGTCAAGCTGGGCCAAACCACGGAAGACGGCAGCTTCACCGTCGATGAGGTGTTCTGCCTCGGCTTGTGCGCTCTCTCTCGCGGTAATGTTGGACGGAAAGCCCTACGGCCGAGTGACTGCCGAAGTCGCCGATTCTCTCATCGACGGCGCGCGGAGGCGAATGTGAGCACGCGGGTTTACGTTCCCTGCGACGCCGCCGCGCTCGCCGTCGGCGCGGACACGGTCACGCGCGCCATCGAAACCTAGATCGCGGCCCGCCGGCTGGACGCGCAAGTGATCCGCAACGGCACTCGTGGAATGTTCTGGTTGGAGCCGCTTTTGGAAGTAGAAACGCCGCTTGGCCGCATGGCTTACGGACGGTCGTGCCGGAGGCCGTAGACAGCCTCTTTGAGAGGAACTTCCTCGAAGGCGGCGCGCATCGCCTGTGTCTGGGACTCACGGAAGAGATTCCCTACTTAAAGCGTCAGGAGCGGCTCACGTTCGCGCGCTGCGGAATCACAGATCCCCTTTCGCTCTCCGACTACACGGCGCACGATGGCTACCGCGGTCTCCAGCGGGCGCTCGATCTGACTCCGGCGGCGATTGTTGACGAAGTCGCCAACTCCGGACTTCGCGGCCGCGGCGGCGCGGGTTTTCCCACCGGCATCAAATGGCGCACCGTGTTGAACGCTCCCGCGGACCAGAAATACATCGTCTGCAACGCCGACGAGGGCGATAGCGGCACCTACGCGGATCGCATGATCATGGAAGGCGATCCTTTTGTGCTCATCGAGGGCATGACCATCGCGGGATTAGCCGTCGGAGCCACGATGGGTTACATCTATATCCGCTCCGAGTATCCCCACGCCTTCCGCACGATGCAACGCGCCGTGGAGATCGCCCGGGCGCAAGGTTTATCTCGGCTCGAATGTCTCCGGAAGCGGCAAGAGCTTCGATCTCGACGTCCGCTTGGGCGCCGGAGCGTATATTTGCGGCGAAGAGACGTCGCTGCTCGAGAGTTTGGAAGGCAAGCGCGGGCAGATCCGTCCCAAGCCTCCGCTGCCGGCCATCCAAGGCCTGTTCGGAAAGCCGACTGTAGTAAACAACGTCATCTCGCTCGCTACCGTCCCGATCGTGTTGGATAAAGGCGCGGAGCACTATCGCGATTTCGGAATGGGCAAATCGCGCGGCACTTTGACCATCCAGCTTGCCGGCAATATCAAATACGGCGGCCTGGTGGAAAAGGCGTTCGGCCTGACTCTGCGCCAGGCGATCTATGATTTCGGCGGAACGGCCACTGGACGTCCCTTGCGCGCCGTTCAAGTAGGCGGGCCTCTGGGCGCTTATTTCCCGGAGTCGCTGCTTGACACGCCCCTCGACTACGAAGCTTTCGCGGCTCTCAAAGGGCTAGTCGGCCACGGCGGCATCGTCGTGTTCGATGATTCCGTGGACCTGGCTAAACAAGCCCGCTTCGGCGGCCAGCACCAGAGTGGCGGCAGCCGGGAAGAGAATCAATGAGCGAAGCATCGGCGTTACCGGCGAGCGGCAACTCCGGTCACCACGTCCCAAACGTACTGAACGAATGGGTAGAGCGACGATTCGGCAAGGCGCTCCACGTCCCCGTGAGCCGGATAGTTTATCGCGTCCTCCTCAGTGGAGGCAGGACCGACCCCATACGACTGAATACCTTTCGCACGAAGCTGCGCCTGGTCGCTGGCCCCTGTGGACATGGAAGGCAGAACCACTGCGCCAGGGTATATCTCTTTGGCAACCCGATCCATCACGCGATACATCTCGGTATCCAAACGCGAAGCCGGCGAGGGAGGACGCGACGGCGGAATGGGAACAATCTTCACCTCCGGATCGGCAATCACTTTCGCCATTTCGGCATAGAACTTCTCGATGTCCTCGCCGGGGAAGGCGCGAATGTCGAGCGTGGCCTCCGCCTCCGATGGGATGACGTTGGCTCCCACGCCGGCCTTGAGCATGGTGGGCACAACCGAAGTGCGCAGCATGGAATACCGTGAGGGATCGTACTTACGCAGATACTCCTGCGCGGCTCCGGCGCTTGTGGGGTTAAAAAGCTCTTTGTAGTGAGCCGCCTTCTCCGGCGATGCGATAGTCGTGAGCTTCTCGAAGTAAGCGCGCGTCGTGTCGTTAAAGTGCATGGGAGTTTCCCACTGGCCGACCTTCTCGACGGCGGTCGAGAGGTGAATCAGCGCATTATCGAGGCGCGGCACTGAGCCGTGGCCGGAGGTCCCTGTGGCCACGAGCCGCGCCCGCGCGGGCAGCTTTTCGGCGGTGCCGATATTCACGATAGAGACCCGCTGGCCCACGATAGTGGCTCCGCCCCCTTCCGTCATGGCGAATTCTGCTTCGATCTCGTCGAAATGCTGGCCCACCATGAAATTGATTCCCACGCCTGTGGTGTCCGCCTCTTCGCCCGATTCCGCCAGGAAGATCACGTCGCGATCGAGCGCCACAGCTCGGCGCTTCAGCATCAGCATCGTGATGAGATTGGCGGTCAGTACGGGTTTGTCGTCTTTACTGCCGCGCCCCCAGATGTAACCATCCCGCATAACGGCCGCGAAGGGGTCCACCGGCCACTTCTCGCGCTGCACGCCCACCACGTCGGTGTGAGCGAGTATCAGAAGAGGTCGCTTCGAGCCGTTGCCCTTCAGCCGCGCGACCAGGTTGGGGCGGTTGGGCTCGAGCGCCAGGGTCTTCGTTGGGATGCCTTCCCCTTCAAGTACCTTTCTGAGGTAATCGACCGCGCGAATCTCATGACCCGCCGTGGTATCGAGCTGAACCAAATCCCGATAGCGAGTGAGAATTTCCGAGGAGTACTGGCCCCACGGAATAGTTTTCTCCGGAGCCGGAGTCTGCGCGAGCAAGGGACCGGCGCAGGCAAGCGCCACTCCTAAGGAAAGTAGTCGAGTCATGAGGCACCTCGGGCAACCACAGATCCTTCCTCTTCTTCCACATGCACGAAGACTACTATACCGATCTAAACTGGCGCGCGCCGGCGGCCCCGACGGGACAACCTGGGCGTTTCGAAATGGGTACTTTATGCAACGGGCTTGTTGCCGTTCTAAACCAGCGACAAATACTTGGCTACCGTCGTCCAGCCCAACCCAAAACCAGATCGCAAAAATTTTCGCAGTCGCTCCCGTTGTTAAATTCACATCGGGAGATACAGTC
>DASQJB010000287.1:0-6029 GCA_035631295.1 Bryobacteraceae bacterium | reverse complement strand
GTCCACATCAGGCCCACGAGGCGCAAGTCGTACATCATCACCGGCGCCATCATCAGCGCCAGACCGAGTAAATGGCTGCCTTCGAGGACCGGGAAAACCAGGGTCGACTCGCGTATCTGCGTCCCAATGGACGTATCCTGAAGCCACTGGCAGAAACCAAGTATGGAAAACATTACGGCGAAAGCCTCTTAAGACGACAACTTGCAGCCTACCACGGAGCCAAGCCTGTAATCTACGGCGCTTTGGCAGGGCGCCAAGTTACAACCCCTTTTTCACCAGAAATTCGATCAGATCCACCACTCGCAGCGAATAACCCCATTCGTTGTCGTACCAGGCGATCACCTTCACCAGGTTGCCATCCAGAACCTTGGTCATTTGCGCGTCCACGATGGAGCTGGCCGGATTGCCCATCATGTCCGTGGATACCACCGGATCTTCCGTATAGTCGAGGATACCCTTCAGCTCTCCTCCGGCCGCTTCTTTCATCGCCGCGTTGACTTCTTCCGCCGTGGTGGGTTTGGAGGTAACCGCGACTAGATCCACTACGCTCACGTTCGGCGTCGGAACGCGCATGGCGTAGCCGTCCAGTTTGCCTTTGAGCTCCGGCATTACCAGCCCGATGGCTTTGGCTGCGCCGGTAGTGGTAGGAATCATGTTCAGCGCGGCCGCGCGCGCCCGGCGCAAGTCCTTGTGCGGAAAATCAAGCACGTTCTGATCGTTCGTGTAACTGTGGATCGTGGTCATCGAGCCCTTCTCGATGCCGAATTTCTCCTGCAGCACCTTCACCACAGGCGCCAGGCAGTTGGTGGTGCAAGACGCGTTGGAGACGATGTTGTGCCGCTTGGGATCGTAAGCCGCGTCGTTGACTCCCAGCACGATGGTCACGTCCTCGTGCTTCGCCGGCGCGGAAATGATCACCTTCTTCACCGTGCCGCGGATGTGCTTGCAAGCTTCCTTGGCGTCCGTGAACTTGCCCGTGGACTCGACCACAATCTGCGCGCCTACGCTCGACCAATCGATTTGCGCCGGGTCTTTGACAGCGAAAATCTTGATCTTCTTCCCGTCCACCGAAATCGAGTCGTCCTCGGCCTTGACCTCTTCCTTCAGCGGCCCCAGGATCGAGTCGTACTTAAGCAGATGCACCAGCGTTTTGGCGTCGGTCAGATCGTTGGCAGCGACGAAATCGACGTTAGGGTTGTGGAGCGCCGCTCGAACCACATTGCGGCCAATCCGGCCGAAACCGTTGATTCCTACTTTGACGCGCATGTCTCAGTTTATCAGGGGACGATCGCTCTACACCTTCCCGCCCTTCGACCGGATATACGCGTCCACCTGCCGCTCCAGCAGCTCCAGCGGCACACTCCCTGTGTTCAGAACGACGTCGTGATATTCGCGGATATTGAACTTATCGCCCAGCGCCTTCTTCGCCTTCTCGCGCAGCTCGATGATCTTCAGCTCGCCAATCATATAGGAGCAAGCCTGGCCCGGCATCGCCGCATAGCGCTCCACTTCGCTCGCTTCAATGCCATAATCAATGCCCTGCTGGCGCGTCCAATGCATGGCGTGAAGACCGGTGTCCACCACCAGCCGCCGCGCGCGGAACAGCTCGGCGTCAAGCTGTCCAAGCTGCCCTTCGATATCGTCCCCATACCAGCCCGATTCGGCCGCCAGTCGCTCCGCGTAGAGCCCCCATCCTTCGCTAAACGCCGAAATTCCTCCGAAGGCGCGGAACTGGCGGAAGGCCGGCAGCTCTTTATTCTCCGTCTCCAGCGCGATCTGGAAATGATGGCCGGGAACGGTTTCGTGATACACCGTACTACGCAATCCGAACTTCGTCATCTTCTCCACTCGCCGCGGGTATTGAAACACGCCGGGTCTCGATCCATCCGGAGCGGGCGAGTTGTAATTGGCCGCGGCGTTGGCCTCGCGGAAGCTCGGGAAGGCCTGCGCAATCACAGGCGATCGCGGCGTCTTATCGAATAAAAGCGCCGCGCGTTTCTCCGCATCGCCCAAAATTCCCTCGATATCCTTCATGATTTGCGCGCGGCTCGCCTCCGAAGCAGGATTCGGGTAGGCCATGTCCTGCTCAAGCTTGGCGATCCGCTCCTTCACGGACCCTTCCGTTCGGCCCAGCCTCCGCAGCAGCGCATCCATCTGTTTCTCGATCGCGTCCACTTGCGTCAGCCCGGTTTCGTGAATCTGCTCGGGCGTCATGCTCGTCGTCGTGTAGCGGCGCAATGCGTACTTGTACGCTTCCGCGCCGCTCTTCAGCCGCCACAAACCCGCGTCGTCCGTGGATTTCGGAAGCTGCGACTCCAACAGCGCAGTAGCTGTCTTCCAAGCCGGATAAATCTGCTTCACCACATTGTTTTCCGCCTGGCTACGCAGTTCTTCGCGCTTCGCCGCAGGCAGCGTCTTGATCGCCTCCATCTTCTGAGCGAAAACCGCCACAAACGGGTTCTGCGCCGGCGCGGGATCCGTGAAACTCTGCATCTGCTTGATGGTTGCTTGCAGGATGAATTTCGGAGGAAGGATCCCCTTGGCGGCGATCCTCTTCGATTCTGCGATCGCCTCTTCCATTCGCGCGCTCACTTGCCCCAACGCCGCCACGTAGTTCTCGGCGTCTTTCTCCGTCAGCAGCGGATGCCGCACTGTGAGCGTTTCCACCAGATTGATATTGACCCCTTCCATCTGGTTCAGTGGGAGCCGGTAATCGAGGAACGGCTCTTCGTCCGCCACGATCTTGAGCTGCCACTCCATCAGGTCCGCCGAAATGCGCTGCGTCTCGTTGAGCTTCGGGCGATCGAATTTCGCCAATTCGGCCAGCCCTTTGCGCGCAAGCTGGATTCGCGCCCGCCGGTACGCCAGCGTCTGCGGCGTGAGCTGGCGCTCCAGCCGGTCCTGCTCCTCGCCTTTCAAATACCTCGTGGACGTAGCAAGATCGGGGCTGAACCGAATCCATTCCGCAGTGAAGTCGCGGAAAAAGTTATCGATGTTTCCGGCAGTCTGTTGAGCGTACATCGCGGACGCCAGCAGCGTCGCGCAAGCGATCGTTTTCATGTCTACCTCCTCGGTCTATTCCCATAATGGTCTGCGTAATTGGGCGCCGTGAAAGTGGAGGAGCTCGCCTGGGGGTCCTCCGGCAACATGGTCGCGTTCCACGTCTCGTAATCGGCCACCAGCCGCCGATAGACTTCCGGCTGCCGGTCTTTCAAATTGGCCCGCTCCAGCGGGTCGTCCTTAACGTTGAACAAAAACGTGTTGTCGTCGATCTTGAGCCATTTCGTATCGCCCTCGCGCACCGCGCGCTGGGCGTTTGCCTTGAATCGCCAGAAGAGCTTGCGCGGAACCGGCGTCGCGCCTTCGGTTAAAACGGGAAGCAGGTTCATCCCGTCGGGCGGATAGGCCGGATCTGGCGACGCGCCGGCGGCAGCGAGCAGAGTCGGCAGCCAGTCCATCGAAATGGCAACCTGCTCTGTCACGCCTCCCGCGCGAATATGTCCCGGCCAGCGGACAATCGCCGGAATCCGCAGCCCGCCTTCCAGCAGTTCGCCTTTCTTTCCGGTAAAAGGCCAGGTATCGGAAAATCGCTCGCCGCCATTGTCGCTGGTGAAAATGACGATGGTATTGCCCGCGATTCCCGAATCGTCGAGTTGCTTCAGCACGCGCCCGATCTGCGCGTCCATAGCCATCACCATGCGACCGTATGTCGCCAACGTCCCGCCGTCGAAATCGGCCAGCGCGCGAAGCCGCCGCGACTCTGCTTCGTCCTCCGGACCCTCCCACGGCCAATGCGGCGCGTTGAAATGCAGGCTCACCAGAAATGGCCGCTTGGCTCGCGCGTATTCCGCGACGGTTTTCACGGCGCGCTCGCCAAGCAGATCCGTCAAATACCCGGCTTGCTCGATCTTGACGTCGTCGTCCCAAAGGTCGCCGGTATCGCTCGCCGCATTCCCCATCTTGTGCGTGAAGTAATCCACGCCGCCGCCGCGAAATCCCCAGAAATGGTCGTAGCCGCTCTGAAGAGGCCCGTATTGCGGCAATCTGCCGAGATGCCATTTCCCAAGGAGCGTCGTCCCATAGCCGGCTTTCCTGAGCAGCGAAGGCAGCGTCGGATGCTCGGGCGGCAAACCGACCCGATTGCTGGCGCTCGGAATCGGCTCCTCCAAACCCACCGGGAGCCGATACTGATAGCGTCCCGTAATCAGCGCCGTGCGCGTCGCCGAGCAGACGGCCGAATTGGCGTAGGCTTGTGTAAACCTCATTCCGCCGGCCGCCAGCGCATCGATATTGGGCGTCTTATAATCGCGTCGTCCATAGCAGGAGACATCGGCGTAGCCCAAATCGTCGGCGACGATGAAGAGAATGTTGGGCGGGTCGGCGGCGAAAGCGGGGCGCGATGCAATTGCCCCAGCCGCGGCGGCGAGAACTTTTCGGCGCGTGAGTTTCAAAGCGGCTCCTGAGTCTTGATTCTACGGCGCGCGGGAGGCCACGGCAAATGCGAGCGCCGCACGCCTCTGCTGCGCAAACTGGCGCGTGATCGGGCTACATGCGTGTTTCCGCGTTCGCGGCCTTCCTGTGCTTTCATGAAGGGTGATGACCGCCACGGAGGTGTACGAATTGACGACCCAGGGGGGCGCTACCGATTTTGCGCGACTGATAGCCGCTTGCGAAGCTTTGGCCCATACTGTCTGATCGGCGGCTTGGCAGTGAATTGCTACGTGGAGCCGGTCTACACGCTGGATGCCGATCTCGTGGTGGTTGCGCGCAATCTTTCCGGCTTGGTAGAGCGCCTTCAGGCAGATGGCTTCAAAGCCGAACGCCATCCTCACTCTGTGAACGCCTTCCCCCCAGAAAGCCAACTGAGGATTCAGTTCACAACGCACGAGCGCTACCAGGGTTTTCTTTCCCGTTCAAAGGAAGCCGAGGTGCTAGGCGTGCCGGCCCGAATCGCGTGTGTGGAAGACGTCGCACAGGGAGAACTATGGGCCTATGGTGACCCCGCTCGCCGGTTGAGCAAGCGAAAGAAGGACGAGCTCGATCTTATCCGCCTCGGTGAAGCCTATCCCGAGCTTCGCTCGCTTTACCCACGGGAACTCATCGATCAACTTGACCGAGGTTAGCGTTGGGTCCTTTCCGCAATTGATCGGGGCTCGAATTCCCGAAACATCTTAAGCGCGTTATGTTGTTTTCCGTCCTTTACAATAAAGATTAGGCATGTATGGCCCGCAAGCGCTTCTCGCGCTGAATTTCCTTTGTGACGTCAATTTTTGGGATCTAGCCAAAAGCTCGGATCCCGTGACCCTTGGAGTGATGGGAACTTTAGGCTTCGCTTCTCTGCTGTCCTGGACCATCATTCTGGCCAAGATGTTTTCTTTCCGCCGCGCTCGCTCGTCGAACCGCAAGTTCCTGCGCGCTTTCCGCAAGGCGCCGCGCCTGGACGCCGTGGCGGCGGCGAGCGAACAGTACCGCGCCGCTCCGCTGGTGGGAGTCTTCGATTTCGGCTACAGCGAAGTTTGCCGCCAACTGTCGGGTCACAAGCGCATGGCGAATCAAACCGCGTTGGAGCGAACGCTCCAGTTGGGCATCAGCGAAGAGGTCACGCGGCTGGAGCGCAATATGAACTGGCTGGCCACCTGCGCCGCCGTCTGCCCGTTCATCGGCCTGTTCGGCACGGTTTTGGGCATTATCGATGCGTTCAATCAACTGGGTCTCAGCGGCTCTACCAGCATGCGGGCGGTCGGACCGGGCATCGCGCGCGCGCTGCTGGCCACCGCCATGGGCCTCGCGGCTGCCATCCCCGCCGCTGTTTTCTACAATTATTTTGGGAACGCCGTCAAGGAGATTGCGGCCCGTCTGGAGGATTTTTCTCTCGAATTCCTCAATCTTGCGGAACGGAACTTTGAGAGCTAGCCATCTAACAATATGGCCTTTTCAACGGGGAACTCAAACGGATACGGAGGCCGGTTCCGGCGAAGCCGCGTTTCGGTAGGCGCTTTATCCGAGATGAACGTGGTGCCGCTGGTGGA
>DASQJB010000286.1:0-27303 GCA_035631295.1 Bryobacteraceae bacterium | reverse complement strand
GGGCCGCCCTTAAATCCTCCGCCCTTCCCTCCCCCCGCTTGCGCCATCACCAAAGCCGAGGCGCCAAGCACGATGGCCGCCCCAAGTAGACATTGCTGGATCTTCATTCGCATTTCTCCTCTTGAGCGTTTTCGAAACCGCTCATTGTAGTGTATACGAGATTAGTGGCGCGTCTTTGTGCTATAAGGTTATCTTCGCCGCGCAATCTTGCACAAGGAGAAAACGATGAAGCGTTTGATCTTGTTACTGCCCATCCTGATTGTTCCAACCTTCGCTCAAAACGCCCCGCCTGCCCAAGACAATCCGCTTTCCACCTGGCTGCGCAACGCCTACACGGGCAACCGCAACAACATAGTTCGGACTGCGGAAAAGATGCCGGAGGAAAACTACGATATGCGCCCGGGCGCGCAGCCCGAGGTGCGCACTTTCGGACAGCAGGTGGGACACGTCGCCAACTTCAACTATCTTTGGTGCTCGCAGGCCAAGGGCGAGAAGAATCCGAACACTGCCAATCTGGAAAAGCTGATGACCAAGGCCGAGTTCGTGAAAGCTCTGAACGACGCGTTTTCCTATTGCGACACAGTCTACGCCGCCTTGACGGACGCCTCTGGCGCGCAAATGGTCGACCTCACGCTGGAAAGCGGCAAGCAAGCCCGCAATTTGCGCATGGGCCTGCTGACCTTGAATTACGGCCACAATAACGAGATCTACGGAAGCATGGTGGTTTATCTGCGCCAGAAAAACATCGTGCCTCCGGCGTCCGAGCCGCGCGGGCAGCAGAAGAAGTAACCGGGAGTGGCGCAGGCACTCGTGCCTGCCGCCTCGACACTCGTGTCGAGGCCTGGGCCGCCGAAGGCCCCCGGTAGGCGTCGAGACGAGTCTCGACGCGGCAGCAGGAGTGCGTGCGCCACGAAAATCGTCGCGGCGCTAGTAGGACAAGGCCATTGCCAGCCCACCTTACGGCGGGAACAAGCCGCCCTCGGAGAGAATCTTCTTTCCCTCGGGCGACGCTAGAAACTTCAAAAATCTCCGCGCCGCATCCGGTTGCGAGCTGGATTTCAACACCCCGCCCGCCTGCCGGATCGGCGCATGCCGTTCTTGCGGCAGCAGGATCCCGCGGCCTTGCAGCAGAGTCCAGGACGTGATGACAGCTTCGGCGTTGCGGCTTTCCGCAAACTGAAGGGCCTGCGCCACATTCTCTCCGTAGACCAGTTTCGGTTCGACGGCTTTCCACAGATTGCGATTCTCTAGCGCCTGCCGCGCGGCGATCCCGTAAGGGGCATGCTCCGGATTGGCAATGGCGACATGCAGGATTTCCGGCTTGCGCAGATCTTCCAGGGATCGCACGAGGCCGCCTTTAGACCACAGCGCGATACGTCCGAACGCATAGACCACTACCGTGGATGGGTCGAGGTAGCCCTTTTTCACGGCGTCCGTCACGTAGGTTTCGTTGGCGGAAAGGAAGATGTCGAACGGTGCCGCGTTGGAGACCTGTTGCGCGAGCGCGCCGCTGGAGGCGAGCGTGAAACGCACCTGCGCCCCTAGCGCCTTCGAAGCCGCCGGGGCGAGCTTTTCCGTGATCGGGCCGAGGTCGCTCGCCGCGCCCACCAATAAGTCCGCGGCGTGAGCCTGAAACAGCGCCAAAAATACGAAAAGGGCTTTCATCTGCTTGGCTTCATGTTCAGCCCCGCCCGTGAGGGCGGGATCCAGCCGACAGTAAGATCACAGTCTAGAGCAATCCGTCTTGTATCAATAACTATATCGCGCCGAGACGACGTGTTGTGTTAACATCACATAGTCTCTTTATAACAACAGATATGTCTCGACGAATTCAGGGGGCGTTTGCCGCTCTGCTCTTAGCGACGGGCGCCTGTTTCGCGCAGGCAGGCCGCGCGGAATTATTCGGAACGATCCTCGACCCTTCCAACCTCCCCGTTGCCAACGCTAAAATCCAGGCCGAGGACCAGGCGACCATGGTCCGGTATGCCGCCACCTCCGATGAGCGCGGCGAGTATCATATCCTCGGATTGCCGGCCAGCCAATATGTGCTCACCGTCGAGCAGCCAGGTTTCCGCACCTACCGTCAATCCGGCATCACCTTGCGGTTGGCGGATCGGACGCTCCTTGACGCGAAGCTGGAGATTGGCCAGCCGGCCCAGTCCGTCGACGTCACCGCCGCCGCGCCTCTGCTGCAAACGGCTAGCGGTGAAGTGAGCCAGAATGTGGACGCGGAGAAGATCGTGACCCTGCCGCTGGATGGCCGCAATTTCATCCCGCTGGTGACGCTTTCGCCCGGCGTGGCGCTTCCCGGCGGAGGCTCGGTGCTTCCCCGTATCAACGGCAGCCGGCCGAGGACCAACGAATACATCTATGACGGCATCAGCGTGCTCCAGCCCGAGCCGGGACAGGTGGTCTTTTATCCGATCATCGATGGCATGGAGGAGTTTAAACTGAATGTGAATGCGTACTCGCCCGAGTACGGCCGGTCCAACGGCGGGACCGTGATGGTGATCGGGAAATCCGGCGGCAATCAGTTTCACGGCGACGTATTCGAATTCTTCCGCAACGAAGATTTGAATGCGCGCAACCTGTTCGCTCAGCCCGGACCGAAGCCTGAGTTCCGGCGCAACCAGTACGGATTTACGCTCGGCGGCCCGATTCAGACGAACAGGACTTTCTTCTTCGTCGATTGGCAGGGGACGCGGCTGCGCACTGGCATCACACGATTCAGCGTCGTGCCCACGCTGGCTCAGCGCCAGGGCATCTTCACCCAGCCGATTTTCGATCCTTCAACTTCGCCGCGAACTCAATTTGCTAATAACACGATTCCGACGAGCCGCTTCGATCAACTGGGTCTCCAAGTTCTCCAGCACTATCCGCTGCCGAACGTCGCGGGAGCGAATAACTACGTTCGCACCGCCACGGAGCCCGATAACCAGGATCAAGCGGATTTTCGCATCGACCGCTACATCGGCGCAAAACATCGAGTGTTCGCGCGTTACACCTACTTCCGCGACGACGACACGCCGGTGACCCCACTTCCGGATGGCAGCGGAAGCCTCACCTCCGGCGTGATCGGCCACGCGGTCACGCGGGGCGATGCGTTCGTGGGCGATGACAACTGGATGCTCTCGCCGGCGGCGCTCAATCAATTCCGATTCGGCTACTCGCGGCGGGATCTGGGCCAGACGTCGCTCCAGAATGGCGGAATCAATGTGCCGGGCTCGCCTTCGAATGCCTTCTCGTCCGTTTTGCCGATCTTTACTGTCGCCGGACTCCAACAGATCGGACCAACAACGGCGTCCAACTCGAATTTCACCACTTCCATCACCGAGTATCTCGACACATTCACTGTGATACGCGGGCGGCACACGATCAAATTCGGAGCCGATATACGGCGCGAGGCTCTGGATGTCCTGAATCCGCCGAATCCGACCGGATCGTTTGCGTTCACGACCACGGGCACGAACAGTTCCACCGTCTCCGGAAGTGGAAATGCGCTGGCCTCTCTTTTGCTAGGGCAGGTAAACGCCTTTACCATCGACATTCAGAAGAACGTCATTCAGCCTCGCGCTCACATCGCCGAATTCTTCGTGGGCGACGATTGGAAAGTTTCCCAGCGCCTGACTTTGAATCTGGGGACGCGTTATACGCTCAATTTTCCGTCCACCGAAAAAAGCAACCAGGGCGCGATCTTCAATCTCAATACGCAAGTTCTGGACTTTCCTCACACTGCGCGGGAGCTGGAATGCTGCGATTTCGGGCCGCGCCTCGGGCTTGCGTACCGCATCGGAGACAGTTGGGTAGTGCGCTCGGGCTACGGAATGATTTTCTTCGAGCAATCCGGGATCACCACGCCCTTCACGATTCCCCAGTTCCCGTTCGTGCAGACGCTAGGCCAGCAGTCGCAAGACAACGTGAATGCGGCGTTTGCGCTCTCGAATGGTCCTACGGTCCAAGTTACTCCGCCCAATCCCAATTCCGGTTTGGGCCAGGGCGTCTTCGGCGTGCAGCGGGACAACGGCTCGGGATATTCGCAGCAATGGAACTTTACCGTGGAGAAGACGGTTGGCAAAAATTGGAACTTCGAAGTGGCCTATCTTGGCTCGAAGAACACTCGGCTGGGGATTCCGGACGCGAACATCAACCAACTCCCCTCGCAGTACTTGTCGTTGGGTTCGGCGCTTTTGGCGCGAGTTCAGAATCCTTACTTCGGACAGATTCCCGCCTCGTCGTCCCTCGGAGGAGCGACGATCGCGCAACAGCAGCTATTGCGGCCCTACTCTCGTTTCACAACCGTCGCTTTGTTCCGGGATAACGTCGGCAATTCCAGTTACGAGGCAGCCGCGGCCAAGCTTGAAAAGAGGCTTTCGCACGGGCTGACGGTCAACGCGTCGTATACGTTCTCCAAGCTGATCGACGACGCTTCGAGCGTGTTCTCTCAGACCATTTTCACGGGTCCCGTCTTGAACACCACGGGCGCAGCGGATGCCTTCAACCGGCATCTGGAGAAGGACCTTTCGAGCGGCGACATTCCTCGCGTCTTTGCGCTCGGATGGGTCTACGATCTTCCGCGGCTTTGGAAAATCGCGGGCTGGCAGATTGGAGGCCTAGTGCGCGTGCAGGCGGGCGATACGGTGGCGGTGACGCAGGCCACAAATAACAATTCGAGCTTGGGGTTCGCCGTGCAGCGGCCGAACCGCATCAGCGACCCGAACGAGTTTGCAGGCCGCAGCGTGGCTAAATGGTTCAACACGGCCGCCTTCGCGGCCGCGCCGCAATTCGCCATCGGCACGAGCTCCCGTAACCCGGTGCGCGGGCCCGGCCTTCAGGATGCCGATCTAATGATCGGCAAGACATTTCGCATCACGGAGCGCTTGAATCTCGAGTTTCGGGCCGAGGCGTTTAATGTGTCAAATACTCCGCCGCTGAACGACCCCAACGGAAGTTTCGGAAGCGCGGCGTTTGGAACCATCACGAGCGCCGGCAATCCGCGCGACTTCGAGTTTGTCGGCAAAGTTCACTTTTAAGCGGCAGCTTACAATGTGAAAGTAGTCATGTATACACGACGCAGGTTGGCTTGCTGAAAACACAAGTCCAAAACCGGCTGGCCCAAATCCGAAAAAGCCGCGGCGTCGGCGCATCCGATCTGGCGCGCAGAGTCGGCGTCAGCCGCCAAACCATCTATGCCATCGAAGCCGGAACATACGTCCCGAACACGGAAGTCGCGTTGCATTTGGCCCGCGAACTGGAGGTAGGAGTCGACGACCTCTTTTCGCTCCAGCAAGGGACGCAGAAATCCCCCGAGTCTCTGGCCGCCGAAGTGCTCAGCGCCGGGCCCCTGGCCAAGGGTCAAGCTGTCCGGATCTGCCAGGTCGGTTCGCGCTGGATCGGCGTGCCGGTGAGCGCATCTCCCTACTACCTGCCCGAAGCTGATGGCGCGGTCCAGCACGCGGGCCGAAAGGGCGGCAGAGCGGATTTGGTCGTCTTCGCGAAAGAAGAAGCCGCGCAGAAACGGCTAATGCTGGCGGGCTGCGATCCGGCCACCGGCCTCCTGGCGCGGATGGTGGAAAGAGCCAGCGGCATTGAGATTGTCTCCGCCGCGGCCTCTAGCAAACTGGCTCTCGCTTGGCTGAAGGAAGGCAAAGTTCACGTGGCCGGCTCGCACCTCGAAGATCCTAAGACCGGAGAATTTAATCTTCCCTTCATTCGCAAGGAGTTCCCAGATGAAGATTTTTGCGTCGTGACGTTCGCCCGTTGGGAGGAGGGGCTGGTCGTCGCTTCCGCGAATCCCAAAAGCATTCGAAACGTGGAAGATCTCGCGCGCAAGAACGTCAGATTCGTCAATCGCGAGCCTGGTTCGGGCAGCCGGGCGCTCCTGGACAAGCTTCTGGAGGCTGCCGGGATGGAAGCGGCAAAAATTCAGGGTTACGAACGGGTGGCCTATGGCCATCTTGCCGCCGCGTATTGTGTGCTGTCTCAAGAGGCGGATGTCTGTCTGGCCACTCGATCGGCGGCGCAGACATTCGGCTTGGACTTTATCCCCCTTCATAGCGAGCGCTACGACCTGGTGATGCGCAAGCGAACCGCCGACCTGCCAACCGTAAAGGCGTTCCTGGATGTCTTGCAGCGCGCCACGCTGCGCCGCAAGTTGGAGGTGCTGGCAGGCTACGATACCTCCCAAACCGGATCGCTGGTCGCCTGAAAAACCCCCTTTCGGCAGAGGGGGGCGCGTCCGAACGCAAAAAAAATAAAGAACCAGACATTTTATTAACACATCTTTAGAGAAGCTACTAGACACCAGCCCACGTGGAGCGAGGTAACGATGGCTTCCAAAAGCACCGCGATGGAAAATGCCGGCCTGAAGCGTCCCGCCGGCAAGGTTTTATCAATTACTTCGGCAGGCGGCAGAGCTTCGGCGGTCTGTTCTTCCGCGCAGCCGCCCAACTCCGAAAGAACGCTCTATCGGGCGACGCTCCCGACCATGGTTCTCACCTTCCGTGACAATCACGATTTCGCCGTTCCCATCGCGGCGGGCGAGGTATTTGAGGTCGTCGGTCCGGCGCAAGACGACCGCTTCGCCATTGTGAACGTGAAGGGCCAGGAGTTCCTGATTTTCGCTGTCGACCTGAAGGGTCGCTGCAAACGGGTTTTCCACTGGCAGGCCCAGCACGCCTAGCAGAGTCGTTATTGGGTCGGCCGCCCCGGCCTGGACCCTCAGAAGTGGAATTCCGGTCCGGCGCTCGCCAGGAATTGATTGACGATTCCGCCGCCAAGAGCGACCACGCAACCGCCGCCCACGCACAGCACATTATTGATGCTCGCGTTGACCACGATGGGCGAATATTCCGCTTGCACTCTGACTCCCCAGTGGGGTTTAGGGAATATTTTCACTCCCGTGCCGAGACCGAAGACGAACCTCGTGAAAGTGGAGGCCGGCACGGCCAAGCGAGCCGCGCCTAGAGACAAGGTAACAAAGGGCCTTACAATCGGATAATCCTCTATCTCGAACTCATGCGTGAAATCCACCATGAAGCGGTTTACTGTGAGGGAGGGCCGGAAAGCGGGGATGAGGTTTGTTGGAGAAGGAGCGCTGAGATGCGTACTCGGCTGCCACATCCACCGGAAGTCAATTGTGTTGCAATTTAGGCACTCGTCTCCATTGAAGCGGAAGCCCGCCGTCAATCCCCAAGTGAACGTATTGGCGATATTGGCTTCGCGGTTACGAAATCCTTGCTCGCCAAGCTTAATCGTGCCGCCGAAAGCCCCGCCGAACAGCGCCGCGGCCTCAAATCTTTCGTCCTGCCACGCATAGGCCGGAAGGATGCTAACAAACAGAAGGAACAGGAAACCCCGCAGTTTCAACATAAACGCAAGATGCTGAAACGGCTCGGAACGCCACAAAATATTGACTGCATTCGTTCGTCGCCGCAATATTTCTTGTTAAGCTACACAGCCCGCTTTTAGTAGACTCCGCCTGCCCGAGGAAATGGCGGCTTCACCGTTGCACGCACAGTTAACCTCGACGACCTAGTGAAGTGGCGCAGATGCGGGCGGTGACGAGAGGGAAAATGCCGCCCGGCATCCTGCAGCCAGGACACCGCGCGGCATCATCGCGGAAGGCGATTGCTCCTAGGCCCTCTTGTTGGTAGCAGTATCCTTCTTCTTCTTTTTCTTCTTCGCATTCTTTTTGTTGGTCTGATCCCCTTTGGTGTCCTGACCGAACGCAACGGCGGCAGCGCCAGTGATCAGCGAAAGGCCGAGCATAACGCTCATGAGCTTCCTCATTTGACGGTTCTCCTTTAGCAATATTGGCGGCCTGCGTGCCGCCTAAGATCGATCATCGCTACCCCACATGAAGCCTAGTTTAAGTGGGGATTAAAAGCGGTTCATGGCGCCGATGTCGCGCAGCGCACTTGAGAGACCTCTCAAAACAATTCTTTGCTGGCCAACGCTGCGCCTTCCACAAGAGCCTCGAACTTCGCCCACATCACCGGCGCCGGCACGCGTTCGATCACGTCCACCTGGGCGAATCCGCAGTCGGTTCCGGCAATCACATTTTCCGGTCCAACCAGCTTCGCGTAGCGGATGATTCGATCGGCGACCAGCCTTGGGTGCTCGACCGTGATCGTATGATGCGTGATCACGCCCGGGATCAGGATTCTTCCGGCCGGCAAGCGGCCATGTTGCCAAACGCGCCATTCGTGCTCGTGCCGGGGATTGGCGGCCTCGATGGAATATGCCCCGGCGCGCACTTGCGTGATGAATCCGACGATCTCTTCCATGGGCGCATCAGCGAGATGGGGGACGTGCCAGCTTCCGAAACACACGTGGTAGCGAACGCGCTCCTCGGGAATGTCCCGCAGCGCGTGATTCAGCGCGTCCACACGCAATTGCGCCCATTCCCGATAGCGCTCCGGGCTCTGGCGCACCAGGTGGTCATACATGTTCGCTAGGACGGCGTCGTCCACCTGCAGCAGCAAGCCGGACTGGTGAATCTCGAGATATTCCTGGCGCAGCGCTTCAGCCAGCGCGAAGATATATTCCTTTTCTGTCACATAGTATTCGTTCACGCCGTCATAGGCTGTGCTCGCCGGAGCCACGGCGGTCAAGAACGCTTCTTCCGCGGCCACGCCGTTGAGCGCCGTTCGGAAGTTATCGATCGCGCGGCGAATAGGTTCCCGGTCCCTGTATTCAATCGGCGCCACGCATGCTTCCGTCGGCCGGCCTCCGGCCACGTGCGGCATTTCGCGGACGATGACATCGCGGAATCGCTCCAGGTCGCGGCCGAGCCACTCGACGGCGCGCAACTGGTTGGGCCTGATTTCGAATCCTGAGATGCGATTCAGCACGTAGTTAGACCAACTGGATTTTGCGAACTCGCCGTCGCTGATAATATCCAGGCCGATCTCCGCTTGCTTCTTCACCACTTCGCTCGTGGCTCGCTTCAGCGTTTCAAGGTAATCGGAGGCTGGCGGCGCGTCCTGGGGCCGATCCTTGGCGGGCTGAGCGGATCCCTTGAGCTCGGGTGGGCGTACAAGGCTGCCTACATGCGTCGTCAGGATTCGTTTCTCGCTTCGTTTCATCTTTGTTGAGGAGCCAAAAGGATATCACGGGAAAAAGATCACTCCGTCTGATATCGCGGCTACCGGAAGGATCTTCGAAGTATCTGAATACTGCCCGTGAATCGTCGTGCGGCCCGGCCCAGGTCGGATGGATTATCTCCGATCTCGATTTCCGCGGGAGCAGCAACCAGCATTTCGATGGGCTGCACGATCACGGCGCGGCCGTCGACCTCTAGGGTTAACAAATGCGCGCCGGCTAAATAGGCCAATCGGACCGTGATTGGCTTAACTGGAAGTGGCATTTCATACGTCAGTTCCGAGTCGTCTGCATCGGAAACGAAACGGAGTCCGGCTGCAGTGGGGTCAACGAATAAGGAATACGCGTAATGGGAATGGCCAATGGAGATCAGGGGTTCATGATATCCCGGCCCCCGCGCAGGGAAACTGACCTCCAGATCGACCGCGATCTCCGGATCGATTTTGGGACGGAGCTCCTCAACCGGGCTGAACCATCTTGCGATGCGCACATAGCTCTTCGGGCGGTTTTTCAATATATCGTTGTACGGGCCGGCGAAGCCCAAAGCGAGATTGGCCGTTACGCCGTAGCCGATCAGAAGGGCGAGCGCGGCGCCGAGCGTGACGCGCTTCCAGCCCGAACTTCCGCAGACCCTGATGCCGAGTCCGGCGACTGCGGCAAAGACGCCGGACGCGACGAAATCTGTCTCATAGCGGTGGCTGGCGAGATGCGTCGACATAAGAAAGAGCAGGACCGCGGCGGAGGACAGCAATACGACCGCCAGCATGACGTTGGCTTCGCGCCCAGCGCGGGCCCGGATGGGCGCGAACGGCGCAGCCAGGATAAGAGGCGCTAGCCACAACGCGCCCATCATCGGCTCGATAAAGTACTGCGGCGGAAGCGGGTACCTCTCCGGAGAATCGAAAACAAAATGCCACGAGATGTGAATCCAGGGAAAGACCGGGCCGATGTAAGGAGGCGAAAGCAGCATGTAATAAAACCCCGGCAACAGATTGCGGATGCCTAGTTCGATGCGATTCTGCCCAGGTCCATTGAGCTGGTATCGAAAGCCAAATTCGAGCGGGTTTCCGAAGCGCTCGTAGTTGTATACGCCGATTGCTACGCCGGCTAGCGCGAAGGCGGCTAGAAAAGCCAGCAAATCTCTGGAACGGAGGGCTGCGGATAGGCCCCTGGACTTCGCCAGTAAGAAAATCAGTCCAGCCAGAGCGATGAAGCCCGCAAACACCAGGTGAGGCCTGCATCCGACCGCACATCCATACATCAATCCGGCGCCGGTCAGCCAGCCCGGGCGCGAGCCCACCCCTATTCCGTGAGCCAGGCAGAACACGGCGCCGGAAAGACAGAAGTAGCCCCCCGCGATCGCAAGTTCGTACACAGCAACCCGGTTCAACAAGTAAGGTACGGATTGACACAGACCGAGTCCTAAAAGCAGAACCGCCAACAGCATCGGCCCCGGTTTTGCGGAAGCCAGGTCGAGAACGCGCAACAAGGCCCCGCAGGCGAAGAGAAATCCACCGAAAGCGAGGATGATTATCGCAAACCTCTCGGGAAGATCATGCCCTGTAATGAGCCGCCAGGGTGTGAAGAGCAATACGGCCGGCGTGGCTCCGAAGTACAGGTAATAGTGGCCGTTGTAAAGCGCCATGTCGTGCATGATGAGCGACCGATCCACGGCGGGATCCCATGGGTTCGGCTGTGCAAGAAGCTGCGGCGAAGGTTCGATGGGGACGTATAAGTGGCCCCCCGCGAAGCCGCGGCCGAGAAGATCGTAATATCCGGCTAGGTCGGCTTTCCAAAAGAAGGGATCACCCGGCGCGCGAACGGCCCACCAATAGTACACGCCGACCAGGGCCGCGACTGTCGCGAAGGTCGTCCAGCGGACCCATTGGATGGAGTCGGGAGCGGTGCGCGATCTCGCGGCTGCAGCTTGCACGATTTTGAAATTCTAACAAGACCCCATGGCGCGCGCGTCATGAGTTTGCTCTATATGTTGTACACTTGCCCGTTGGAGGGCTCCCGTGCAAAAGCTCAAGCTCACAATACTCCTTCTCTCCGCCGTTCTCCTGGCCCCCGCAGCCGACCGCGACTTCGCCACCTGGAGCGAATATCTTGGCGGCCCGGATTCTTCGCAGTATTCTTCGCTCAAGCAGATCAATAAATCGAACGTCAAACAACTCGAAATCGCCTGGCAGTATCCCACTGGTCCGGGAACCTACACGTTCGATCCGCTGATCGTCGATGGCGTGATGTACGTGCTGGCGCAGAATAACTCGGTCGTTGCTCTTGACGCGGCAACGGGCAAGGAGTTGTGGGTTCATCCCGATATGGGCGCTGTTGGACAGCGCGGCATGAACTATTGGGAAAGCAAGGATCGCTCCGACCGTCGGCTGTTCTATATCAACGCTGGCTTTCTCACCGCCATCGACGCCCGCACGGGCAAAACAGTAATGAGTTTCGGCGACAATGGCCGGACCGACATCCGCAATGGACTCGACCGCGATCCGGGGCGCGCGCTCCAGACCAGTAACCCAGGCCGCATCTTCGAAAACATCATCATCACGCCGTTGCCGGCCGGCGGCGCAAGTTACGATTCAACGCCCGCGGACATCCACGCCTACGACGCGATCACCGGTAAATTGCTGTGGACTTTTCATGTGATCCCGCACCCCGGCGAATTCGGTTACGACACCTGGCCTCCCGACGCCTGGAAGACGGTGGGCGGCGTCCATAACTGGAACGAAATGACGGTGGACGAAAAGCGCGGCATCGCTTACATCCCGCTGGGAACGGCGCGCTACGATTTCTACGGCGCCAACCGCAAGGGCAACAACCTGTTCGGCAATTCACTGCTTGCCTTGGATGCGCGCACGGGCAAGCGGTTGTGGCATTTCCAGCTCGTGCATCACGATCTCTGGGACTACGATCTCACCGGCGCTCCCAAACTCCTCACGGTGAAGCACAATGGCAAGAGTGTGGATGTCGTCGCGCAGCCAACCAAATTCGGCTTTCTCTACGTCTTCGATCGTGTGACGGGCGAGCCGCTCTGGCCCATTGAAGAGCGCCCCGTTCCCCAATCCGACGTTCCCGGTGAGTGGAGCTCGCCCACGCAGCCATTCCCGACCAAGCCGCCGCCGTTCGCGCGGCAGTCTTTCACCGAGAAAGACATCAATCCGTTCGCCACGGATGCGGAGCAGGCCGCCATTCGGGAAATACTGACGAATTCGCGCAACGAGGGACTGTTCACGCCGCCGAGCCTGCGCGGCTCCATTTCGGCGCCCGGCCACAATGGCGGAGCCAACTGGGGTATGACCGCCGTCAATCCAACGAAAGGATACTTGTACGTCATCACGAAGGAACATCCCACGCTAGACAAGCTGGTTCTCCCGGGTCAAGGCCGGGGAGGAAGGGGAAAGGGCGGGCCACCCGCGCCGGCTCCCGTTGAACCTCCCGCGCCCGCGGACAACGGCTTCATTCGGTATAACTCGCCAGTCAATTTCATCACTCAAACAGGCGGGCTTTCCGCGATGGGACCGCCTTGGTCCAATCTCACTGCCTACGACCTGAACACTGGAACGATTCGCTGGCAGGTTCCCAACGGCGGAGTCCTGGAACTGGACAAAGAGGGCCATAGCGGCACGGGCGCGAGGGACCCGCGCGGCGGACCAGTGGTGACCGCGGGCGGCTTGATCTTCGCTGCCACGGCGTCCGATCACAAAGTGCGCGCGTACGATGAAGACAACGGCAAGGTGCTGTGGGAACACCAGCTGCCGACAGGCTCGGACGGCATCCCGGCGGTATATGAAGTGGGCGGGCGTGAATACGTCGCGTTTTGCGTGGCGGGCGGCGACGGTTTGAATTTGGGAGGCCGGCGGCCCGCACAGGGCGCGCCTCCTCCGCCGGGCGCTTATGTGGCTTTTGCCCTGCCGAAGAAGTGAACTGGAAGCGCTACAATGTAGCACGTGAGAAAGACTTCCATTCGCGAGCTCCATATTCACACGTCAGAATTCGTCCGTGAGGCCGAGGAAGGCGGCGTCATTGTGATCGAACGCCGCGGCGAACCAGTCGCCGAGTTGCGCCCTCTCACGAGTCCGCGCAAAATCTCGCCCGCGGAGAGAGAAGAGCTGCTGAGCCGGATTCGAAAGATCTGGGAGAGAATGCCCAAAATGGACGATCGCACCCCGCTTCTCGAAGAGGATCGTAACCGCTACTGACGTGTATTTCGACACCTCGTACATTGCAAAGGTCTATCTTCCCGAGCCAGAATCGGACCGGGTTCAGGACCTGATCCGGGGCGCCGATACAATCCATTCGTCTGTATGGGCCGTGGCGGAGTTGCACGCGGTCTTACACAGGTCCGTGCGTGAACGCAATGCCTCGCCTCGCGCCATTCACGAACTGGCGTCGCGTTTTCTGCACGACATTGAGACTGGGCTGTGGCATCTAGTTCCGGTGGGAGAGGCCCCGCGCCGCAGAACAAGCGCGCTGATTCTTTCCACCTTTGCAAGCCTTTTTCTCCACGCCGCGGACGCCGTTCACCTTACCACGGCCCAGAAACTCGGGGAGCGCGACATTTGGACCAACGACCGGCATATGTTATCCGCTGCCGGCTACTTCGGCTTCAGGGGCTGTTCTGTTTAGGAGGACGCGCTGTGAAGCGGAGGGAACTTCTGAAGGTCGGAGTGGGAGCGATGGCCGCGAAATTCATTACCAAGTCCGCGCGTGCCGCGGAAACCCCAGCTATTGCCAGATTCGCCGCCAGTGTCCGCTTCGACGCGCTGCCACGCAAGGCCGTAGACTGGGCCAAGACCGCGATCCTCGATTGCCTCGGCGTCGCCCTCGCGGGTAGCCGGGAAAAAAGCAGCCAGGTCGCGGCCAAGCTGGCGCGCGAAGAAGGCGTGAAACAAGAAGCGATTGTTTACGGGCACGGCTTCAAGTCGTCCGCCGCACAGGCGGCTTTCGTGAATGGCATCTCCGCGCACGCCACGGATTTCGACCATAGCTTTGTTGTCGGCGGCCAGCCGTCCGCACCTATCATTCCCGCCATTTTCTCGTTGGGAGAAGCGCTCGCCTCCAGCGGCAAACAGGTTCTCGAAGCATACGCCGCAGGATTCGAGGTCGCCGCCAACCTAGCCTTGGCCGGACAAAGCAGCGAAGGCGGCGGCGTACCGCCGGGCGCCTATGGCGCGGCTGCTGCGTGCGCCAAACTGCTGAGCCTGCGCGAGTCGGAAATCGAGATGGCCCTCGGGATCGCGTCCGCCATGGTCAGCGGACTTGGAACCACGCAGGGAACCATGGGCAAACCTCTAGGCGTTGGATTATCGGCACGAGCCGGCGTGGAGGCCGCAGTTCTAGCCAAGGGCGGATTCACGGCAGGCGTGCCCGACCTACCGCCGTTGGCCAATCTGGGCCACGAATCCGCGCTCGAGAAATATGGCGTGCGCCTGAAGCCCTATCCGTGCGGAGGATTGACGCACACCTCTATCTACGCCGCGATTCAGCTTCGCAACGAACATTCCCTCGCGCCGGATACGGTCGAAAGTGTTGAGGTCCGCGTGCCCCAGAATACTGCCGATACGATCAAGTACCGCATCCCCAAAACGGGCCTGGAAGGCAAGTTTTCGATGGGCTATCTGGTCGCCAGGGCTTTGATTGATGGCAACGTGACTTTCGACTCGTTCACCGATGAAGCGGTGCGCGATGCGAAGGTATTGGCGCTCGTAGAAAAGGTGGAGATGAAAGTGGATCCAAGCCTTCCTCCGAGCACCAGCGCGGATGGAAGCCGCGCGGCAACGATTGCCATCCGGCTCAAGAACGGCCAAACGTTCACGCGCAACGAACGCTTCCCCAAGGGGAGCGCGCAGTTTCCGATGAACATGGACGAGCTGAAGAATAAGGTTCGCACGTGCGCTCGCGGCGTGATCGGTAACGACCCGTGCGAACGGGCAATTTCCTACGTGTCCAACTTAGAGACGTTGGCCAGCATCAGGCCGCTAGCCGGCCTGCTGCGAGGAAGCTAGCTGCGCGACCACGACGCGGACGAAATCGGGCAATTCATGCAGCGAAACGATCCCGCCCGCCGGGTTGCGGAGGGCGAGTCTTCGCGCTTCATCCGGGTCGTTCATCATCAGGACTGCGGTGATGCCCGCGCTCTTGGCCGCCTTCAAGCCCTCGGCGGTGTCAGTGAGATAGATCGCGCGTTCGGACCGGGTTGTGGCAAGCGCGCTTTTGAGCGCCGCGGCCTTGATGCCTCCCGAATTGTCGCGCGTCCAGACCTCGCCGAAAAAACCCGCCAGCCCACGCGCCTCCAAGAAATGCCTAACGGCGGAGCTGGAGAGCGAAGACGCGATCAGCAGCTTCACACCCAAAGATCGCAGTTCGGAGGCTGCAGGCAAAACGTCTTCGTACAGACTTGCGCCTGCCACGGCTTCCATTTCCAGAGTCTCGACCATGCAAGTCTCGCTCGCGGCCTCCATCAAATTGAGCAGATGCCAGTAGGAACGACTCCCCGATTTGCTCGGCTGCCTCCTGCGGCCGAAAAGCTGGGCGGCGATTTCTTGAAAGGGTTCGGGCGGGAATTCGGCGAGGCAGCCGACGGGTTCGAACAATATCGCCTCAATTGGCTGCATTCAGTTTTGCGATGCCGGATTGAAGCAGCCCCTTCGCCATGTCGATTTTCGTCGCGTTGTATTTGAGCGGGGCGGCGCCGGCAAGAGCAAGCCCGGCGGCTTGCCGGCCCAGCTCCTCTTTCAAAGTCTTGCCTTTGAGGAAATTCTCGACGGTCGTTTCGCGCAAAGGCTTTCCCGCAATTCCGCCAAACACGACCCTTGCATCTTCGATCGCGCCCGAGCGAAGCTGAAGACTCATCGCCAGAGAAGCCATCGCGAAATCCCAGACGCCGCGCGGCCGCAATTTTTCGAACGAAGCCCGCAGGCTGGGTTTCGGCGTGGGAAGTGTGACTTCGGTGAGGATCTCGTTATAGCGGACCACGTGCGATTGGATTCTTCCGTCCACCAGCAGATCGCCGGGCACGAGCTGCTCGATAGAAAGCTCCTTCGTCCCGCCCGGCGTTGCCAGCTTCACGCGCGCGTCGAACGGAATCAGCGCGGTGGCCACGTCGCCGGGGTAGACCGCGTAGCACAGCCGGCCTCCCATCGCGGAGTGATAGTAACTGTTGTCGCCGATAGCGCCGTAGCACATGTAGCCGCCGTTTCTCCAACACGCATAGCCACCGCGGAGATATTGGCACCAGACCTCCTGCAACAGATCCCCACCCAATGTCGATGCGTTGCGCAGCTCGGGCGACGAGATCATGTTCACAGCCTGAACCAGCATCGGGTATCTGCTCTTGAGCAGATCGGATTCAGCGATCTCCGTCAGCGTCGTCGCCGCGCCGATCCGCACGCCTCCGCCCGAGTCTTCCTTGATGTAGCGGAGATTGTGGATTCTCTTGATATCGATGAGCTGCGTTGGCGCTTGCGTCAGTCTATTTTTCAACCGGATCAACAGGTCCGTTCCACCGGCGTAGACTGCCGCTTTCGGGCCTTGCTCCGTCAGAATCTGGACGGCCTCCTCAACGCTCTTAGGCCGGTAGATGGAAATCTGCTTCATGCCCGCTTTCCATCATCGACCAAACGAAGCCCCGCCAACCCCGCCATAATCTTTTCGCGCGTAATCGGGTGCTCTCTGATCCGGACGCCGGACGCATTGTAGATGGCGTTTGCAATCGCGCCCGGCACGGAGCCGATGCTGGTTTCGCTGAAGCTCTTCACGCCATAAAACCAGCGCGGCTCGAGGCTATCGATGTAGACTTGCGTCTGCTTGGGAACGTCCATGATGGTGGGCAGCCGGTAAGAGAGGTAGCCGACGCTGTAGTGGCGCGTGCCGGGGAACTCGCGGTCCCAGGGAATGGCGTCGGTGGTAAGCTGCGTACTCTCCACCAGTGATCCCACCATGTCCGCCTCGGAAACCAGCGGGTTAATCACAATTCCGGTGTCGTGCGTATAGACCGCCCTCACGAAACGCCAATCGCCGGTCCAAGTGTCGACTGCCACTTCCGCAAAGCACGCGCCGAGTCCCTTGTTCGCCGCGCCCCTTTCGCCTCCGGCCACTCCGCGCCCGGTTTGGCGGATGGGGCCGAGGTTGGCTTTCACCAGCGAGGCAAATGTCACGCTCTTCGCCGGATCATCCGCGGCCGATATGACGCCGTCGCGGATGTGAAGCTTGGCGGCATCGGATTTCAGCACGGCGGCCGCGCGCTGGAGCAGATCCTTTCTGAGCTTGTCCGCCGCGCTGCAAATCGCCGCGCCCTGCAACGTGATCGTCCGCCCGCCGTACCAATCGTTGCTCGACGGCGCGATATCCGTATCGCCCCACGCCACCCGGATGCGATCGCGAGTGGTGAATCCGAGCATCTCTGAGACCAAATGCGCCAAGGCAGTGGCCGCATTCGAGCCGCTATCGGGTAGCGCGATCTTCATAGTGACCGTGCCGTCGCCCGACAACTCCAGCTCGGCCCCGAAGACGTTTGCGCCGGGTATCTTTGCGAGATTCGCGAAAGCTTCCTCGCTTTCGTGATAACCCATCAGTCCGCCATGGTGCTGCGACATGGCCATGCCGAAGCCGCTCTTGAGACGTCCGGGAGCGCCGCCGGGAATCGGATTCCGCTTCTCCCAGCCGAAAGCCTTCGCGCCCTCTCGCAACACCTCCACGCACGGGAAGGAATCGTAAGGATAATGCGCGTCGCCAATGGCGGGCCGCGTGACGTGCATCAGCCGGAACTCCACGGGGTCCGTTCCGGCGGCTTCCGCCATCTCGTCCATCATGATTTCCCAGGACCACTTGGTTTCTTGCTGGTAATAGCTTCGGGAGGGGCCGGGCCGCGGTGCGTTGGTTCGATATGCGCTCCATAGCGACCGCCAGTGCGGAACCTTCGACGTGTACAGCTCAAACTGATTAGCTGCGTTGCCCGGGCTAGACGCGTGGCCACCTGATTCCAAGTCGCCCACGCTGACGTATACCTGATGCTCCAGCGCCACGATCCGGCCATCCCTTTTGAGGCCGACTTTGAATTTGGTGATGGTCTCGGGCTTGATGCGGAGCTGCGCGAGCTCCTGGTCCTTGGGCAGCATCACCTTCACCGGCCGGCCCGTGATCTTCGCGATGTGCGCCATCAGCGGATAGAACCGCTCCGCTGCGAGCCGCGCCGCTCCGAAAGTGCAGCCGTTGTATTTGTTGATGAATCGGATCTTCGAGGGATCGATGCCTAGCCATGCCGCCAGCGCGGCCCGAGCGGGATAAATTCCCTGCCCCATCCCCCAGAGCGTCAGCCGGTCGCCATCCCATTTGGCGACGCTTCCCGACGGCTGTATAGGAACCGAAACTGCTCCGACAAACGGATACGCTAGCTCCTTGATGATATCCGCTTCCGCGAATCCTTCTTCGACGTTGCCGTGTTCCTGCGCCCACGTGGCGCCCGGGAATTTGACGGGAGAGGCTGGATGGCGCAGAAGATTCCCGTTTCCTTTGCCGCGGAGGTCCGGCGCGTCCGCAGCCATCGCCTCCTTCAGCATTGAAGCGAACGAATGCACGTCGTATTCAGCTTGGATCGCCGCCGCGGCGTCCTCGGCCAGGTCTTCCGTCTCCGCGGCGACTAACGCCACCACTTCGCCTTGAAGGTTCAGCTCCTGCGGCAGCGGCTCGGGCAGCGGCTCATAGCCCGGCGGAGGCGGACCGGCGGGCTTGGGCGCGTTGTTGTAAGTGAGGATGTGCGCCACGCCGGACATTCTTTCCGCTGCCGATGTATCCAGGCTCTTGATTCGTGCGTGCGGATGAGGAGATGTGAGGAACTTCACGTACAGCAAGTCGCGGAACCATATGCGGCTTGCATACGGAGCCTTCCCTGTGAACCGCGGAAGCGAAACCTCCGGCAGAGCCGGCATCGCCTTACCGATCACCTTCAGATCTTCGGGAGGATAGCCTTGCCACTTTCTGGTAACTGTTTTCCGCGCGCCTTCCAGGACTTCATCGCCCGGCAGATGTCCACCGGCCGTGGAGTAATCGCGCACCATAGGCAGTTGGATGTGAGTCACCGAAGAGGGCGTTGCTTCAACAGCGGCTTTCTTGGTCCGCAGCACCGCGGCGGAATCCATTACGGTGCGAATGATGGCGGGATAAGCGGCGCAGCGGCAAATGTGGCCGGCCAACGCGGCCTTTACTTGCGCCTCCGACGGATTCGCATTCTTATCGAGTAAGGCCTTCGCCGTCACCACCCATCCGGCAGTGCAGAATCCGCAATCCGCCGCCACGTGCGCGTGGCCGATGCTCTGCAATGGATGCAAACTCTTCTCATCGCCCACCCCTTCGATGGTGAGAATCTTCTTCCCGGCCGCCTCGGTCGCCAGTGTATGGCAGGAATAAATCGGGACGCCGTCCACCACCACGCTGCATGCGCCGCAACTGGCGCGGTTGCAGCTCCGGTTGGTTCCGGTCAGGCCCAGGTTGATGGCGATCACTTCCCACAGCGTGGTTCGCGCCTCGTACTCCGCCATGTAGGACTTTCCGTTGATCGAGAACGCCCCTGTTTCCTTTGTGATCGGCTCCGCGAGAGCGAAGGCCGGCGCAGGCGACGTGAGAATCGCATCGCCTCCCACGGCCGTCAAAACAACGCCCGATCCGGCGGCTTTGAGGAAATTTCTACGCGAATAGTTCAATTGTGCCTGCCAAATGATATCGCAGTCGCTTCGACGCTACAATGGTCGAACTCTTGTGATCTACGACCGGCTTCGCTCGCTGCTGCCCGCTCCGCTAGCTCGCTACGTGTTGCACTTTGAGGCGGAGATCGAGACGGCCGTTCAGGATTTCGCGCGTTCGCTCGCACCCGGCGCCCGCATCCTGGACGCCGGAGCCGGAGAAAGCCGCCACAAACCCTATTTCGCCGCGCAACGCTACACGGGGGTCGATTTGGCTGTGGGCGATGCGACGTGGAACTATTCCGAGCTGGACGTGGTGGCCGAATTGAGCGCGCTGCCGTTTCGCGACGGCGCTTTCGACGCATGCCTGAACGTCGTGACTCTGGAACACATAAGAGAGCCCGCCTGCGCGCTCAGGGAAATCGCGAGGACGCTGGCGTCCGGCGCGAACCTCCTGCTGGTCGCGCCGCACGAATGGGAAGAGCATCAGCAGCCGCACGACTACTACCGTTACACCCGCTACGGGTTGGAATACCTGCTGCGGCAGGCCGGATTGGAGCCGCTGGAGATTCGTCCCGCAAGCGGTTTCTTCCGCCTGCTCTCGCGCAGGCTGTTAAACGCCCTGCAATTTTTCCCTGGACCGTTGATTGCGCTGGCGGCGCTGCTTTTCGTGCCGCCTGCGCTCATTCTGCCGCTGCTCGATCCGCTAGACCGCCGCCGAAACTTTACACTGGGATATATATGTTCCGCCCGCAAATTGCCGTGATCGCCGTCTGCCTTTTCGGGGCTAGTTCGGCCTCCGCCGCGTCGTTCTCCGGCGACGCCGCCTTCGAATACGCCCGCCACGCCGTCGGCTTTGGCCCGCGCCCCTCCGGCTCCGAGGCCAACAAGAAGCTCCAAGCCTACATTCTGGAGCAGACGCGCGTGAAAGGCGCCCAAGCCACGGAAGATTCGTTCGTCGCGAAGACTCCGCGTGGTCAGGTCCCCATGACCAACATCATCGTCAAATTTCCCGGCACGAGCGGCAAAGCCATCGCCATTACCGGCCACTTCGATACAAAGTATTTCCCCGGCCGGCGGTTCGTGGGGGCAAACGACGGCGCGTCCTCCACGGCTGTGCTGCTCGAGTTGGCTCAAGCTCTCGCGGGCGAGGCTCGCCGCGATGACGTCTACCTGGTCTTCTTCGACGGCGAGGAGGCGGTGGGCGACTGGAGCGATACGGATAGCGTCTATGGCAGCCGCCATCTGGCCGACAAGTGGCGCACGGACGGCACGCTGCGAAAGTTGAAAGCGCTGATCAACGTCGATATGATCGGCGACAAACATCTGGACATTCTGCAAGACAAGAATTCAGATCCGAACCTGCGCAGGCTGGTGTGGAAGACAGCATCCGACCTCGGTTACCAGGCTTACTTCACCGATGAGACAGAGCCCATGGACGACGATCACATGCCCTTTGTCCGGCTGGGCGTGCCCGCGCTGGACGTTATCGATTTCCAATACGAGCCCTGGCACAAAGACTCGGATACGCTGGATAAGATCGGCGGCCAAAGCATGGAGATCGTCGGCACGGTCATGTTGGAGACGGTCCGCCGGCTGGAACGGCAGTAGGGATGGAGTCAGGCCAGGGACGTGTGGCGCGGGCACTCGTGCCTCCCGCCTCGACACTCGTGTCGAGACCTGTGGAATCAATCACCCATGCGTAGCGCCCCACTCGCCGGGCTGTTCGCCCTTGCCCGCACCGCCTTCTGCGCCTATCGCGCCGCGGCTCAGTCGTTCACCACAGACGAAGCCTTTTCCTACAACGAATTCATCAGCGGGCCCTGGGCCCGCATCTACGGCCGCTACGACGCCAACAATCATGTCCTCTACTCGATCCTCGCCAAAGTCTCGATGGGCGCTTTCGGCGTAAATGAGTTCTCGCTGCGATTGCCGAGCGTGCTCTCAGGTTTTTTTCTCATGCTCGGCATTTACTATGTACTCGAGCAAAGCGTATCCTCGCGGGGCGTGCGGTGGATGGCTCTGATCGCCTTCGGCTTGCATCCGCTCTTGCTGGATTTTTCGATTGCTGCACGCGGCTATGGGCTCTCGCTGGCATTGTTCATCTGGGCCATCTATTTCTTCCTCCGCGGCCGAGATATCTTGGCGGGAGCGCTGGCAGGGCTCGCCATCGCCGCCAATTTGACCCTGCTCTATCCGGCGGCGGGATTTGTTCTATGCCCGCTCCTCCTACGAAGGGGCGATATCGAAAATCGCATACAGGGCAGCCTACGGCTCGCGTTCACGCTTATAGCCGTGTTTGGCGCGATCTGTTATGAAGCGCTTGCCAAGGCGACTCTAGGTAGCTTTTACGCCGGAAGCGTGAGCATAACGAACGCTATGTTGAGTCTGGTCGCCGCTTCCGTTCGTGGGTCGGACCGGGGATTTGGCCTGTTCGGTTCCCGCAAAGACATCGACGCGATTCAGTGGGCCGTGCTCCCTGCGCTGGCGCTGTTTGTGTGGGGAAAGTCGCTCACTCTTCGGCGGGGGCCGGCCTGGGCGCCGCTGACGATGCTCACCGTAGCCATAGCCGGACAGATCGCAGCGCACTATATGTTCGGGCTGAACTATCCTGTCGACCGCACCGGCCTGTATCTTTTCCTGCTCTTTGGCCTGACCTGGGCCATCGCCGCTTCCGGAACGAATCTATGGACGCGCGGCGCAAGTGGAGTATTGGCCGGCTTGCTTGTGCTCCAGTTCATCACGCAGCTTCAGACGCGAAGCTTTCAGGTCTGGCAGTACGATTCCGGCGCGAAGGATGTCGCGCGCAGAATCATGGAGGAGTCTCGCGGCAAGCCGCCCGCTTCGATTAAGATCGGCGCCACATGGTGGCTGCAGCCGTCACTGGAATTCTATCGCCGGCGTTATGGCGTCGCGGCGCTCCAGCCAGTCCAGCGTTTCGATGTCACGCCGCTGCGCGGCTTCGATTATTATGTTCTCGATTTGAAAGCGGATCCCACGATTCATGATGGGAATGTGAAACGGCTCCAGCCGCTGCTTTCCGAGCCGGCAGTAGGCGTGCTGCTGGCCAAAGAACCATGAATGCACGTGCGGGAGTTCTCTTTTGGACTTGCCTATCCGCCGCGGTGCTCGCTTCCCGCCTCGCGCATGTGCATCTGCTCTGGGCGGATGAAGATTATCACCTGGCCGCGGCGATCCAGGCGCTCCACGGAAAGCTTCCTTATCGCGATTTCTGGTACGATAAGCCGCCACTCAATCTGGCCTTCTATTTGATTTTCGGAGCGCGGACCGGAGCGATCTTGCGAATTGCGGATGCGCTGTTCATCATCCTCTGCTGCGTACTGGCATGCGAGTTCGCATCGAAGCTGTGGTCGCGGCGCGAAGGATTCATCGCCGCGGCGGCGGCCGCCTTTTTTCTCATCTTTTATACGACGCCCGCGGTGCTCCCGTTGGAGCCCGATACGTTGATGATCGCGCCGCATTTGGCCGCGGTCTATCTGGCATATCGGCGTAAGCCGTTTCTCGCAGGCATCGCCGCCGGAATTGCGCTCCAGTTGAATGTGAGAGGCGCGTTCGTACTTGCTTTCGCGGCGCTTTTCCATCCGGCGGGCATCCCGATGCTCGCGTTTGGGTTCCTTGTGCCCAATGCTCTGGTGTTTTCCTGGCTGGCGGCAACCGGGGCGTTAGCAAATTATTGGGCGCAGGTGTGGAGATGGGGATGGCTTTACCTGCGCAATGCGCCCTCTGGAGGCCCGCTCCAACTAGCCGGCTGGTTCGGGTTTCATGCCGCTCTGGTGGTCCCCGCCCTTGCGCTCTGGGTGCGCGAGCGATCCCGCACCCTCGCCTGGTTCGCCTTGGCGCTGATTTTTTCGCTCGTGGGAATGCGGAACGCGCCGCGCTATTTCAATCTGCTGCTCCCTCCGCTCATGATCGCCGCGGCCGGGGGCGTCAAAGTGATGAAGCCGGTGGGGCCGGTGCTGGCGGTGCTTCTGGCCATCCCAGCGATCCGCTTTGGACCGCGCTACTTTCAACTTGAATCCTGGCGCGACACCGCTATGGACAGAGAAAGCCGGCAGGCCGCTGCCATCGTTCGCGCCCAAGCAAACCAGGAGGACACGATCTTTGTCTGGGGCTATCGCCCCGACCTCATCGCTTACACGCGGCTCCCGATCGCCGGCCGGTTTCTCGATTCACAGCCGCTGACCGGCGTTCCAGCGGACCGGCATCTGTTCGATTCGCGCCCGGTCGCGGAAGGATGGGCGCGCGAAAACCGCCGCGAACTTATTCACGCGCGCCCGGTTTTTCTCGTGGACGGCCTGAGCGCATACAACCCCAAGCTCGACATTCGCGGCTATCCCGATCTAGAGGCCTGGCTCGCGCAATATTGCCCGATCAGCCGCGCGGGCCTCACGACGGTCTACAGGCTGTGCGGTGGGGCAGGCCCTTGGCTTGCGGCGGCCGCCCAGGCCGCCTCGCCCTAGCGCGTCATGTACGTCTTGCTGAAATCGTTGCGCTGATTGACGACCGTGAATTTCCCATCCTTGCCGGCCGTAACCTTGATTCCCTTCCCCTGATCCGCCGCGCCCTCGTCGAGATTCGCGGTCATCTGCTCGGAGGTATTGTGCGCCGCGTCGCTCATTACCGCGCGATGAAGCTGCCAGATCGCCTCCACGCCCGGAATCTTCGAAAGAGTTTCGTAGGCATCCGCATTGAATCCCTTGCGCGCGCCGTCATTCACCACCACCACTTGCGGCTTGATCGCCCAAACGAAGGCCGGTGAGCCGGAAGCGCCGTTTGAGAATCCGTGATGCGTCGCCTGGAACAGCGTCACCGTTCCGATCTTGTTCACCGGGCAGGCGAGCATCATCTCACGGTCCCACGTCAGGTCGCCCAAGTCGAGGAACTTGAACTTCCCGTAGGTCAGAAGAAAGCCTACGCTCCGTGAGTTCTCCGTCTTGTCCTCGGGTTTGGTCTGCGCGCCTTTGCAGAAATCGTTCGCTCCGCTGCCGCCGTTGATCGCCTTCGAGATCACTTCGCCGTTGGCGCTGACCACGGTAATGTCCAGATCCTTGATCGGAATCTTGTCGCCCGGCTTCACTGTCACGCGCTTTCCGCCGGCCAGTGCCTTATAGCCGTCGTAGAGCGAGGCGCCCTTGTCCGTATTGGCTTCGATAGAATCGCCATGATCGTAAAACTTCGATATGGGGAGCAACTTCGAGAGCGCTGCCGCGCCGCCTACGTGGTCGCCGTGGAAATGCGTGATTTCTAGGATGTCGATTTTCTTGAGGCCCGCGGCTTTGATGGTTTCCGCGATCCGCTTGGCGTCGCGGTCATCGTTGCCCGGAAATCCGGTGTCCACCAGCAGGGCCTGGCCGGAAGGAGAAACGATGAGCGTGGAGCCGCCGCCTTCCACATCGGTCCAGTAAATCTCGAGGTCGCGCGCCTGCATCGCTGCAGCGATGAGAAAGGAGAGCAGGATGGTCCGCTTCATGCGGCTACACTATCACACCGCTAATAGGGCCGCGACCGCACGGAGACGCCTGGAGGGCGGGCTTTAGCCCGCGCGAGGCTTCAGCCTCGCTGCCCGGCGCCGGCAGAAAGCGCCCTCCCCGAGCGCCTTCACAGAAGCGGTCAATTATGAACCGCTGTATAAAGAACCTGGCAGCCCGTCGACCCGCCCAGATTAAACGTCAGCGGCACCGTGTCGCTGTTCGCAATGTTCGGGACGACTACGTTGAACTGGTACAACCCCACCGAACCCGGCGCCAATCCCTGATAGGAGATCGTGGCGGCCGTCTGGCCGAACATGATTTGAAGAGGCGTTGTAATTTGATCCGTGGCCGGCGCGATATAGCCCGCCGGAATGCCGTCGTTCACCGGGCCAAAACCAATTCCATAGAGGATGATTGTTTCGCCCGGCTTGGCCTGCCGCGAGGTCACGTTCGAGATCGAGCCGGGCGGAGCTACGTAGGTCCCGTCGGAAAAGAGCGCCGCCACGTACTGTTTTCCACCCACCAGGAAAGACGCTGGCGCATAGAAACCCGGCTGTACAGCATTGACGGTGAGATTGTATTGCACGGACGTTCCTTGGCTCGTGCTTAAGAAAAGAGGCTGCGCGCCGGTACCAATCGTGGTGGGGACCTGAACATTGACCTGCTTGCCGCTAATGTAGTTGAGATACGCATATTGCCCGCCAATTGTCACCGTGACGTTGTCGAGCTTAATGGGGGCATAGTTGCCGGCAAAGTCGGCCGTACCCCAGGAGCGCGCGTCTGGCGCAAGGCTGGAGCCATAAATTTCGATCCACGACCCCGGCGCCGCGGAAAAGCAGGCTCCAAACGCTCCGGCGCTCTGCACGCCGCCTTTGCTGATGAGCGGCGGGCTCGGCGCGGGCGTCAGGACGCGAATCGCGTTGTTCTGCGTATCGCTGACGTAAATGTTGCCTGAGGCGTCGACGATCAAAGCCGAAGGGAAAGAGAGCGGCGCGCTGGTTGCAAGGCCGCCATCGCCGCCAAAACCCTGTTGGCCGTTGCCCGCAATGGTCGTAATCGTCCCGTTTGAGAGCATGCGGATACGAAAGTTCAGGTAGTCGACAATGTATAAGTTCCCGGCGGAGTCGAAAGCTAAGCCGCGCGGCGAATGGAGAGACGCATTCAGAGCCGGGCCGCCATCGCCTGAAAAGCCCGATTGGCCATTGCCCACCACCGTGGAAATCTTTCCCGTTGAGGCGTCGATCCTTCGGATCACGTTGTTGTTGCTGTCGGCGATGTAGACGTTGCCCGCGCCATCCAGAGCCAAGCCGCTTGGGCCGTTCAACGACGCAAGCGTCGCCAGGCCTCCGTCGCCCGAGTAGCCGCCCGCTCCGTTATTGCCGGCGATAGTCTTTATGACGTTCGCGCTCCAGGTCACCTTGCGTATGCGGTTGTTGGCGGTGTCGACGATATAAAGATTTCCGGCGGAATCCAGCGCAATCGGGCCGGGGTGGTTAAAAACGGCGCTCGTGGGAGCTCCATTGTCCCCGCCGAACGAAAAACCCAAGCTATAATTGCCCGCCACCGTATTGATCTTGCCGTCCGTGGTCACCTTCCGAATCACATCGTTGACGGTATCCGAGATATACACGTTGCCCGAGGAGTCGACTGCCACGCTCAGAGGCGAGTTCAGGTCTGCGGAAGTCGCCTGTCCGGCATCTCCGGCGAACCCCGCGGTCCCCACGCCGGCGAAGGTGTTGATGTTGCCGTCGGTGGTGACTTCGCGTACGCGGTTGTTGAATTGGTCGGCGATATAAAGATTTCCGTGACCATCGAAAGCCAAGCCCACTGGCCCGGCGAGCTGCGCCGCGTTGGCCGGGCCGCCGTCGCCCGAGAACCCATAGAGATTCAACGTGCCCGTGGAACCGCCCACGACGGTGTTGATGACATAGCCCTGCTGAATCTGCGCCCAGCCTAGCGCAGGCAGGAAAAACAAAGTGACTAACCTCATTCTGGCGAGAAAGATCAGCTTAACAGACGCG
>DASQJB010000285.1:0-16013 GCA_035631295.1 Bryobacteraceae bacterium | reverse complement strand
TCCGGCGCGGATGAGGGCGTCCGCCCCACAAGGCAGCAGAGTCGCCGCCGAACGCCGGGCAAAGCCCGGCGGCAGGCTAAAAGCCAGACCCCACCAAAAATCGTCGCAGCGGGCGAAGATTCTCATGGCGCGAACACTCGTATCGAGGCCCGGTCTGGCGCGTCCCCAGGCGTCGAGACGAGTCTCGACGCGGCAGGCAGGAGTGCCTGCGCCCCGAAAGATTTTCAGGTCTAGTAGTACAGCGGGCTGAATGTGGCGATTCACGGTTGACTCTGACGCCGCGGGCAAGCGGCTGGATCATTTCCTGCAAGACAAAACTGAAGGCCACAGCCGCGCCCGTTTGCAGGCGTGGATCCGAGAAGGCCGAGTGCTGGTGGGTGGGCGGCCTGCGTGGGCGTCGCAACTGCTGAAGACGGGCCAGGAGGTCGAGGTCTCTCCCGGCGGGCTTCCGCCGCTACGCGCGCTGCCCGAAGATCTGCCGGTACAGATTCTCTATGAAGACGAATCCGTGGTCGCTATTGATAAACCCGCGGGCTTGATTGTACATGCGGGGGCGGGGGCGCATTCAGGGACACTGGTGAACCGGCTGGTGCATCATTTTCAATCGCTGTCGGGCTTGGGCGGGGAGCTGAGGCCAGGAATCGTGCATCGTCTAGATAAGGACACGAGCGGCGTGCTGCTGGTGGCGCGAACGGATGATGCACATCGCGCCTTAGCCTCCCAATTCGGAGGCCGCACGGTGGAGAAGATCTATCTCGCGCTCGTGAACGGGCGGCTGCGCGCGGGTTCCGGGCGAGTCGAGAAACCTATCGCGCGCGACCCCATGCGCCGCACGCGCATGACTACGAGGCTTGGCTCAGGCCGCTCGGCTTTGACGGAATATCGAGTTCTGGAACGCTTTGATACATTCACGTATCTGGAAGTGCGCATCGGAACGGGCCGCACGCATCAGATCCGCGTGCACTTGGCGAGCGAGGGTCATCCTGTGGCGGGCGACCGGCTGTATGGCGCGCCCAAATCCGAGGCTGCGCCGCGCATGTTTTTGCACGCCTGGCGGATCGCGTTCACCAGCCCGGCGAGCGGGGCTCGCGTGACGGTGGAATCGCCCCTGCCACCTGCGCTCGGAGAATGGCTTCGGCGTCTGCGCTCCGGTTGACGACGCCGTAAACTGGGCGTTACACTCCTACTGCACTATGGCATCTGCAGCACATCCAGGCCAGTCCAATGGAAAAGGACTCTCCGCGGCAGCGATCCGAGATCAGATGGAAAGGATCCTCACGAGCGAGGTTTTTTCCCGCTCAGAGAGGCTGACGGGCTTCCTCCGATTTGCAGTCACCGAGACGCTCGAAGGCAGGGGAGAAACCCTGAAGGAGCAGGTGATCGCCGCTTCTCTCTACCTCAACCGCTTAGATTCGCGCGGCGCCGAGGGCGCCTCCGTCCGCGCCGACGCCCGCCGGCTGAGGGATAAGCTGCGCGAGTATTACGCTGAGTTCCCTCAGGACCCCGTCGTCATCTCGTTGCAGAAAGGCAGCTACGCCCCCCGTTTCGCGGCCAATGCCGCTCAGGGCCGGGAACCACCGCCGACAATCGAGAACCCAGAGCAGCCCGTCTCGCGCACCTTGATGCTTATTGCATCCGTCACGGCGGCGCTTGCAATCGCCGCGCTCGCCGTTCTGTTTTGGACGACTCGCGCTCCTTCAGCGCCGCCGCGCATCGTTCCCCTAACGCAGCTCGCCGGCGGCGAAGAAATGCCCAGTCTTTCGCCGGACGGAAATTTCGTCGCGTTCCAGCATTGGGACCCGCCGGGCCCGTCCGCGCAGGATATTTGGATAAAGGCCGTCAACGGCGAGGCGCGGCAGCGGGTAACCGATACTCCACCCCCGATCGCCGAACGCAACCCCGCATGGTCGCCGGACGGAACCGAAATCGCGTTCGAGCGCGCCGGTTTCGGACAGCCCGATATCTCCGAACACGGCGTCTTCGTTGTTTCAGTCTTGGGAGGGCCGGAGAGGAAAATCTCGGACTCGGGAGGAGACCCTAAATGGGGTTCCAACGGCCAATCTATCTTTATCCGCGATGGGAGTCCATCCGCCATTTTTCAAATCAACCTGACTACTCTGGCAAAGCGGCGCATCACGGATCCAAAATCGGGCGATGCGGACGGCAAGTTCGATATTTCACCGAACGGCGCCGCCATCGCGTTCCTTCGCTCTAATCCGTCCGGCGTTGCCGACGTCTACCTGGTTCCCGCCGCGGGCGGCGCCCCGAGGCGGTTGACCTTATGGGGCGCTCGGATGACCGGCTTGGCGTGGACCGCCGATGGAAGGGACATCGTTTATGACGTCGGGGGGCAGTCGTTGTGGAGAATCTCCGCAAGCTCCCGCACGGCCGGAAAGGGCAGGCCGGTTCCCGGGCTCGAGAGCCTGAACACGGCGGCAGCTACGGCGGCGAGCCCTACTATTTCCCGGCCCACCAAAGGACCGCCGCGGCTCGCGTTTCAGGTTCAGAAGATCGATATTAGCCTGCGGATGGTGGATCTGACGGCGTCCGCTCACGGCGATACTCTTCGAGCCACCCCATTTCTCGATGCGGCTCGGGTTGACATTCCGGGAGCCTTTTCACCCGATGGGGAGACCGTCCTTTATCACTCTTATCTCTCTGGGGCGCCGGTTCAAGTCTGGATCGCGAAAAAGGACGGTTCCAGCGCATCGCAGATTCGGCCGATGCAGGCGTCGCACTTGAGGGTCGGGTCGTGGTCGCCCGATGGCGAGCGCTTTGTCTTCGAAGCGGCCATGGGGGGCGCCACCGAAATCTACACAGCTTCGAAGAGTGTTGGCAGCGTCACACGGGTGACATTTGACGGGGCAACCGACATCAGTCCATGCTGGTCTCCAGACGGGAACTGGATCTACTACGCCTCAAGCCGAAGCGGCGGCTTTCAGATCTGGCGCTCGCGGCCAAGCGGCGGGGACGCCGTGCAGATCACAAGGCAGGGGGGCATCGATCCGGCTCTGAGCGTTGACGGCGCACAACTGTTTTATCTTGATCCAGAAGCTCCACGCGATCCGAACCTTGCAGCATGGACTGCGACTCTCAAGATGGTCCCTGCCGACGGCGGCGAAGAAAGGGCGATTTTGCCTTCCGTGCGCCGTGCCTTGTGGGGCGTGAGTCAGCGAGGCATCTTATTTCTGAACTCAGAGCGGGAGTTTGAGGCGATCGACCTTTACGATCCGGGAGCCGCCAAAGTTAGCCGGATCGGACGACTTCCATTCACGGTTCCAAAGGAATTCCCCGGCATGACATTTTCGCGAGATGGCCGCTGGGCGCTTACCAATCACGTGGACCACGGGGAATCCGATCTGATGTTGATCGAAAACTTCCGCTAGCTTTTCCTAGCGGAATTTGGTCATAACCGCTCCGCTGGTCGCTCGTGGAGTGGCTTGGCGAGGCCGCCGCAGGCCACGGCCCTGCCCCACATCGCCCTCGGTGGCCCTTCAGGGCCATACTCCTTGCGGTCGCGACTCGCTCTCACCGACCTTCGCACCCGTGCATACGGTGCGCACGCTATTTCTCCCCGGGCGTTTCCACCTATTCTGGTTTGGCGGATACCTGCCTCGTTCCCCGGCGGGAATATTCGCATCGGAGGAATTGTCAACTCCGCCTTCTTGCTGCCCAAAAATCAAATTAACAATATCTCAGGATGAAGGCGAATATATAGCGAATGATACCTCGAGGATCATGACCACTCTGTGAGTTTTGAACTGAATTGCGACGCCATGCGCGGTGTTGCCCTTCGCGGTGAGTGAGCCACAAGGCGCACACCGACCGGAAAACGCGAGAGCTGTAACGCGTTCTTACCGTGCGTACGCTACCCTCGCGTGGCTGATTCTCCTATTCTGATTTCGCGATGCCCGCGCATTTCCCGAGCCGGGAATCGCTTCGGAGGAACTGATGAGATCGGCGGGCCAACGGTCCGCCGATCGATTTCCAGTTCAACCCGGCTCTGAGCCCGTGCGCGTGCTCTGAGCCCGTGCGCGTAAGGTTCCAAAGCCAGAAGTCTTAAATGCCTTGGCACGATAGACTGTCGTTATGCCCTTCTCCGAACGCATTGTCGTCGATGCCGGGATACTGGCCGGCAAACCGGTAATCCGCGGGACCCGCATTGCAGTGGAATTCATTCTCGAGCTTCTTGCGGCCGGTCAACAGGAGAGCGAAATATTGAGAAACTACCCAGGACTGACGCCAGAGGACATCCTTGCCTGCCTAGCGTACGCCAGCTATCTGATGCACGAATATAGGGCCTATCCGATTCCCGCGTAAATGCGGCTCCTCGCGGACGAGAACTTTCCGAAGCCGACTGTCGGGACGCTTCGCGCCGAGGGCCACGATGTGCTACGGGCCCGAACCGATCTATCCGGATGGAAGGACGCCTCCTGTTGGAGTTCGCCGAATCCCAAGGGCGGCTTCTGCTTACCCTGGATAAGGATTTCTGCCAGATCGCCCTTCAGCGGCGCGTGCCTCTTGAAAAGTCCGGCGTCATTCTATTCAGGATTCACCCGGCAACGCCGGAGAATTTTGATCCGCTCGTGCAGGCCCTCTGAAGTCGAATCGGGTCTGGCCCGGAAATATCGGCATTGTCGACGCCAGCGGAATTCAGATGCTGCCTGCTCGCAGAACCTGATCGCGACTGCTCTGCTGCGGTGATCCGGCCCGTTACGCCCTGCCCGCCTCTTCCTTCTTCAGCTTCTCGCGCTGCTCTTTGAGGATGGCCTTGCGGCTGAGCTTGATCTTGTTGCCTTCCAGCGCCAGTACCTTCACCAGGATCTGATCGCCTTCGTTCAACTCGTCGCGCACTTGCTTGATTCGGCTTTCGGAGATCTCGGAAATGTGCAGCAATCCGTCAGTGCCAGGAAAGATTTCGACAAACGCGCCGAAGTCCACGATGCGCACCACCTTGCCCAGATAGGTCTTGCCGATCTCGGCGACGGCGCAAATATCGGTGACCATCTGGATGGCGCGGTCGGCCGCGGCGCCATCGGAAGAAAAGATCTTCACGCTGCCGTCGTCCTCCACGTCGATTTTGCAGCCGGTCGCATCGACGATGCCGCGAATGACCTTGCCTCCCGGTCCGATCAATTCGCGGATCTTGTCCACCGGAATCTGCATGCTGAAAATGCGCGGTGCGTAGGGCGAAAGCGTCGCGCGGGGCTTTTCGATGGCCGCGTTCATCTTGTCCAGAATGAACAATCGCGCGCGCCGCGCCTGCTCCAGCGCTTCCTTCATGATGGCGTGGGTGATGTTAGGAACCTTGATATCCATCTGAAGAGCGCTGATGCCGGCGCGCGTGCCGGCAACCTTAAAATCCATATCGCCGTAATGATCTTCCGCGCCGGCGATGTCGGTGAGCACGGCGTAGGCGTCGCCCTCCTTCACCAGACCCATCGCGATGCCCGCGACAGGGGAGGAGATAGGCACGCCCGCGTCCATCAACGACAACGTCGCGCCACAAACGGAAGCCATGGAGCTGGAGCCGTTGGACTCAAGAATGTCGCTGACTATACGAATGGTGTAGGGGAACTCTTTGTCCTCGGGGATCACCGCGGAAAGCGCGCGCTCCGCCAGCGCTCCGTGACCGATTTCCCGGCGCCCGGCGCCGCGCATGAATCCAACCTCCCCCACACTGAAGGGCGGAAAGTTGTAGTGCAGCATGAAACGCTTGGAAGTCTCGGAGGGATCCAGAAGCTCGATACGCTGCTCGTCGTCTTTCGTTCCTAGCGTTGCCGTAACCAGGGCTTGCGTTTCCCCTCGCGTGAACAAGGACGAGCCGTGCGTGCGGGGCAGCACGCCGACTTCGATATCGATTTTGCGGATCTCATCGAAGGCGCGCCCGTCGGGCCGGCGGCGATCCTTGAGCATCTCGTCACGGAAGATGCGCTCTTTCAGGCGATCAAACAGGTCGCCGGCTTCGTCGCGCTGCTCTTCGGGAATCGGCTCCAGCGCTTTGGCCTTGCATTCGTCGATACGCCGGTAGCTCTCGAGCTTTTCATACTTCTGGGTGTTCATCGCGTCTTGAAGCTCGGCGCGGATGGATTTATCGATCTGTGCGTAGATCTCTTGGTTAACTGCGGGCGGGGTGAAGGTGCGCCTGGTTTTTCCGGTCTTCTTCATCAGCTCGCGGATTCCCTCGGCCAGCTTCTTGCAGCAGTCATGTCCAAATTCGATGGCCGCAAGCACCTCGGCTTCAGTCGCTTCTTGCGAGCCCGATTCCACCATCACGATGCCTTCTTCGGTGCCCGCAACGACAATATTGATCTTGCCGGCCTTGGTTTCTTCATATGTGGGATTGGCGATCAGCTTGCCATCCACCATGCCGACGCGGACTCCGCCCAGCACGTGTTCGAAGGGAATGTCGGAGATAGCCAAGGCCGCTCCCGCGCCGATGATAGCGAGCGTCGAGGGATCGCGCTCCGGGTCGGCGGAAAGCACCATTCCGATCACCTGTGTCTCATGGGAATACCCTTCGGGGAACAGGGGCCGGATAGGCCGGTCGATCAGGCGGCTGGTGAGAATTTCCTTTTCGGTTGGCCGTCCTTCGCGCTTGATAAAGCCGCCAGGGAAGCGTCCGGCCGAGTAGGTGTATTCGCGGTAGTCGACGGTGAGGGGGAAGAAACTCGCGCCGGGTTTCGGTTCCGGAGCGGTCACCGCGGTCACCAAGACGACGGAATCGCCCGACTTGACAACCACGGCCCCATTGGCCTGCTTGGCCATCCTTCCGGTTTCGAGCGTGACAATTCGCCCGCCGCCTAAATCGACTTCAACAGATTGCAACATTTTGTAGTTTCCTTTTAATCTTGCCCATTAGCATGGGCCCGCTGCGCTTTTGGCGCCGCGGTCTGTTTCGATCAAGAGGGAGACTGGAGGGTTTTCTGAGGGGGGCTGACCGCCAGGGCCAGTTCTCGAGAATCGAATCCGAACGCTAGCGGCGAATGCCCAAGCTTTGAATCAGAGTCTTGTAGCGTTCCGGACTACGACTTCGCAAGTAGTCCAGCAACCGCCGCCGCCGCGCAACCATTTGCAATAGTCCCCGGCGGGAATGATGATCCTTCGCGTGAAGCTTGAAATGCTCTTCCAGGTCCTTGATACGCCGGCTCAGGACTGCAACCTGGACCTCCGGCGACCCCGAGTCGGTCTTGTGGATCCGGAATTGGGAAATCACCTTGGACTTCGCTTCTCTCGCCAACGCCATTCGGAAATCGATACTCCTCGTCTTTGTTCTTAACCGTTAATTCAGTTTTAAGAATACCATAAGAGGCCGAAAGGCGCTGGACCTTGAGGGGGTGTGTCAACCTGGCCGGTCTTTGGGTAATCTTCGCCGCCCTTCACCGTATTCGCCCGCGGTCAGCCCCTCAAAATTCGTGAGTCGAGAAAGCCGAAACCAAGTGTATACTGCCTCGAAGCCTTTAACCAACTTGAAATTTACAGCAACGTAACGAGTTAGAAGGACGGGACTTATGCAATTCTGGACCGGAAAAGAGAAAAGAGCGCGAGCGAGACTCGGCCCTTTATGGACCGCGATAACGTTAGTCGCCAGCTTGACGCCAATGGTCGTCCACGCAGCCAGTCCGCGACCCGCGATGTTCCCCTTTGTCAAACTGGGCCCCCAAGCCACGTTGTCCAGCGCCTCCGGTCCGAAATATAACCTGTTTACTTGCCAGTTGGTTGCCCTCAACACCAGCGTTACCTGTTACGATCCTTACCAGATCCGGCATGCCTATCACACTGACCTCCTGATCGGCTCGGGCTTCGACGGCAAGGGGAAAACCATCGTCATCATCGACGCCTACCAGTCGCCGAACATCGTGCCGCAACTCAATTTCTACAACGCGTTTTACGGTCTGCCGAGTTTGAACGGGCTAGGAGCCCCGCCAAACCCGGCCCTCGGCACATTCACGCAGGTGGCGCCGGACGGGTTGACGCCGTTCGTCACTGGCGATTCCAATATGACGAATTGGGCGCAGGAGATCTCTCTGGACGTTCTCTGGGCCCACGCCATCGCCCCTGGCGCCAACATCACGCTGGTGCTGGCCAAATCGGACGCCGATGCCGATATTGTGAGCGCGACCAAGTATGCCGTGGATCACAATCTGGGCGATGTAATCTCCCAGAGCTACGGTGAGAACGAGAGCTGCATGGACCCCGCGCTGGTCGCCCAACAGCATCAGGTTTTTGTGGAGGCAACGCAAAAGAACATCACCCTCTTCGCCTCCGCGGGCGATTTCGGATCGGGGCAGACGACCTGCGACGGCTCGGCCCTGGTTCAAGCCGTTTCGCTCCCAGCCAGCGATCCTCTGGTCACCGCTGTGGGTGGAACGGAACTCCATGCAGCCTCCTATTGCCTGGCGATTCTCGGCTGTGACCCGGCCACCAGTCCGGTTCCGGGAACCTACCAAGGCGAGATCGTGTGGAACGAACTTGCCACCGGCTTTGGAGCTACCGGCGGCGGGTACAGTGTCGTTTACGATGAGCCGTCATACCAGCAAGGAACGATACATGGCGGCAAGCAGCTTGGCGTGGCCGATGTTTCTTATAGCGCCGCTGTTTTGCACGGATTACTCACGTATCTCGATATTCCGGGGCTCGCGCCCGGATTTTATCTGTTCGGCGGCACCAGCGCCGGATCGCCGCAGTGGGCGGCTATCCTGGCGATGATCGATCAGAGGGCAGGAAAGGACCTCGGCTTCATCAACACCGCGCTGTACCACATCGGTCAAGCTCAAAGCCACTTCTCCGCGTCGTTGTTCGATGTAACGAGTGGTGACAACTCCTTCGCCGGCGTGCCGGGCTTCAGCGCTGGACCGGGCTGGGACGCTGCTACCGGCCTCGGCTCTGCCGCCGCCGATCAGCTTTCCTATTACCTGATTCAGTTCGTCTCGCCGGGCGACGGCACAGCCGCCATCGCCAGCTCAAAGCCGCATAGTAACGGCAATCCGTCGGCTCCGGGACATTTGAAGCCGCATTAGCCCGAGTTCGCCGGTTGACCCTTGTTGAAGACGTTGTGGGAGGGTGGGCTTTAGCCCGCGCGGCGCTTCAGCGCCGCTCCGGAAGCGAGGCTAAAGCCTCGCGAGGGGCTGAAGCCCGCCCTCCTCACGGTTTCACTGCTGAAGAGTAGTGGTTTTCTCCCTCGTCTGAGAGTTCGGGCTGGAGGATCAGGCCTTGGGCTTGGAGCATCCGGCGGTAGGCCTCCGCGCCGAGTGAAACCGATTCGCGTCCTGTCAACGAATCGTTCCACGTCACGGGCTGTTCGGTCGAGGTAAACAAAAATCTGCCGCCGGGATTCAACGCTTGCGCGGCTTTGCGAATCACGAGCTCCTGTAAATCGGCGGGCAGCAGGAACATCAATCCCCATGCCACGATGGCGTCAAAGGAGCGGCCGAAGAAATCCGAATCCTCCACTGCGGCGCATTGCGCGTGGGCGCCGGGAAATCGCTCGCGAAACGCGGCGATCAGCTTCGGCGATGCATCGACGCCAAAGACGTCGAATCCCTCTTCGATCAGCACCCGCGAAAGCATGCCATGACCGCACCCAAGTTCGAGGATCGAAGCGCCCCGGGGGAGAGACTTGCTCCATTCGCGAACCGTCTCCGGGCCGATGCGAGGATTTCGCGCGCGCATGAAATGCTCAGCCATTTCTTCGTAACCGTTCGATTTGTCGCCCAAGGGGTCCACAGCGATATGATAAAACTCACTTGATGACTTGGAAGATGGGTCTCGCGCCGCTAATTCTCTCCGCCGCCGCATTCGGCGCCTCAGTGACCACGCTGATTGGCACGGGGGCGCCCGGATATTCCGATACGCAGTTGAATAATCCCTACGGCATGGCCATCGGCCCCGACGGCGCGTTGTATTTCTGCGACGTCGATAATCAGCGCGTCCGGCGGCTGGATCTTGCCACAAAGAAGCTGACAACTATCGCAGGCAACGGCCAGAAAGCTTATCGCGGCGATGACGGCCCGGCTGTAGACGCATCGCTCAGCGCGCCGCATGAGCTGCTTTTCGATCGCGGTGGCGATCTCTACTTCGCGGAGCGCGACAATCACGTCGTCCGCAAGGTAAACATGAAGACCGGCGTGATCTCGACGGTCGCCGGAACAGGCAAGGCCGGGTTTTCCGGCGACGGAGGGCCGGGGACGCAGGCTCAGCTCAATCAGCCTCACTGCGTTCTTCTGGATCGCGACGGAACGCTCCTCATTTGCGATCTGATGAATCATCGCATCCGCCGCCTGCATTTGGATACAGGCATGATCGAGACTTTCGCCGGCACAGGTGAAGCCAAGCCCACGCCCGACGGCGCGCCTGTATCGGGAACGCCTTTCAGCGGCCCGCGCACTCTGGCGCTCGCGTCCAATGGCGATCTATATTTGGCTCTCCGCGAAGGCAACGCGATTTACCGCATCGATGCTCAGACCAAAACGCTGCATCACCTTGCGGGCACGGGCGAATCGGGCTACAGCGGCGATGGCGGGCCCGCGATGAGCGCAAAGTTCGGCGGCGCGCTCGCCAGGCTCGCCGGGCCGAAGGGATTGTCGCTGGGCCGGGACAACAGCCTATACATCGCCGACACAGAAAGCCACGCCATCCGAAAGATCGATCTAAAAACAGGCGTCATATCCACAGTTCTCGGAAGCGGCGAGAAGGGCGACGGCCCCGAGCCGGACCCGTTGAAGTGCAAGCTGAACCGCCCGCATGCCGTGCTCTTAGCGAATGGCGTGCTATATGTAGCCGATAGCGAAGCCCATCGAATTCGCGTTCTCCAGTGAGGAAAGCATGATGAAAAGACTATTGCTGGCGGCGGTTGCGTCCGTCGTTGCAGCAGCGCAGGTGAAGAGCTATAAGCCTGTCACGCAGCAGATGCTCGAGAATCCCAGCCCCGAAGACTGGCTGATGTTCAGCCGCACCTACGACGCGCAGCGATATAGCCCGCTGAATCAGATCAACCGCCAGAATGTTTCGCGGCTGGCGCTGGCATGGTCGCGAGGCTTGCCGGCGGGCGCGACGGAAAGCATTCCGCTGGTACACGACGGCGTCATGTATGTGATCGCGCCCGGCGGCGCTATCGACGCACTTGACGCAACCAACGGCGACCTTCTTTGGGAATACAAGCATAAGATGCCGCAAGGCCAGTCCGCGGCGAACGCGCGCTCCAAGGCCATCGCCATCTGGGACGACATTATCGTCTTCACCGCGCCCGACTCCACGATCGTCGGCGTCGACGCGCGCACGGGCGAGCCGCGCTGGTCCACGCCGGACCCGCGCGGGCACACTTCTGGCCCCATCGTCGTCGATGGGAAAGCCATAACCGGCGGAGCCTGCACCGGCGGCCTGCGCGCGAACTGCTACATCGCCGCGCACGACGCCAAGACCGGCAAAGAGCTGTGGAAGTTCTACACGGCTCAAGGAACGAACGACGTCAATCCCGACACCTGGGGCGGCGCGCCTGAGGAGAAGCGCACGACTTCCACTTGGGGCCTTCCGGGCACGTACGATCCCGTTCGCAAGACGGTTTACTGGGGCATTGCGAACCCCACGCCCAACACGCGCATGGAGCGCCACGGCGGCAATGCCGACGCCATTCCACGCGTCGCGCCGTCTGATCTATACAGCAACTCAACGGTCGCGCTGGACCCGAGCACGGGCAAGCTCGCCTGGTATTACCAGCATCTGCCCGGCGACGATTGGGACCAGGACTACACGCATGAGCGTACTCTCTTCCGCACAACTTATAATCCCGATCCGAAATTCGCGAAGTGGTTCAATCCGGATGTTCCCAAGGGTTCGCAGCACGACGTGGCGGTGATGGTGGGCGAAGGCGGCGGCGTGTTCGCGCTGGACCGCAACGATGGCAAGTTTCTCTGGGCCACGCCGTTCCCGTACGACACGCCCGAATTTCTGATCAAGAATATCGACGGCCGGACCGGTAAGACTGAAATCAACTGGGATCTAGTGTTCAAAGACCCCAGCGAAAAAGAGCACGTTATCTGCTTTTACAACACGCGCAGCTATTGGCCCACGGCTTATAGTCCCCAAACGAATTCGCTATATGTTTCGTACAACGACAATTGCCTGAAGATGGGCCTCAACAACGGCAAGAGCGGCAGCCGAGTGCCCGTGCCTAGCCCCAAGTCGACGCCTGACAAAACGGCAGGCTTGGCGAAGATCAATATGTCCACAGGCGAGATCAAGCAGCTCTATATGGGCCGCTCTCAGACGAACGGATCTGTAGTGACCACAGCCGGAGGCCTGGTGTTCTGGGGAGATTTGAATCGCCGGTTCTTCGCCTTCGACGCCGAGAGCGGAAAGACGCTGTGGCAAACCGTCCTCGGCGGATCGATTTCCGTGAGCACTATAAGCTATGGCGTAAACGGCAAGCAGTACATCGCGGTGATGACCGGCGACGGACTGCTGACCGGCAGCCTTACCAATCTGACGCCGGACCTGAAGCCGGCCAAGGGGATGAACAGCGTGTACGTGTTTGCGCTGCCCCAGTAGCCGGGCGTAAAGCTGCACGTTTTCTGGGGCGCCAGCGTCTCCGTGTTCGAAAGGAGCGCCATGCGAACCCAATTGATCGCCTTTCTCGTTGCGACCGGCGTCGCAGCGTTCGGCCAAACTCCCGACTCGGCTCACACTTTCAATTTCGCCCACACCAGTACCACGCAAGGCATGCAGGAGATTGCGACGAGCATACGCACCATCGCGGCCATGAGCGAGGTATCCGTGGACGAGTCGAAGAAATCGCTCACGGTTCATGGAACAGCCGATCAGAACGCGCTGGCCGAGTGGATGTTTACGGGCATGGACCTGGCTGCTCCGGCGCATGCCGATGCCGCGGTTCACGAATATCGCATGCCCGCCGGCGCGGACGACGTCGTGCGGCTGTTCTATCTCAATCGCGGACAAAGCATACAGGACTCTCAGGAGTTCGCGACACTGTTCCGTACCATCGGCGCTGTGCGGCGAGTCTTTATGACCAACGCTTCGAAGATACTGGCTATCCGCGGGAGTACCGAACAGGCGGCGATGGCCGACTGGATTATCAATGAGGTCGAGAAATCCGCCGAGCCGCGCCCGCATTCAACGTCCGCGCGGTATCGTTTCGTCGACAGCGCGGACCGGGAAAAAGCGGACGCTATCCAGGTGCTCTATGTTGGCAACGCGGCAACGGTCCGGAGTTTCCAGGAAATCGCGACAGCAATTCGCACCATCAGCGACATCCGCCGGGTCTATACCTACAACACGCCACGAGCGATCGCGTTGCGGGGAACTTCCGATCAGCTCGAGCTGGCCGCGTGGCTGTTCGATAGCGCAGATAAGGCCGCAAATGCCGCCCCAACCCCGCCGTCCGCCGTCTACAACTATCAAGCCGTAGACCCGCGCAACAACTCGGTGCAAGTGTTCTCGCTCCCGCATACCGCGACGCCGGCTGACTTTCAAAAGATCGCAACGCAGATCCGCACGGAAACCGGCATTCCACGCGTCTACACCTACAATGCTCCCCGGGTTATGATGCTGCGCGGTACAACGGACCAGCTTGTCCAAGCCGAGAGGCTGTTGAAGCAGCTCGACCCTCCGGATTTCCCTGCGGGGCAATGATGCGCCGATGGTTTCAGACCTTCACGAACTTCCAAGTCCCGCGCCGGAACAACAAAAACGAGACCGCGGCCAGCATGAACTCCGCTACTGGGATCGCCGTGAACACTCCTGGAGGCCCCAGGGCTATGGGCCGCGCGAGAGCCCACGCCAGCGGCAGCTGGAACATCCAATAGCAGAAGAAGTTCACCCGCGTGGGGGTGCGTGTGTCGCCCGCGCCATTGAACGACTGCACCAGCACCATGCCCCAGGCGTAAAAGGCATATCCGTAGCTCAGCGTCCGGAGGCAGATCTGCGCCACGCGCGCGATCCCGGGATCGATGGTGAACATGCTCACCAGTTTGCTCGAAAATGCGATAAACACGAGCCCGAGGCCGACGAGAAAGGTCATATTGTAAGCTCCGCACAGCAGCACGGATCGCTCGGCGCGCTCCGGCTGCTTTGCGCCAAGGTTCTGGCCCACCAGCGTCGCTGCCGCATTACTCAGACCCCAAGCGGGCAGGATCGAAAAAATGATGATGCGAATCGCGATCGTGTAGCCTGCGATGGCGACGCTGCCGAATAAAGCGATGATGCGAACCAGGCCCACCCAACTGGCCGTCGGGACCAAGTACTGAAACGCGGCAGGACCGGCCAGCTTCGCGAGATCGCGAATCAGCGGAGGATCGAACCGCCAGTGCTTCTTCCGCAGCATCACCTCGCCACGGCCTTCGATCAGATTCCAGAGCCCATAGAGCGCTCCGATGCTGCGGCCGGTAGAGGTTGCGATGGCGGCTCCGGTGACGCCGAAGGCGGGGATCGGTCCGAGGCCGAAAATGAACAACGGGTCCAGAACAAGGTTCACGGCGTTGCCGATCCACAGCGCGCGCATGGCGATGGTGGCGTTGCCGGCGCCGCGGAAGACCGCGTTGAACAGAAACAGCATCATTAAAGATGGCATGCAGAATAGGGCGATGCGGGTGAAGGCGGCGCCGTAGTCCGCTAGCTCGCTCGATCCCGACATCGTCCGCAGCAGAACTCGCGCTGCAAACCCACCCGGCAAGCCGAGCAGGACCGCAATCGCCCCTCCGAGCAAAATTGCCTGCGCGGCCGCGTGCGAGGCCGCCTCCGAGTTCTTCTCGCCGATGCGACGGGCCACCGTCGCCGTGGCGGCCACGCTCACGCCCATGGCCAGCCCGAATGCAATAGCGAACATGGACTCCGTCAGTCCCACGGTAGCGACGGCGCGGTCGCCCAGGTGCGCCACCCAGAAGATGTCCACGACAGTGAACAACGACTCCATTGCCATTTCGAGGATCATCGGAATGGCCAGGAGCACGATGGCCCGTGGAATCGAGCCGGTGGTGTAATCGCGATGCCCGCCTCGTAGCGAGTCACGAATAGCTTGGAAAAATTCTCGGGAAGTCAAGGAAAAACTCCTCTTGTTGATTGCCAAACCCGTCGGGCGTGGGTCCCCACGCCAAAACAATTAGCGGCTAAACAGGAAGAGTTCTACACGCATGGAGTACAGCATAGCAGACCTGAGTAGCGGTTTTCAGTGAGCGGCCAAAGGGATCCAAGGGAAGGATGCGACTTTCGCGATGCATCGAAAGTTGGGCTAGCGGAAACGAGCGGCGTTATTGGGCTGTCCTAATTTTTCGTAAGCTTCCGCGAGATACCGGCGGGTTGCGTCGAGCCGAGTGGCATAAGGTGCGCCTCCCCGGTTGAGTACCTCGTAGGCGGCCAAGAGCGGCGCTACCGCCTCCTGATAGCGGTTTTGGCGCAGCAGCGATTCTCCCAGGTTCAGTTCGGCTAGTCCCACGTTCATGTTCCCTGGTAGGGGCTTTTCCGTCAAAGCCTGGACTGTGGAGCGCTGGAGAGTTTCCGCCCGAGCGTAATGGTGCTCCTTCAGTAGCACCTCGGCCAAATTGTTGGCCGAAATGGGCGGTTCTGTATTCTTTCTCGCCAAATAGCTCTTTGTTGATCTCGAAACCTCGGGTAAATTCCACTTCGGCCGTTGCAAGGTCCCCTCGCTTTTCCGCGAGCTTGCCCAGCACATCGTGGGTAAACGCCAAGTTAGGATGAACGCTGGATCCGTAGGCTCGCTCCTGCAGCGGCACGATATTTCGCAGGAGTCTTCCGCTTCTGCGTCCTTACCGAATTGCATGACCATTTGAGCGAGGAAGCTTTTCATCTGAAGAGTCTCGGGTTATCCGGCCCATACCAGGACTCCACGATCGCCAAAGCTTGGCGGTAAAGAACTTCTGCTTCAGCATACTTTCCCGTGGTCGTCTTGGCCGTTGCAATGTTGGAGAGATCCTCAGCCACACGCGGGTGCAAATTCCCATGCACCTTTCGGTCGAGGTCGAGGGCGCGGCGGTTAAGCGATT
>DASQJB010000284.1:0-6986 GCA_035631295.1 Bryobacteraceae bacterium | reverse complement strand
CATCTTTTTCCGAGTGGCCGCGCTGAATACCCGCGTCGAGCTTCCCCCCGTCACGCCTGATAACCAGCTTGGCGGCCGGCCCCGTCCTCGCGGGCCAGACCGGGCGATCCGTTCGAGAACCGCGATCGCCTCGTCCAAAGCTGTGCGCTCCTCACGCAGTTGCGTGATAATTTGAGTCACATTCATCGAACCTCTCCCGGTAACCTCACGCTGCACCTTACCGCGAATTTAGCTAGCCTATCCGATTATTATTGTAATCGCCTGCAAAGATTTTGGAAATAGTTATTTGCCGCGACAGCCGCCGCTTGGCGTCTTGCGGGCAAAATCGTGAAGTGCTTGAAAAAATCTACTGGTGTTACTACCGAGTCAGGGGAAAATAACGGGTTTTTATCCGAATAATTTCGGAGCGCGTAGTCGTTGTCCTGCCTACGCGGCTTTCGCGACCGGCTCCGGCTTCACCCGCGCCAACCCGCACCGCTGGAGCAGACAAATAACCGTCCAGGCAGGATCGAACTCTCTTTTGGTCAGCTTCCGCGAGAACTTGGCCGACGACGGGTGCTCATGATGATTATTGTGAAGTCCTTCGCCGCCTGTCATCCATGCAATGAGTCTGAGATTCGTGGCCTGATTATTGTAATTGCGGTATCCGATCATATGACACAGGCTGTTGATCGACGAATTTAGCAAGATGTACGCCACTACGTGAAAGCTCCATGCCGCCAGACCCCACATCCAACCGAACATCCCCATGAAAATTAGGAGCCCTCCGAGCGTTCCGTAGCGGATGAAGGGAATCCGGTCCACCACATCCGGGCGGTAGTCGGGAGTGTACTTCCGGATCGTTGCCTCGTTGCGAATTTCCCGCTTGTAGTAAAAGTAATTCCCGAAGAACACTTGCCACAGCCCGTGCACATAGGGGCTATGTGGATCTCCCTCGCGATCGGAGAAATGATGATGCTTGCGGTGGACGGCAATCCACTCCCGGGGCACCACTCCCGTGAACAGGCTCAACTGCAAGTGCATCAAATTGGCCAAAGCCGGATGCAGATCCAGGCCCCGGTGGCACAAGGCACGGTGCAAATAGATTGTCGTGAAGAGAACGGATACTTGGAGAATCCCGATAGTGATCAATAACGCCCAGAATAAATTCATCCACACTCCATAAGTAAGGCTAAATATTGTCCGCCGGCAGAAGACTGCACTGCACCGGCCGCACGCGCTTATCGCCGTTCCGCAACGAGCGCCGGAACCAGCCGCACAGAGGCGGGCGGCCACCCCTGCCGATCGAAGCAACCGCCGCCCGCATTTGCGGCCGTTACCCAAAAGCTACGAGGTGGGATCGTCAAAAACGCGTAGTTTCTTGATAGTAGCAGATTTGGCCTCGTTTTGTATCAGGCCACGATGTCAGTCGTGCCATTCATGGATTCATAAAAATTAATTATTACATCTGCCCCTTGCATATGCCGCGCTTCTGCTGTATTCTGGTTCAGAAGCGAGGCTCGATGAGCGCACAGCCCGCACGTGGCGCTGTGCGCGAAGTAACTATGACACGTTCGGAACCCAACCAGGCAATCCGCTCTCAAGCCCTCGAGCTCTCCTCAGAAATTATTCCTGCGGGTCTCGTCAGCACAGTAGTACTTATTATTGGGGCCGTAACCGGCCCCGCCTGACGGCCCGATTCACTTAAACGGATCTAGGCCACTGGCGGGGGCCAAAAACCCTCGGACAGTGGCCTTTTTTGCTATTAGGGAGGATTCGATGTCGGCAATCGCAAGCGGCAAGACGGCCCCGCCAGCAAGCGCGGTCAAAACCGGAACTCTAATGTCCGGCGCCAGGATGCTTCTGGAATGCTTGGCGCGCGAAAAGGTGGAATGCATTTTCGGATATCCGGGCGGCGTCACTCTGCCGTTCTACGACGCCCTCTACGACCATCCCATCAAGCATATTCTTGTGCGCCACGAGCAAAACGCATGCTTCGCGGCGGAGGGATTCGCGCGCGCCACGGGAAAAGTGGGCGTTTGCTGCGCCACCTCAGGTCCCGGCGCCACCAATCTGGTCACCGGTCTGGTCGACGCCATGATGGATTCGATTCCCATCGTAGCCATCACGGGCCAGGTTTCCACCAAACTCATCGGCAGCGACGCCTTTCAGGAAGCCGACACCTTCGGCATTACTCGGTCCTGCACCAAGCACAATTTCATGGTGAAAAAGCTGGCCGATCTGCCTCAAGCCGTCCACGAGGCTTTTCACATCGCCGCCACTGGACGGCCCGGTCCGGTGCTCGTGGACATCCCCAAAGACGTATTTCAGGCTCAAGCGCATTACACGCCGGTTTCCGCGATCCATCTTCCTGGCTATAAGGTTTACACGGAAGGCCACGCCGGGCAGATCCGCCGCGCGGCGCAATTGATCTGGGAGTCCAAGCGGCCGATGGTTTACGCGGGCGGCGGAATCCTCGCCGCCGGCGCCTCGGAGGACTTGCGCGAATTTGTGGAACGCATCGATGCTCCCGCGGTCTGCACCTTAATGGGACTAGGCGCGCTGTCGAGCGAGCATCCCAATTTCATCAGCCTTCCCGGAATGCACGGCTCCTATGCCGCCAATATGGCCATGACCGAAACCGACTTGATCATCGCGCTGGGCGTGCGATTCGACGATCGCGTCACGGGCCGCCTGGCGGCCTTCGCGCCTCACGCCCAGGTGATTCACGTCGATATCGATCCGGCTGAAATCGGCAAGAACCGCGCCGCCGACGTCCCCATCGTGGGCGACGTCAAGCGCGTGCTCGAAAAACTGAATCAAATCCTGGCTGAGACAGCGCATGAGATGAAGCCCAAAAACGCCGCGACGCGGGCGGCTTGGTGGGCCTGCGTCAACGAATGGCGCAAGGAGCATCCGCTGGAGCCGGAAGCCTCCACCGATCAAATCAAGCCGCAGCACCTGGTGGCCGAAATCGATCGGCTCTCGGGCGGCGAAGCCATCGTCTCCAGCGACGTCGGCCAGCATCAGATGTGGGCGGCCCAGTTCATCCGCTTCCACAATCCGCGACTCTGGATTAATTCGGGCGGCCTGGGAGCTATGGGATTCGGCCTGCCCGCCGCCATCGGCGCCCAATTCGCCCGGCCTGATAAGCTCGTCTTCGCCCTGGTCGGCGACGGCGGCTTCCAGATGTCCATTCCCGAACTCGCCACCATCGCCAATCACGCCTTGCCCGTAAAGATCGTCGTGATGAACAACGGCTACCTCGGCATGGTCCGGCAGTGGCAAGAGTTGTTTTACAACAACCGCCTCAGCGCCGTGCAGTTAGACGGGTTCCCCGACCCGGAGAAGCTCGCCGGCGCGTATGGATTCAAAGGAAGCACGGTGGAAAACCCGGCCGAGTTGCGCGGCGCGCTGGAAGCCGCCGTTCGCGAGCCCGGTCCCTACCTTCTGAACGTCCGCGTCGCCCGCTGTGAAAATGTCTATCCCATGGTGCCGGCCGGAGGCGCCATCAACGAAATGGTGCTCGGCCCGCCGCAGGCGGCGGAGGCCTGAAATGAAAATTACGGAACGAACCCAATTCACTTGTGCAAAGACGAGCTTGTATCAGAGCACGACTTTATTCGTGCCGTCAACGGCCGCACTTCCCGGGGGCTTTAGCCCCTGTCCCTGGCCCGAAGTGCAAATTACGGAACGAACCAAATCTCTGGAAACTCCCTTCTTTTCATTTGCTTGCAGGACGTAGACATGCTACAGCTCATCTCCCTCCTCGTTGAAAACAAGCCCGGCGCTCTGATGCGCGTCACCGGCGTTCTGTCCGCCCGCGGTTATAACATCGAAAGCCTCACTGTCGCCCGCACGCTCGATCCCGAGCTCTCCCGCATGAGCATCGTCGTCGATATCGAGCCTGTCCAGCGCGCCCAGCTCATCAAGCAGATCAACAAGCTCATCAACGTCCTCCAGGCCTCGGATCTCACCGAGTCGCCTGCGGTGCGCCGCGAGCTGGTGCTGCTGCGCGTTCGCGCGAGCATGCAAGACCGCGCCTCCATCTTGAAGGAAGCCGAAATCTTCGGCGCCCGCGCCGTCGATAGCTCGGTCGAGGGCTTCGCGCTCGAAGCCACCGGCGATCCCGAAAAGCTCGACGAATTCATCGACGTCATGAAAAGCTATGGAGAAATTGAAGTAACCCGGTCGGGTCTGGTCGCGGTCTCGCTCGAATCCAAGAGACTGCGTCTCGCCCCGCCCATCCGCAAAGACCTCGAAGTCGAATCTTTCACCACGGAGTCCGTGAAATAAATGGCAAAAAGTTATTACGAATCAGACGGCAATTTGAGCCTGCTTAAAGGGAAAACCATAGCCATTATTGGCTATGGCAGCCAAGGGCACGCCCACGCGCTGAACCTGCGCGATTCAGGCCTGGAAGTGGTCGTCGGCCTGCCCCCCTCCAGCCAAAGCCGTTCCAAAGCGGAATCGGCCGGCTTGCGCGTGCTCTCCCCCGCCGATGCCGCCAAAGCCGCCGATACGATGATGGTCCTGGTTCCCGACCACATTCAGGGCGATCTCTACAAGAACGATATTGAACCGAATCTCTCCGCCGGCAAGACCCTGATGTTCGCCCATGGATTCAGCATTCATTTCAAGCAAATCGTTCCACCGGCCAACGTCGACGTTTCTATGATCGCCCCCAAAGCGCCCGGCCACCGTGTGCGCGAGCTCTTCACCGAAGGCGTAGGCGTCCCCGCTCTGGTCGCGATCCATCAGAACGCTTCCGGCAAGGCGCTGGAAAACGCCCTCGCTTACGCCATGGCCTTGGGATGCCTGAAAGCCGGCGTCATCGAAACCTCTTTCCGCGAGGAGACCGAGACCGATTTATTCGGCGAGCAGAGCGTGCTCTGCGGCGGCGTCAGCGAGCTGATTCGCGCAGGCTTCGAAACGCTGGTCGAAGCGGGCTACGCGCCGGAAATGGCCTATTTCGAGTGCCTGCATGAAGTGAAGCTGATTGTCGATCTGATCTACGAAGGCGGCCTCAGCTACATGCGCTATTCCGTTTCCGACACCGCCGAATACGGCGATTATACCCGTGGCCCGCGCATCATCAATGCCCAAACCCGCGCTGAAATGAAAAAGATCCTATCCGAAATTCAGTCCGGCGAATTCGCCCGCGCCTGGATTGAAGAGAACAAATCCGGCCGGAAGAACTTTTTAGCCATGCGGGAAGCCGCTCAGAACCAGCCCATCGAAAAAGTGGGCGCGGAACTAAGGAAAATGATGACGTTCCTAAAACGCAAAAAGGAGGTTGGCGTCCCCGCCGCAAGCTGATAGCTGATAGCTAAAAGCTGAGAGCTTTATGCGAGTCTTCACCTTCGACACCACGTTGCGCGACGGCACACAGGGGGAAGCCGTCAGCTTCTCGGCTGACGACAAGCTCCTAATCCTCCACAAGCTGGACGAGCTTGGCATCGACTATGTCGAAGGCGGCTGGCCGGGCTCCAATCCCAAAGACAAGGAATTCTTCGCCCGCGCCAAAGACGAGCCGCTCAAGCACACGCGCCTCGTCGCGTTCGGCGCCACTCGCCTGGCCCGTAATCGGGTCGAGGAAGATTCCAGCGTCAACGCGCTCGCGGCGGCGGGAACGCCTGTCGTAACCATTTTCGGCAAGAGCTGGGATCTGCATGTTCAGCGCGCATTGAACATCTCCGAAGCCGACAATCTCCAGCTCATCACCGATACGGTGAAATTCCTCAAGTCGCACGGCAAGGAAGTGATCTACGATGCCGAGCATTTCTTCGACGGATACAAGGCGAACAAGGATTTTGCTCTGCGCACGCTGGAGGCGGCCAAGTCGGCCGGCGCCGACGTTCTCGTGCTCTGCGACACCAACGGCGGCATGATCACCCGACAGTTAGCTGAAGTCTGCGCCGACGTTCGCACGCGCTTCGATGGCGTCCTGGGAATTCATACGCACAACGATTCGGAGCTGGGCGTAGCCAACGCGCTCGCCGCCATTGAGCAAGGCTTCGCCCACGTCCAGGGCTGCATGAACGGCTACGGCGAGCGTTGCGGCAACGCCAACCTGACCTCGATCATCGCCAACCTCGAGCTCAAGATGGGCCACACCACCATCGGCAAGGAACGGTTGGCGAATCTGACCGCCGCCGCCCGCTTCATCGCCGAGTTGGCGAATCTCCCCATGCGCGGCGACCAGCCCTATGTAGGCCACAGCGCCTTCGCCCATAAAGGCGGCGTACACGTCAGCGCCGTGCTCAAAGAGTCCGCCACCTACGAGCACGTCAATCCGAAGCTGGTGGGCAATCGCCAGCGCGTGTTGCTCAGCGATCTTTCCGGCCGCGGGAGCGTGCTCTATAAGCTGAAGCAGCACGGCCTGGAAGACCGCCTGGACGACGACGCCCGCCGCGAGCTGCTCGACCGCATGAAGCAGATGGAGTTTCAAGGCTACGAGATCGAGGCCGCCGAAGGCACCTTCGAGCTGCTGGTCCGCGAAGCTCTGCATCCCGGCGTGCAGCTTTTCGAAGTCGTCAGCTACGAAGTCACCACCAAATCCAACGGCTCCTCCACCGCCACCGTGACACTAAAGGCGCAGGACGGCGTGCATTCCGCCACCGCCGCCGGCAACGGCCCGGTGAACGCCCTCGATGTCGCGTTGCGCCAGGCCCTCTCGGCTCTCTATCCCGCCATCGCCGGCGTCCGGCTGACCGATTACAAAGTCCGCGTGCTGGACTTCAAAAAGGGCACGGCCGCCCGCGTTCGCGTGCTGATCGAGTGGTCCGACCACCGCCGGAGCTGGTCCACCGTCGGCGTCTCAGAGAACGTCATCGAAGCAAGCTGGTTCGCCATGGTCGATGCCCTCCGCCTGGAGCTGATGCGTCTGGGTGAGCAAGACTCCAGCATCGAGCGCGCCGTCGAGGATTATTGCTGGGGCGTCTAGCGTGCCAGCGGCGTTCCTAGAGCCGGTCGTTCCCCATCTCTCGAATCGCTCCCCGCGCTGG
>DASQJB010000283.1:0-4544 GCA_035631295.1 Bryobacteraceae bacterium | reverse complement strand
TTGAGATCGCGTTTCCGCGAGACAATCTCGTGCACCATTTCTACCGGGCAAAGCCCCTTTTCCCAGACGGCTTGCATGACTTCGCTTTCGAGTTCGGAAAGCGGCGCACGGAGGCAGTACAAGTTGTCATGGTACAATTTGTACCACTACCAGGCGCGCGTCAAGCGCACTCGCGGGAATGCGGTCTATAACAGCTCGTAGCCCGTGGCGGCTACGCGGCAACAGGCGATTTCCGACGACTTGCCGTGCGCGGCGAAGATGTTGCGGACCTGCTCGCACACTTCCCCCGAGCCGCGCTCGTGGAACACCAGAATCGATGGCCCCGCGCCGCTAAGAGCACAGCCGAGCAATCCGGGCAACCGCAGCCGCGTAATCTCGTCAAGACCGGGAACCAGGTTGAAGCGGTAAGGCTGGTGCAGGCGGTCTTCCAGCGCGGCGGGGAACGCCGTGGTCTCCCCATGAGTCAATGCCGCGATGAGCAAAGCGCTGCGCTGCACGTTAAAGATGGTGTCGTCGCGGGAATAAGCCTCTGGGAGAACGCGACGCGCTTCGGCGGTCGGCACGACGAAGTCGGGCACAACCACGGAGACGCTGTAATGGGGATGAAGCTCCATGCGCACGGCGCGGGCGATTCCCGCCGAATCGATGGCGCTCGCCACGACCGATCCGAGCGCGCAGGCCGCGACGTTATCCGGGTGGCCCTCGATGTAAGCCGCTTCATGCAGAACGCGCTCGGCGTCCCACCCGAGGTCTAAAACGTCGCTCGCGATCACTACGCCCGCAACCAGCGCGGCGGCGCTCGAACCCAGTCCCTTGCCGATGGGAATGTCGTTGGCAATTTCGAGTTCCAGCGGCGGCATCTCCGACGCCGTATCGGACGCCACCCGCAAGGCGGTTTGCCAGATCAAATTTTCGCCGTTGGACGGAATCAGATGAGCGTCGCGCCCGCAGGCGCGGACAGCGAGCGACGGCGCGGGACGGAAACGGCAAACTAGGTACAAGTCGAGGGCCAAAGCCAGCGCGTCGAAGCCGGGTCCCAGGTTGGCGCTGGAAGCGGGAACGCGCACCGTGCGCCAGCAATTTCGTTCGAATTCCGGCATGAAGATTTATTCTGGCATAGGGGCGGCCAGGGGCTCGCCTACCAACCAAGGAGATCCATCCCATAAGCGCTCGCATTGCAGTAATGCCCTGATTGCAGTAATGCCCTGACCTTGATCAGACGAGCAAGTGGCCGCAGCAAGTGTCTCATCGATACCGGTGCGGAGGGAATCACAGGATTACCCCATCAGGATGCCTCTGCCGCGCCAGCGGGTTGGTTCAAACTCCCAAGTCAAGTATGTGCAGGGCTTTGAAACTGCGCATTTGCTTTGAAACTGTGCATTTAAGGAAACTTTCATAAAAACTTCAATCCAACTAAAGGATTTCGAGGGCACCCAGGTCCCATAATCGTCCCGTGCGTGCGAAAAATTTGCGCGCAAGGAGGTGCTATACGGATGATTCGCATCGAAGCAATTCCCGCTTTGGCGGCGAAGCTCGCAGCCAAACTCAAGTCCTCGGGACGGAAGGACTCCGCTCGTCTAGCCAAGAAAACGCGGGCGAAGCGGATCCTCACTCTCGCACGATCGACAACTGCGCGGCGGCGCAGCCCCCGCGCACAATCCCATGTTTTTGCTTGACAGAAAGGAAAACGAAATGTTCAAGAGAATCGCTGTTTTCATTTTCGGCGCCGTAAGTTACCTGGTATTCTTCGGCACCTTTATTTACGCCTGTATGTTCGTCGGGAACTTCGCGTTCCTCAAGTCGCTGGATTCGCCGAGCGAGGGACCGTGGCAGACCGCGCTGTTGATTGATACCGGCTTGCTTGCGCTGTTCGCGCTCCAGCATAGCATCATGGCGCGGCCGGCGTTCAAGCGCCTCCTAACGAAAATAATCCCGCAGGAGGCCGAGCGGAGCACGTACGTGCTTGCCAGCAGTCTGGCGTTGATCCTGCTTTTCTGGCAGTGGCGCCCACTTGGCGGGTTGGTTTGGGATGTGCAGAACCAAGTAGGGCGCGCGCTGCTCTACGGCGGGTACGCGTTCGGATGGTTGCTGGTGCTGGTGACCACGTTCGTAATCAATCACTTTGACCTGTTCGGACTCCGGCAAGTCACGCGCTTCTTGATGGGGCAGCCGAAGAGCGAACTGCGATTCGTGACACCGCTACTATACCGGATTGTCCGTCACCCTCTCTATTTTGGCTGGTTCTGTGCTTTCTGGTTTACGCCAACGATGACGGTAACGCACTTGTTCTTCGCGTCAGTGACCTCGGCCTACATTCTAGTGGCTATTCAACTCGAAGAGCGCGACCTGATGCAACTGCACCCGGAATACGCGGAATACCGCGAGCAAGTACCAATGATGGTTCCTTCGTGGCGGCCGCAAAAGGTCCGAATTCCAACCGAAGTGCGCGGCTGAGGCCGCGCGCTTTTCTTTCGAGGGAGGTTTCGCTTGCACGACACCAAAATGGAGTGGCTTGCAAACTGGTTGTCGCTGGGAGTGGGATGGCCGGCGCTGTTCTGGGTAGCGGACGGCTCCGGAGCCGGCCCCCCGGTTACGCCAGCGCCTGCCGTACCGCCTGAGAACCAAGGAACTGCTTCTTAAGTTTTTCGTCGGTCAGCGAATCGGCGAGGGCAAAGATGACTTGCCGGCACCTTGCGCGGTACTCACCGGTGAGGTCACTATCGCGAACGGCGGCGGCCGCTTCGGCCGCGGCGTGCAGCACACGCCATTCAATTACAGGGCAGCGATACCGGCCGAGGAGCTCGAGCGCAGCGTCGTATGCGGCCCGCGCTTCTGGAAGGCGTTCTTCTGCCATCGCAATATCCCCCAGAAGTTTGTGGCTCCAGGCGATGTACTTCCGTGATTTGCGGGGCTCCGCAAGAGCCAAGCACTCCACTGCGCATTCGCGGGCTTTTGGGATGTCTCCCCGCATGAGCCAGTATCGGGCGAGCACGGCCTTGGTGCGGGTATTGTAGCGCCAGCGGAACCACACGTCCTGTTCAAAAAGCTGCGACGCGCGATCTAAGTGTTCAGGGACTCGCGAGAGATCGCCCATATCCATATAGTCGAGCGCGATATTGGCATGGGAATTGGCCTCCGGCTTGGCGTATCCGTTTTCGCGAGCGGCATGGGCGCCTTCCGTATCGAGACGTAAGGCGGTTTCAAAATCCTGAAGTTCGCGGTAAATCCAGCCCACGGTATTGGGATAGCGAGAAAGCCAAAAGCGTTCGCGATTTTTTTCAGCCAAACGCATGCCCTCCCAAAGGTCGCGGATGCCGCTGGAGAGGTTGCCCTGGTTGAACAGCGCCATACCGCGCACGAAAAGGTTCAGCACGATGTGGTAGGACCAGCCCAGATCGCGCGAGCGCTGCAGCGTGTAGTTCACGGTGCGGTGAGACGATTCGTAATCGAGCTGCCAAGCTTTCAGCAAACCGGAAAAAGCCATGGCTTCCAATGCATGGGGCGGTGGCCCTCGCTTAATCAGAACCGGAATGCAGCGCTCGAAACTTTCCTCCGCCGAGCTGGTCGCGCCGAAGCACATTCGTTCCAGCCCGACAACCGATTGTGCCGCCGCGAGGGCGGGTTCCGATCCGGCCTCCTCGGCAATAGCCAGCGCACGGACCGCGATTTCGCGAGTTGCCTCCATGCATCGTTGATAGAACTGAGCGAGCGCGCATCCGCAGATCGCGTTCACCTGGGCTTCCAAGTCTCCCGCCGCCTGCGCGGCTTTCTCCGCAATTCTGAAATCGGCGGCTGCATCCGGGAATCGGGATAACGCCATCTGAAGCTGACCAACTTGCAAAGCGGCCGCCAAGACCCGCGTGTGAGACGCCGATCCCTGGAGCTTCTCCGCGTTCGCGATCGCTCGCCGCGAAAGACTGACGGCCTCCTCGTTGGCGTACATCTGGGCTGCGTTCGCCGCGGCCATGATGAAGAAGTCGGCGGCCCGCTCGTAATCCCCTCCGGCTTCGAATAGAATCGCGAGACGCGAGGCGACCGGTGGCAGCGAACTGGCGTGACGTTTCAGCAAAGCATCGGCGGACGCCCGGCTCAACGCGGCCCTTCGACTCACAGCCAAGACTTCGTCGATCGCCTCTCGATACAGCGCGTGAGCGAATGCATAGGTGAGTGACAAGCTTTGGTCCGGCAACTGCTTTTCATGAAGGCGGCGGACGAAAGCATGCACGTGATCCAGGCGGTGCAGCCGATCCTCGACAGCCGCCGCATCATCTCTGAGCGCGTCCGCGACGATCCGGGAATCAAATTCCTGGCCTTGAATAGAGGCAGCGGCCAGCAGCGCCATCTCTTCTTTGTTCAAATGGCCGATGCGGCGCTGAATCGTGCTTCGGACAGACTCCGGAAGGTCTCCCTTCAGAGAGTCGAGTGCACCGAGCGATGACCTCTCGCGGAGATGCCTTACCAGCTCCGTCATGAACAGCGGATTCCCCTCCGTACGCTGCTGGACAAAATCGACGAATCCCTCGGGCAACGGGCTGGAAGCCAAT
>DASQJB010000282.1:0-7962 GCA_035631295.1 Bryobacteraceae bacterium | reverse complement strand
TGCGCATGTCCATGAGCGCCACGTCGGGGCGATGACGGGCATACATGTCCCGAGCCTGCTCGCCGTTCTCCGCTTCTGCGACCACGGCCATATCCGCCTGGGCGTTGACGATTGCTCCGAGGCCGGCCCGCGCGATCAGGTGGTCCTCCGCGATCAGGATGCGTATACGCGTTTGGGATTCTGTACGCAAAACGGAACCTCGCCTATTTGTCTTTGAAAGTCGTGCCCGGCGCCGCGCCAGGATCGCCCGCCGACGAGCCAACGAACAGCTTCTTTCCATCCGTGAAGGTGATCACGCTGCCGTTGGCGCGGTTGGCCCCGTCTTTAGCCTGGTAGCCCTCCACCAGAATCTCGGTGCCCGGCAGCAACGATTGCTTGGTCCAACCGCGGCGCAGTAGAGCATTCGGAGCCGCTGCTTCGATCATCCATTCGGTGCTCTGGCCACCCTCGCCCTTTACGTCGATGCGAATCCAGGCGTGCGGATTGATCCACTCCATCTTCTTGACGGTTCCTTTGAACTTCACCGGCTTGTCCGCGTCGAACTCAGCGGCAAAAGCATGATGGGCCCATGCGGCGGCCGGCAGCATGGCCGCGGCAATCACGAATGCGAATGTTTTCCTCATGTCTGCTCTCCTCATGAACTTGAGTTACCGATTCAATTTCTGCCGGCGGCCTTGGCCGCCGCGGCCTTCTTCTCTTGCGCCCGCGCCCCGCTCAGCGAGTCGAACATGGCGTAGTTGCCCTCATGGCAGGCATACTCGAAATTACGGTAGCCCGGCTCCTGCGTAATAGGGAACGCGACTCTAAATGGTTTCACGAAAGTCTTCGGATCGTCGATAGTCACTTCATAGTGAATCTCGTTAGGACTCGTGCGCGTGTAGCGCTCGACTAATCTCAGGGCATCGCTGGTGGGCGTTCCGCCTCCGTTGAGGCCGATTCCAGTTTTGTTGGCGAGAAAATTGGTCGTTTCCACCACCAGCGTATTTCCCTCCCAATGCCCGCGCGCGTCGCCCATGTAGGACCGCACGTTCGGACTCGCGTGCGGACGCCCGTTCAGCGGAATCACGCGGGCTTCATGCACCATTTCCTGCAAGATAGTCACATAACCCGGCCCTTGCACGATCTGTTGTCCGTTACCGTAAATAACGGGAAAGATCGACCCCGTTACGCCACGGCTGATGCAGCGGATGTAATAACTGAAATCTTCCCAGGAGTCGGCTTTAGGGTTGTTGTTGCCGGCCCCTTCGGGTATCGGCCTCCGCCGGGCGTCCGCCGTCAAGTCGGGTGTCCTGCCGTTAGGAGGATCCACCACCAGCGAGGTCTGCCTGCAAGGCCGGCGCGCTCGCTCGCCCCAGTGGCCCGGAGGGCCTGTGGTCACGCGCGCGTCCGGCGCTATCGTCTCTACGAGATCGTTTTGCTGCTGCCGTTCGATCCGCTGCTCGGTCTGCGCCAATTCCTGCTCGGTGTAATACTCCCGGTCGCCGAAACTGGCTTGCCGGTTCATCGGAGCGCCGATGCAATCGTCGCTGGTCCAGGTTCCCTGCAAATCCGGATCGCCCCAAGGCGTTTTTGGCTGAGTCCAAGCCTTGGCGATTGCGGGAGCCGCCTTCGCCTCAGAACCGGCGGCGGCTGCTTGCCCAAAGGCTACTAGCGTCATCAGGACGGTCACAGCCAGGAGCATGATCAATCGGTGTCTCATAGGACCCTCCTTCTGCTTTATTTCTTCTTCAGATCGCCGTAAATCAACTCTTCCGCGTATTCCACGCATTTGAATTCGTTGAGCTGCGCGTTCGGTTCCTTCCGCCGGTAGAAGACCGTCCTGATCTTCCACGGCCGCGTGTAAATCGTCTTGTCCTCGATCGTGGCTTCGTAGTTGATGTGATCGGCGTCGGGCATCGCGAACCGCTCGACGACATGCGTGCTATCCGTCTGGAAGTTGCCCGCGCGGTCATACCAGCTATTGCCGTTCAAGCCGCTGACGTCCACTACCAACGTGTCGCCCTCCCACCGGCCGTTGGACGTGCCCATCCAAGTGTCCACCGATTCCGGTTGAAACTTGCCCATGTTGACCACGCGATTGGAGGTCGCGTATTCGTAGGCGAACGCGATATCACGCTGGGATTGCACGACCTGAAAGGGGAACGGCATGTAGTTGGCGCGCGGAATTCCCGGCATGTAGCATTTGACTTCGGGATCCAGCTTCATGCGGTTCTGGTAATTTTGCTTCTGCTGCTCGGCCGCCGCGGGCGTATAAGGAATCTCGCCGCCTTCGACGATTCCCTGGCCGGCCGGCTCGGCGCCGATGGCGCCTAGCTGAAAGAAAGGTCCGGCGTGGGCGCTGTGATCTCGAATGTCCCAATCCGCGGCGCCCAAAGCCTGCCACAAACCGGTGAAGTTCGGTTTACCGTTGGGCATGCGCGGAATCCGTGAAGCCGCGGCGGCTGCAGTCTGGCCGCGGCCTGGGGCCACGGCGAAAATCAGCGCGCACGCAACCAGCGGAATCCAGCCCCATCCATAAGACTTAACCCTCATATTTCAGGTATTTCACCACCGTGGCCCCTGGGTGTCAAGCCGGTAATTGCTATAATCCCTCCATCGAGGAGAGCGTTTGAAGGATCAGGGCGAAAACCTGACGCAGCTCTTGAGGCGTCTCAGTGCAGGAGATGAGGAGGCGGCGGCTCAGGTGGCTTCGGCCGCTTACGGCGAGTTGCGCAAACTGGCCGCGCGTTATCTTCGTCGCGAGCGCTCGGGGCACACTCTGCAACCCACCGCTCTCGTGCACGAAGCCTTTCTGAAATTGTAGCGAACACGCGCGCGGAGTGGCGCAACCGCGCGCAATTTTATGCGGTGGCCGCCCGGTTGATGCGGCGGATTCTGGTCGACTACGCGCGTAAACGCTCAGCCGCGCGTCGAGGCGGGGGCCATCGGGTGACCCTTCAGGAGAATTTGATTTTGCGCGATGATCGCATCGAAGATGTGATGGCGGTGGACGAAGCCCTGGCGAGGCTAGAGGCCCTGGATCCGCGGCAGGGACGCATTGTGGAGCTGCGTTTCTTCTCCGGCTTGACAATCGAGGAGATCGCGGAAGTAATGCAGGTTTCCACGCCAACGGTGAAGCGTCCGGACTTACTTGCAATTCCGACTGCTGGGGATAAGCTGATTCTACTCCCATCCTTCTGGCCCTATGCCCGACGGCATGGAGACTTAAGGCGCGATTTTGATATGCTTCTGTCATGAAGCTGCCGCGGCCGGCTTATCTGCTGCTTTTGCTCAGCATAGGGCTACTCGCCTTGCAAAGGGGAAGCTACGGCCAGCGCTACGCTTACTATTCGTCCGGTCCCAACGTTCCGTCGGAGTTTTATTGGAGCCGTCTCCAGTACAGATCCGTCTACGGCAACTATGGATTTCGTGCTTTTGGCGGGGGCGGCGGTTGGTCCCGCGATTTCCCCAAGGCCGACAACGATTGTTTGATCGCGCTGCGGCGTTTGACGCACATCAACTCCCCTTCGCCGCTCAACGTTGTCGATCTCCAAAGCGACCATCTCTTCGACTATCCCTGGATTTATGCCGTCGATGTAAACACTTGGACGTTCACCGACGAAGAAGCCAAGCGCCTGCACGATTATCTTTTGAAGGGCGGGTTCCTGATGGTGGACGATTTCCACGGCGAGGACGACTGGCAACACTTTATGGCCGGCATGCGCCAGGTGTTGCCCGACGCCGCCGTAGAGGACCTGAAGGATGAAGACGAGATCTATCACGTCCTCTACGACATCAACGAAAAGTTTCAGATTCCCAGCGAGGTGTACGTCAACACAGGCCGCACGTATGAAAAAGACGGCTATGTGCCGAAATGGCGGGCCATCCGCAGCGACCATGGCCGCATCATGGTGGCCATCTGCGCCAACATGCATTTGGGCGATGCGTGGGAGTGGGCGGACAGTCCGGAGTACCCGGAGAAGTTTTCCGGGCTCGCCTTCCGCATCGTCCTGAATTACATCACCTACGCGATGACCCACTAGACATGAGCCGCATGCGCCTCATTCCACTGTTCTCGAGGAGCCTGCGGGCCTGTGTTCGAGTTCTTTTTTAAATATCCCCGGTCAGCGTATGCCCGCGGCCAATTCGCGCTTCTAGGGGCCCTGCCAATCTGGATGCTTGCGCTGCTCATCGTGGCGGCGGCCATTGTTCTGGCTTGGCTGATCCGCTCCCGTTTGAAGGAGGCCGCGCCGGCGATGCGCGGTTGGCGAGCCGGGGTCATCTGGGGCTTGCAGACGATGCTCGTGGCTATTGTGCTGACGCTGCTCTGGCAGCCGGCGATCACAGTGGCCGAGTTGAAGCCGCAGCAAAACATCATCGCCGTGCTAGTGGACGACTCCCGCAGCATGGCCAAATCCGAAAATGGATCAAGTCGCGAAGCCCAGGCTGTGAAGGCTGTTGAGAACGGAGTTCTCGGGGGCCTCAGCCGCTCCTTTCAAACACGTCTTTACCGCCTGGACGACACGGCGGCGCGCATCGATAGCCTTCAGGATCTGCGGCCAACTGCTTCCTCCACCCGCATCGGCGACAGCCTGAAGCAATTGAGCGCCGAGACGTCCGATCTGCCCATCGGCGCGGTAGTGCTGCTGAGCGACGGAGGCGACAATGCCGGAGGGATCGGCGCCGACGCCATCAGCGCGTTGCGCGCCCGCCACATTCCCGTGCACACCGTGGGATTCGGACGGGAGCGCGCTGAACGAGACGTCGAATTGGACGGAGCCGAGATCGCTCCTCGCGCGCTGGCCGGCTCCCGTCTCGCTGCCAAGATCGTCTTTCACCAACGCGGATTTGCCGGCGCCAAGATCAATCTCACCGTGCGCGACCTGAGCTCAGGCCAGGGAAAGACGCTGGCTTCGCGCAGCGTCCCTTTGGGGCCGGACGGCTCCCAGCAAACCGAGACTTTGATGTTCGATATCGGCGGCGCCGGCGCCAGAACGCTCGAAATTGCGGCGGTTCCGCTCACCGGCGAGGAGAGCCAGGCCAACAATACTTTGACTCGCGTGGTGAATGTCGCCTCCGACCCGCGCCGCATCCTCTACCTCGAGGGCGAGCCGCGCTGGGAACACAAATTCATCCGTGAAGCGGAAGAAGACGACGGCATGGTGCAAATCGCGTCCATGGTTCGCACCACGGCGAACAAGACCTACCGTCAAGGCGTCGCGGATTCAAAAGAACTCGTGGGTGGCTTTCCGACGCGCGCCGAAGATCTGTTCGCCTACCAGGGCTTGATCATCGGTTCGCTGGAAGCCGGGTACTTCACGCCGGGGCAGCAGGAGTTGATCCGCGAGTTTGTGGATCGCCGGGGCGGGGGACTGCTGCTGCTAGGCGGCCAGTTCGCGCTCGCCGATGGGGGCTGGAACGCCTCGAATATCGCCGACCTGCTGCCGGCCACGCTGCCTGCACAGCCGGGAACATTTCATCGCGAGGCGGACCCGAGAAACGGAACGACGCATGCCTTCGCGGAACTGGCGACCGCCGGCGCCGACAGCGTCATCACCCGCCTTGTGGACGACCCCGCCGCGAACGCGGCCAAATGGAAGAAACTGCCGTATCTCATGGACTATGAAGATGCCGGGGCGGCTAAGCCCGGGTCCAGCGTCCTGCTCAACATGCTTACGCCCGAAGGGCGACGATTGCCATTGCTGATTACGCAGAACTTCGGCCATGGCCGCAGCGCGATCATGGCCACCGGCGGAAGCTGGCGCTGGCAGATGAGCTCGCCGCTCGGCGACACGGCGCATCATCTGTTCTGGCAGCAGCTTCTTCGGTGGGTGGTTTCCGATACTCCAGGCCGCGTAACCGCGTCCGTGCCCACCCAGATTCTGCTGGACAACGGCGACATGACTCTCACCGCAGAGGTTCGTGATCAACAATACAATCCTGCTCCCGACGCCAAAGTAGAGGCCCATATCCTGGGCCCGAGCGGCGTCAGCGCGCTGGTAGAGATGACGCCCGTTCCCGACAGTCCCGGCCAGTTTCAAGGACCATGGTCTGCCCCCAAGCCTGGAGCCTACTTGACCGAAGTGCTGGCGCAGCGCGCGGAGCCCGGGTCCGGCGCGGTGAAGGAACTAGGCCGCGACGTGCTGACGTTTCAACGCATGGACGGCGTAGCCGAGAACTTCCATACCGAACAAAATCGCGAGTTGTTGGAGCGACTTGCCGCCCAAACCGGCGGGCAATATTGGAAGCCCGCCGATCTTGGCAAACTCGCCGGCAGCATTCCTTTTTCCGAGGCCGGCGTGACCGTGCGCGAAACCAAGGATCTTTGGGACTTGCCGCTGGTTTTTCTGGTTCTTGTCCTACTGCGGTTTTCCGAATGGTGGCTGCGGCGAAAGTGGGGGATCGTTTAGATGGGATTCTTCTCTCCCTGGTTCCTCGTCGCCTTCGCGGGACTTGCGCTTCCCCTTTACTTGCATTTGCTGAAGCGGCAAAAGAACCCGCCCAAACCTGTGCCGTCTCTGATGCTGTATGAATTCCGGACGCAAAGCTCAACGCGTCATCGGCGTCTTCACTATTTGCTGCTTCTATCGCTGCGGCTGCTGGCGCTCTTGTTGCTGATCGCCGCCTTCGCCAATCCCTTCGTGGACCGCGATGCGGCGGCGCTTTCCAGCAATCGGTTGGTGCTTCTGGTGATCGACAATTCGTTCAGCATGCGCGCCGGAACGCGCCTGGCGGACGCCAAGGCTGCGGCCATGAGCGTGGTTGCTGGAAAAGGCGCCGCGCGCGCTCAGGTAGCCGCCTTCGGCTCGGAGTTGCGGCTCATGACTCAGCCTATCGAGGATCAGGCAGAGTTGCGCGCCGCCGTGCAGGCCATTGAGCCCAGCGATGGCCACGGAAATTTCGGAGAACTAGCGCGCGCCGTGCGCGGCATAGCCGAAGCAGCTCATTCTCCGGTTGAACTGCATCTGCTCAGCGACATGCAGCGCAGCGAATTGGCGGCGAACTTCTCGGACATGGGGCTGCCCTCGAGCGTCACACTTGTAACGCGCGCAGTGGTCAGCAAGGTTCAACCCAACTGGACTGTAGAGTCGGTGGATGCGCCGGGGCAAGTCTGGGGCAGGGAAGCGAAGCCGATTCATGTTCAAGCCGTGGTTGCCGGCTACGGAACGCCGGCCGTCCAACGCAGCGTTTCGCTTGTGGTGAACGGCACAACCACGGCGACCAAAAGCGTGATGGTTCCGGCAAACGGGCGCGCGACGGTGGACTTCTCCGGACTTCAAGTCCCCTACGGGTTCAGCCGCTGCGAGATTAAGATCGACTCGGCCGACGCCTTCCCCGGCGACGATCTCCGCCGCTTCGCCGTCGTGCGCTCCGACCCGCAAAAGGTTCTGCTAATCCACAACTACGGCGATAACCGTTCGCCGATTTACATTGGCGCCGCCTTGTCGGCAGCCGCGCAATCGGCCTTTACTCTGGAGACCGTCAACGTAAATGAGGCCGCCGATCGCCGCCCATCCAACTATGGTTTTGTGGTTCTGTCGGATTTGAACTCGCTGCCTTCGCTCCTCGAAAACTCGCTGGACGCCTATGTGCGCTCTGGCGGAAGCCTGCTGATCGCTGCTGGAACCTCCGCCGCTTCGCGCTTGCAGATTCCCATCTTCGGAGCTCGGATTCTCGCGACCCGCGACTACAACCGAGTCCCCAATAGTTACATAGGTGTGGGATCGAGCGACTCTTCCTATCCGGCCGTAGCCAAGGCCAACGGCTGGTCTGGCGTGAAGTTTTTCTACGCGCTTGAGGTCGATCCTGGCGACGCTCGCGTGATCGCTCGGTTGGGTGACCAGACGCCCATCTTGCTGGAGAAGCGCATCGGCGAGGGACGGATTGTCCTGCTCGCTTCCGGCCTTGACAATGTCACCAATAATTTCCCGCTGGACCCTGCCTTCGTGCCTTTCATCGAACAGACCGCGCGTTATCTCGCGG
>DASQJB010000281.1:0-5950 GCA_035631295.1 Bryobacteraceae bacterium | reverse complement strand
GATCATCAGCAAGCTCAATAAGATGAAGGCGCCACTGGGCGCTAGAGGAGCGAGCCGGACCGTAGAATCCCCTCCGTCGGGAGGGATGGCATGAGATTTTTTACCGGCCACGGAAACAGTATACGGTGAAAGGAGCGATTCAATCGTCTAAGTGGAAGCGGGATTGACGAACAAGGACTTGCGAACCTTGCTTCGTTTTTTCAAAGCCGATAAGGGCATATGGCCCCGATGGTGCAGAGCTAGTTTGCAGTGGATTATGAATGGCATATAGATTGCTTGCCTAGTCCGCACGATTTGTGGTATGGTAGAAAAAATTAGATCCGGGAACGGCCGGAAGACGCCAAGCTTTCCGTGGCGAGGCAAACCCATTTGGGACTGCGGCCGGCGTTCCGGGAAATCGCCAGCGCCTCTTCGACAGAGGCAAATCTCCCAGCGAGCAGGCTGCGTACTATCGAGTAGCTGCGTGCTATCGAGTGTTGGACCTGCTTTCGCGCGATGCTGTTCGTTGCGAACCCGCTGGTGGAGTCGCCAAAGTGGCCACGCGGCATATCGGCGCAGGCATTTTTTCGGTGGTCAGCGAAGTGCTGAACCTTTTTGGGTATTTCAGCGTCTAATTTTTTAGACCAATGAGAGTTGAACGTAACGGAAAAGAGACGCGAGACGTTTAGAACTCATAAGAAAAACAAGAGAGACGAAGGACTGAAGCGAGGCAGACATGACAAAGAGTGAATTGAACAAGTACAGAACCATTTTGGAGGCGAAGCAGGCAGAGTTGGAGCAATTCGTCCGCAATCGCGAAGGAATCGCGATTGAAAAGAGCCCCGACGCGCTCGACGAGGTGCAGCACGCCTCCGAACGCGAACTGGCCATCCGCAACCTCGACCGCGAATCGAACCTGTTGAGGAACGTTCGGGCCGCATTGCGGCGCATCGAGGAAGGCAGTTTTGGGGTGTGCCTGCACTGCGAAGAGGATATCAATCCGAAGCGCCTGAACGCGGTCCCGTGGGCAGCGTTCTGCATACAGTGCCAGGAGATCGCCGACCGCCAAAGCGCCGAAGGCGCCGAGAACCTCGACGAGCTTCTGGTGAATGCGGCCTAACTGGGCGGCTTAATCCCTACGTAAGAGATCATTCTTCCGGCGCGTGCACCGTCGCGCCGCCAGGAATGGAAGCGCTCGGCGCGGCAAAATGTGCATGCGCCGAGCGTTTCGATTTGCGATTGGGGAATTCCGGCTTCGACGAGCTGCCGCAAGTTGTGCGCGGCCAAATCCAGACGCCCGGCGGTCTCCATCCCAAAGCGGCGCGCCACCTCCTCGCCGACCTCGTAGCAGCAGGCGCCAATTCCAGGTCCGATGGCTACGAAAACATCGTGCGGATGTGTGCCGAACGACTCCTGCATCCTGTGGAGCGCTGCGGCAGCGATTCCCGCCGCAGTGCCGCGCCATCCGGCGTGGACGGCCGCGACCGCTCGATGAACGGGATCCGCCAGTAGGATGGGGAAACAGTCCGCGGTGCGGACCGAAACCGCAATTCCCGGCGCGCGCGTCAACAGCGCATCGCCTTCTCCGGCCTGGCCCGCTTGATCGGCGATTTGACACGTCGCGGAGTGGATCTGCTTTAGGCTCGCCATCCCATTTTGGGACAGCGGGCCGTCACGCGTTCCAAATCCGTGCTCTAACCATTCGTGTTGCGCGAGCAGCGGCGAGGTAAGGATGCCCTCGTTCATTACCCCTGCGAGACGCCGCGTTGTACGAATACGTGCCCGGCTTCGACGAGGGTCTTTTCCTGGCGCGCCAGCTCGAGGTCGTGTTCCACCATGATCCGGATCAGCTCAGGGAAGCTGGTGCGCGGACGCCAGCCCAGTTTGGCGCGCGCCTTGGAGGAATCGCCTTGGAGGAAATCGACTTCGGTGGGCCGCAAGTAACGTGGATCGGCCTCGACGTGGCGCTGCCAATCGACTCCGCACAAATCGCCGGCGAGGTCCAGCAGATCGCGCACGGAGCGCGACTCGCCCGTGGCAACGACGAAATCGTCCGGCTCGAATTGCTGCAGCATGAGCCACATGGCTTCGACGAAATCTCCGGCGTAGCCCCAGTCGCGCCGGGCTTCCAGGTTGCCCAAGAATAGCTTCTTTTGCAGCCCAAGCTTGATGCGCGTGAGCGCGCGCGTGACCTTCCTCGACACGAAGGTCTCGCCGCGCCGCGGCGATTCGTGATTGAAGAGAATTCCATTGCAGATGAACAGGCCGTAGGCTTCGCGATAGTTCACTGCATACCAATGCGCGGCCACCTTGCTGGCGGCGTAGGGGCTGCGGGGGTAGAACGCGGTCGATTCGTTCTGCGGCGGCTTGGCGGCGCCGAACATCTCGGAAGAGCCGGCCTGGTAGAAGCGGACATCCCCTCCATTGGCTGCATAGTCCCGCACGGCTTCCAACAGCCGTAGCGTGCCTGTGGCGACGACGTCGGCGGTGTACTCAGCCTGGTCGAAGCTGACGCGGACGTGCGATTGCGCGGCCAGGTTGTAGATCTCATCGGGTTGAACGCGGTCGAGAATGTGCCGCAGGCTTGCGCCGTCGGTGACGTCGCCGTAGTGCAGGAACAGCGACGCGCCGCGTTCGTGCGGATCGGCGTAGATCGGATCGAGCCGCTCCGTGTTGAAGGTGGAGGCGCGACGCACGATGCCGTGCACCTCGTAGCCTTTCGCCAATAGAAATTCGGCGAGAAACGATCCGTCTTGTCCGGTAATGCCGGAAATAAGCGCTTTTTTCATGCCGGCCACGGGTAGAGGCATAGCAACCATCTCCCTATCGTAGCGCCGCACCGGGATCGCCAATGCCTGGTCGCGACGCCTGTACTGTGGGTACGTTCAGAGTTTCACGAATTCCACTCTGCGATTTTGCGCTTTGCCCTCCAGCGCGTCGTTCGAAGCGATGGGTTTCGTGGCCCCATATCCTTTCGCCGTAAGGCGCGAGGCATCCACTCCTTGGGCCACCAACAGCTTCTTCACGGCTTCGGCCCGCTCCTGGGAAAGCTGCACGTTCTTCGCCGCGTCGCCGGTCGAATCTGTATGCCCGCCGATCTCCAGTTTCAGCGCCGGATTTTCCTTTAGCAGTTTCGTAATCTGGTTGATCGTTCCCATGGATTCGGGTTTCACCGTGGCGGAGTTCACGTCAAAGTGAATGCCGTGACTCACGATCTTGCCGTCTTTATTCAGCGCGTCGAGCAGGTTCATGCCACCGCCCAGCGCAATGCGCACGTTCTTGAAGATCAGCGGAGCGTCCTGCCCGGCAGCGCCTTGGATCGTGAGCGATTCAGGCTGAAACCCGCTGAGATCCGGAACGACTAAAACGCGCGTCTGGTCCGCGTAAAGCTTCGCCTGGTTGGCCTTGACGACGAGGGCGAGGTGATGCCATTTGCCGTCGAAGGTTTCGTCTCCGCCTGGATAGCTCGCGCTCAAATCGTGCTCGAGTCCTTCCGTGCCCACGTCCGCCCCGAACCACATGTTGCGGTCGTCATCGCCTTTGTGGAGCGAAATGCTGATTCTGTCGGTTTGCGGACCAGGCGGAAGGGCGTAATAATCCAATTCGACCGTGAACGAATCTTTCAAGTATTTGGCGGATGCGATTCGTGGAGAAACTTTCACGTAATTGCCTTCGGTTAAGGCGAAAGCCGGTTCGCCCTGGAACTTGTTCACAACAGCCTGCCCCGCCTCGAGCTTCCAGTGGGCTGGAAATTCGCCATCCTGATCGGAACGGAAATCGTCCTCGAACAAGACTTTGTCGCCCGGCACGAAGTCGTAGTTCTGGTAAGCCTTGTAGTCCTGATCGCCGCTACTCTGCGCGTATGCCGACCGAATACACAAACTGCAGCAAACAGCCGCAAACAAGCCGAAACCGGCCAAATAAATCCTCTGCAATGGAATCTCCGGAGAAAGGTATGTTGTTATTCTAGCTAATGCCGCGGAGCAGACCGCTCCTCGTCGCGTTTCCGCAGCGCCGCGAGCACCGTCTTCAACGCGAACAGCCCTAAGAACAGCCAAGTGGCCAGGCGGATCTTGCCATCGAGAGTGAAGCCGGCCAGCACGGCCAGAATCGCGTATATGCCCATGGCGATGGAGAATCGAGGACTCATAAATTAACGCTGCGGCGGGACATTGTAGGAAAAAGCCATCTGCAGGCGGACCTGGTCGCCCTTGTAATCCGAGGGCAGGGGGGGCAAGGGGTTGGACATGCTCAAACCGGCTACGGCGGCGCGGTCGAAGGCCTCCACGCCCGAGGGGGAAGCGATCACGACCTTAGGCACCAAGCCGTGGCGGTCGATCGAGAATTGCAGCAGCACCAAGCCGCGCCGACCCAGCTTGGCGCTTTCCGGGACTACGGAGAGCCAATTTCGCTTCACAACAGCCAACACTTGCTGAAGATAAGGTTTGAAATCGATGTTTTGAGGATCGCTGAGCAACTGAAGCGTGCTGCATTCCTGGCAAGGCGTTTGAATGGGCACGCCGCTGATCGCCGGCGCGGGCTCACCAATATCGCCGACTGTTGGGCCTCCGCCGCCGGATGGGCGGGGCATAGTGAAAGTGGGCTTGGGCAGATCGAGCTTCGCAGTCGCATTCGCGGGGTTGGGATTGGGCTTGGTCGAAGAGCCGCCAGTGATGCTCTCGAGCGCGAGTTTGGGGCGAGCGCCGGGCGGCGGGGGCCCCAGGGAGGGCGCGCCAACACCGTTCATCTGAGGCAGAGCAGCGCCGCCCGCGGCCTCGATCTTAGGAGCGTCTAGGGAAGAGAGGCTTGGCGCCGAAGGCGTGAGCGGGCCCGGCGCGGGCGTGGGCGGACGGAAGCGACGCGTGGGCTGGCCTTCCACAGCGCTGCGAAGATCGAGACCGCGCACGATCTTGCCCTTGTTCGGATCCTTTTGCGTCGGCTCGTAGATTCGTGGGGCTGTCAGATGGACGGCGGTCTTGAGATTGACCTCAATCTCGGGTGTTTCCTGAATGCGGAGCGGGACATCGGGACTCAGCACGACTACGGCGCCTAGAATCAAGTGAACGGCGAGCGAACCGATTCCGGCGCGGACGATGCGTCTAGGGCCGATGGGCTCGCGCCAGGAACGCAGTAAGTTAAGCTCGAGCGGTTCAGGGGCCATCCCAACACAGGCGCGTGGATCAAACTCCGCCTTCCACGGCTTTCGCGACACGGCGGGAGTGCAATTCAATTTTATCAAGGATGGCGAATGCGGTTTCCAGCGCGGCGAGGGCCTGCGCGCCAGTTACGCGCGGCGGTTGGCGCGAAATCATGCTCTCGAAAAATTGCTCCAGCTCCAGGCGCAGAGGCTCGTCTTTCGTCACCGTGAGCGGCGCGAATTGGATGGCCATGTCCGGTCCCACGCGGAACCGTGCGGCGTCCTTGCGCGTGTAATCGAGCGAGATGTATTCGTGAGGCTGGAAGAGCCGCAGCTTGCGGACGCGCTCCGTGGAGACGCGGCTGGCAGTGAGATTGGCGACGCATCCGCCAGGAAACTGAAGCCGGACATTCGCGATATCGACTTTGGGCGTGAGGATGGAGATACCGGCGGCTCGAATCTCCTCCGGAGTTTCACCAGTAAGCGCCAGCACGATATCGATGTCGTGGATCATCAGATCCAGAACAACATCGACGTCCAGGCTGCGCGGGCTGAACTCGCTTAGGCGGTGAATTTCGAAGAATAGCGGCTTGGTGACTACGGAGCTGAGCGCGATCACGGCGGGATTGAATCGCTCCAGATGCCCAACTTCCAGGATTTTGCGCGTGCGCTCTGCGGTTTCTACCAGTTCCCGCGCGGCTTCAAGCGAATGGGAAATGGGCTTTTCCACTAGCGCGTCGAGGCCGAGATCCATCAGCCGGCACCCGATTTCCGCATGGCTCACGGTGGGCGTGGCGATGACCGCGCCGTCGGCGTTTTGCGCTAATTCTTCGA
>DASQJB010000280.1:0-14382 GCA_035631295.1 Bryobacteraceae bacterium | reverse complement strand
CGGAAATCAAGTTCTTCTTTATGGACGCCATCAATATCGCGGGCCGCAGGGTTCGCGCGCTGCGTCACGGCATGGCGGGCGCTCCCGGATTGGAGGTTTGGGGGCCCTATGAGGAGCGCGAAGAAATTCGCGCGGCCATTGTCGAAGCAGGCAAGGATTTTGGATTGCGTCAAGTCGGCAACAGAGCTTACGCCACCAACACCCTCGAATCCGGCTGGATTCCTTCGCCTCTCCCGGCCGTCTACACCGGCGAGAAGATGAAGCCCTACCGGCAGTGGCTGCCCGCCAAGAGTTATGAAGGCACCGGCTCAATAGGCGGCAGCTTCTATTCGAACAACATCGAAGACTACTACATGACGCCCTATGAGCTCGGCTATGGCCCGTTCGTGAAATTCGATCACGACTTCATTGGCCGGGAAGCGCTCGAGAAGATAGCGATCGAGCCTCAGCGGAAGAAGGTGACCTTCGCCTGGAACGGCGCCGACGTCACCAAGGTCTTCGCTTCCATGTTCGAGCCCGGCGATGTCTTCAAATACATCGACCTCCCGCTTTCCAATTACACATCCGCCTCCTACGACAAGATCGTGAAGGGCGGAAAGACGATCGGCGTCTCGATGTTCGCGGGCTACAGCTACAACGAGCGGTCGATGCTTTCGCTCGGCGTGGTCGATCCGAACGTCGAAATCGGGACCGAAGTCACGCTGGTTTGGGGCGAAGAAGGCGGTGGGTCGAAAAAGACCACCGTTGAGCGTCACCGCCAGATCGAAATCCGCGCCATCGTCAGCCCCGTGCCGTACTCTAAGGTCGTGCGGGAAACCTACGCGGAAGGTTGGCGCACCGCGGGTCAACAGTAAAGCAATTCTTGAAGGTTCTGGTTCTAGATAACTACGATTCCTTCACTTGGAATCTCGTTCAGGGCTTGGAATCCGCTGGCGCTACCTGCGTCGTTCATCGGTCTGATCGGATCACGCTGGCTGAAATCGAGACGCTGACGCCGGAGCGCATCGTTCTTTCTCCCGGACCCTTCGGACCGGACGAAGCTGGCGTCTGCCCGGAGGTTGTGAAGACGTTCAGCGGGCGCGTCCCCATTCTAGGAGTCTGCCTGGGTATGCAGGTCATAGCCCGGGCAATGGGGGCGCGGGTCCATCCTTCCGGCAAACCGGTTCACGGCAAGGCATCCAAGATCCGGCACGACGGCCGCGGAGTGCTGCGCGGAATGCCGGATCCCTTCTTCGGCGGCCGCTACCATTCCCTGATCGTGGACCCGTCAACCGTCTCCACGGAGATGGAGATTTCGGCATGGAGCGAAGACGGCCATATCATGGGCTGCCGCGCGCCCGGCGGAGGCGTCGAGGGCGTCCTGTTCCATCCGGAATCGTTTCTCACCGAGCACGGCGGGCGTCTGTTCCAGAACTTTTTGCAATCATAGTTCATGTGGTCTGATCGAACGCCGCCGGAGCGGCTGCGTGCTCTCGGGAAGCAACTCGAGTCCGTGCTTCCCGCCAATGCCTCTGCCCGCGCCGCGCCGGAGCCCCTGGCTACTGCGTCCTACTGGGGCGGCTACGCCGACGTCTCAGGACCGGCAGGCGAGATCCGCGTTTCCGGCTGCGGCTTTGAAATCCTTGAGGCCATGCTCCAGGCCTGGCGCCACATGCCCGGCGCGGGTCTCCACGGATTCCTCTCCTACGATCTGGCCAGCGAAATCGAAGACCTCGGACCCCTGCCCCCAGAAACCTTCGGTTTCCCAAAGTTCCACTTCGGCCTCTTCAATTCGGTTTCTGAGCCGCGGCCGTCAGGGAGCGGTTTGCGCCCCCCAATCTCCCTGACCAGCCGCCCCGATCGCGCTGCGTTTGAAGCCTCCGTCGCACGAACCGTCGCCGCCATCCACGCCGGTGACATCTTTCAAACAAACATCTGCCGCTCCATCGAAGCCCGCATCGAGCCGGGAAGCGAATACGAGCTTTTTCACCGCATGCGAACCATCAGCCCTGCCAGGTACGAGGCGTTCCTCCGCATCGATCCACAACACGCCATCCTCTCCATCAGCCCGGAGCTGTTTTTGAAAGTGGACGGTGGAATCGTGGAATCGCGGCCCATCAAAGGAACGCGCCCGCGCGGCGAAACGCCGGAAGCAGACGACGCCCTCCGCCGCGAGCTCTGCGCCAGCGAAAAGGATCGCGCGGAGCTTGCCATGATCGTCGACGTCACTCGCAACGACCTGGGCAGAGTTTGCGAAACCGGCTCGGTGGAAGTCGCGGCGCACGCGGAGCTCATGACCCTGCCGACAGTCCACCATCTCTTCTCAACCGTCCGAGGACGCCTTCGCGAAGGAACCGGCCCCGTCGATCTGTTGCGCGCCGCGTTCCCCGCCGCCTCCATCACCGGCGCGCCCAAAATCGAGGCCATGCGCATCGCCATGCGGGAGGAGGGCCAGCTCCGAGGGCCGTGCATGGGAGCCATCGGTTGGATTTCCATGGACGGCCGCATGGAACTTTCCGTCGCCATCCGGACAGCCTTCGTCATCGGCGATCACGTTCGTTATTACGCCGGCTGCGGCATCACCGCCGGCTCCGATCCGGCAGCCGAGTTCGAAGAGAGCCAACACAAAGCCGCTGCTTTCGAGCGGGCTCTAGGAATGGAGCGATGCTAATACTATGTCGGTTTACAACAGTCGAAAGGACGCGCTTGAAGAGCACGAATTCCGCATGGGACTCGAGCGCGGCCGTCTCGCCGTCACGATGGACTTGTTGACGGACGCGCTCGTGCTCGTAGGTCAGCACGGCGTCTATTGCCAGAGCGCCCGGCAGCCCGGAAAGCCCGCCATGGACATCCAGATCGTCAGCCAATGCCTGACGGACGCAAAAGAACTGGTCTCCAGCGTAATGGCCGAGCTGAAACGGAAGAAATCAGAATCGCTGTAAGAACGGGTTCCGTTCCTTCTCGCGGCCGATTGTAGTGTTTGGTCCATGACCAGGGACCACGATCGCCGTCTCGGGCAGCGTCAGCAGCTTCGAATGAATCGAGCGCAGTATCTCCCGCGAATCGCCGCCGGGAAGATCGGTCCTGCCGATGCTGTCGCGGAAGAGCGTGTCGCCGGCGATCAATTTGTTCTCCGCGGGAATCCACAGCGAGATGCTGCCCTGGGTATGGCCGGGCGTGTGGAGAATGTGAAATGCAGACTCGCCGAACACGAGGGTTCCCCCCCCGTCGGCCGGAGCGTCGATCTCGGTAGATTCCGGCTCCTCCACGCCAAGCCACGCGGCCTGCGTGCCGATGTGATCGTACAGTTCCTGATCGCGAGCGTTCATGTAGACCGGCGCGCCGGTGGCGGCCTTGAGCTTCGCCGCTCCCCCAATGTGGTCGATGTGGGCATGCGTGATCACGATGGCTTTCACTCGAAGCCCGTGCTTGGCGATGACCGCGAGAACGTCGTCGATCTGATCGCCGGGATCGATCACCAGCGCTTCCCGAGTGGTCTCGTCTCCGAAGATCGAGCAGTTGCACTGCAGCAACCCAACGGGAATAATCTCGTGAATCACGCTCCTATGAGTTTAGCCGAGCGTGCAGTTATGATAGATTCTGCTTCGACCTCGGGAGAAAACCACATGCGATCACCATTCTCGATAACTCTGGCTGTCTTGGCATCGTCCCTTTCGGCGCAAGACCTCACGATTGTGAACGCCCGAATCATCGGCCCCAACGCCGCGGAGATCGAGCGCGGCTCGATTGTGGTGCGCGGCGGAAAAATCGTTTCCGTGTCCCCAGGCGCGCCCCAAGCGCCAGTCGGCCGCACTATTGACGCAAAAGGCAAGACCGCTATGCCCGGTTTCATCGACGCCCACCGCCACATCAACACCGGACCAAACGAGAAGGCTCAAATGCAGGCGCTCCTGGAAGCGGGCTACACCACCATCCTGTCGGGAGGCGGACCGGCGGAAGGAAACATCACACTTCGGGATCACATCGACAAGGGAGTCATCAACGGACCGCGCGTCATCCCCTCCGGGTCGTTGCGGCTGAACAATAACACTCCGGAATCGGCCCGCGCCGAGATGCGCAAGATGGCCGACATGGGAATCAAGTTCACGGGCGAGATCGCGCTGACTCCAATCCCTGGCCCGAGCGAAAAGGAATTGGAAACTCTCCGAGCGGTGGTGGATGAATCGAAGAAAGTTGGCGTGATGGTGCAGGTGCATGCCGTGAGCTCGCGGGCGATGGTCGCCGCCGTGGACGCCGGCGTGCCGTTGCTGGTTCACCTTCCGAATAAAGATTGGGTGAGTAAGGAGGACGCCAAGAAAGTCGCCGCTGCGGGCACAAAGGTGCTGGGAACTGTCAGTTTCGGCTCGCCCGTGTTCGGAGTCTTCGCCAACGATAACGCTCCGCGCTTCCGCGACGGCAAGGCATGGCCCGACGGCATCGTCGACGGCGTCCGTCTGGGCGAGGAAGCCGGATACATGCCGGTGAACGCGCGCACGATATGGGATGCCGGCGCGATGCTCGGCTATTGCACCGATACGACCTATGATCCAAAGGCCGGCCTGGACCATGAGCTAAAAATGCTCAACGTCATGTTCTCCATGCGCGATTTGATCAAGATGATGGGGCCGAATTCGGCGTCCTACATCCAGATGGGCGACCAGCTTGGGACCTTGGAGCCGGGCAAGCTCGCCGACATTATCCTTCTGGACGGCGACCCGCTGGAAGGCTATTGGAATTGGCTGAAGACGAAGCTGGTAGTGAAGGGCGGCACGGTGGTAGTGGACAAGCTGTGACCCCGGGTCGCCGTACTCTCTGCAACCTACAGCTCATCGCTGGAAAGAATAGGGTCATGAAGAGGTCCTTTGCGGCTACCGTCTTGCCGGAGGGGAATTGGTACATCTCTCAGTGTCTTGAGGTTGACATTGCCAGCCAGGGCGAAACGGAAGAAGAGGCCCTTGCGAATCTCAAAGAAGCACTAGGGCTTCATTTCGAACCCCCGCAGGCCACGCGCCCCCCCCAAGGTCCGCACCATCGAGGTTGAGGTTGGGTCGGCTTAGTCCGCCGCCCTTCCGCGAGATCAAGCGCCTACTTGAGGCTGCCGGATTCGTCGAAGCCAGCCAAAAGGCAGCCACGTCAAGTTCGTCCGGCGTTCCGGGCCAACCGGTCGACACGCCATTGTGCCGAAAAAGCACGAAATTCCGGTGGGCGCTCTACGGAGCATTCTGAGCCAAGCCGACATCGATGTTGACGAGTGGGAGGGCTGGGCTAAGTGCGAGACCGTCGTGTCACTTCCTCTGAACAGAGCCTCGGCGTTCGCGAAATTGGATTCCCGGGTCCTATTGGGACGCTATGGCGCGGCGTTGATTAGCGATGCCCGTAAAAAAATCGAAGGAAGAAAACGTGATTGAAATGCTAGTTACGAGCGTGAGACTGTCCGAGAAGGAGATCAAATTGATCCGGGCTCTCGCCAAGAAGACGACAAGGAGAAATCCTCGGAGGCGCGGGAGCTGATGCCGACGGGCAGCCAGCGGCTCAAATGATTGTGGACCACCTTCGGAAAGCTGATTCCAGATAACTGACAACGGATAACTGATAGCTTCACCGGTACCGCCCGCACAGATGATTCCACCGCACCAGCAGCAGGTCGCTGAAGCTCCGAAGGCCGTGCATAAGGCTGACCGTGGTGCCTTCCACATTGTTCCAGCGGACGGGAACTTCGATGGCCGGAATATGCCAGATGCGGGCGATGTAGAGATCCTCCACATCGAAGCCGAAGCCGTCCAGGCGTTGCAGCGGGAACACCGCTCGGGCGGCGTCGCGGCGATAGAGCTTAAATCCGCACTGCGTGTCGGCGAAAGGCAGGCCGGTGACCACGCGCATCACGCGATTGAAGAAGATGCCCGAGGCTTCGCGCCAGCGGCTCTGATGAACTCCGATGAGCGAGCGGTCCAGCGCGCGGGAGCCGATGGCGATGGCGGCATTCCGCGCGCGCGCGGCATCCAGCAGCAGCGAAAGCTCGCCGATGGGCGCGGACATATCGGCGTCGGAGAAGAGGATCCACTCGCCTCGCGCCTCCAGCATGCCGTGGCGGACCGCATAGCCCTTACCGCGGTTGCCCGGGTTACGCAGCAAACGGACGCGTGGATCTTCCCGCGCGAGGGTCTCTACGACTTCGGGCGTGCGGTCGCCCGAGCCGTCGTCTACGACCAGGATCTCCGCCTCGGCGAAAGGGCCGGAGTCCAGGTAATCGCGAATGGCTTCCAGCGTCGGAGGAAGCCTTTTTTCCTCGTTATAAGCAGGAATGACTATGGAAAGGACGGGAAACGAGGTCAAGATGTTGATTATAGCGGCGCCGCCAAAATGTATCAGGGCACGACTTTAGTCGTGCCGCCGGAATCGCAGAAACTCGGGCTCCAGCCCCTGGACTAAAGTTCCGCGGCGCGGCCGCCGATGAGAAACCAGATGCCATGAGCACATCTTCCGTATCCCCCTTCACGCCGGTCACTCTGAATGGCGTCAGCCAGTACTCGCGATCTGCAAAGCATTCTGAATCGGGCCGTCCAGATCGCTCAAATTCCGATGACGCGGCTGCAAAACAGGGACTCGACCGTGCTTCAGCAAAAGAGTTCGCTGGTGAGCCTTCAGAGCGACGTAGCCGCGCTCGCAAGCAGCATGCAATCGTTAGGCAAGCTCGCAAACCAGGCGCTGTCGGCCACGAGCTCAAATCCCGACGTAGTCACGGTCGCCAGCACCGGCGCCACATCGCCGGCAACCTACACCATCAACTCGTTCACTTCGCCTGCCGCGGCGGCAAGCGAAACCAGCCTTTCGAGTTATGCTGATTTCGTCCTCTGCTCCGGTTTCCTCCAACCGGAGCATGGATCTGGTGGTCAGGTCCAAAACTTACAACTTCACGCTCGCCACGAATAACCTGGTCACCCTGCGGGATACGATCAACTCGCTGAACGCAGGCGTCACAGCTTCGATCCTCACCACTTCGGGCGGCAACTATCTTTCGATTTCCGCGAACTCCACCGGCGCAGCTACCCTTCACTTATCGACGACCCTTCCGGCAGTCCCACTCAGTGGCTCACATCCGGTAACCAGGGGGCCGACGTTCAATTCAAGTGGAACGGAATCGACGTGAGCGAAGCCGGCAATGCGATCGGCGACGTGATTCCGGGAGTCACCTTCACCATCCAGGCGGCCAGCAGCACGCCCACCGCTCTGACCCTGAAAAGCGATCCTACGCAGTTGAGCTCGGCGCTCCAGGACTTCGCCGCCAAATACAATCAATTGCAGTCGGACCTGCACCAGCAGGAAGGACAGGCAGCCGGAGCGCTGGCCGGCGACACCGTCGTTACGTAGCTCCAGATCACGCTGCGGCAGATTGCTTCTTAGGCTGCTTCCGGCGGAAGCATACACAGCTTGTCGGATTTGGGGCTCGAATTCGACAGCACGGGAACGCTCTCGTTAAACCAAACCACTTTCGACCCAGCGACGCGCAGCTTTCGGACGCATTCAAGTTCATCGGCTCCGCGACGTCCGGCTGGGGCGCCTTTTCGGCCACGCTCCAGCAATTTAGTGATCCCATCTCGGGCGTGATCACGGCGGAGCAGAATGGCCTCACCAATGAGGATCAAAGCCTTCAGCAACAGATCTCGACCCTTACCAGCCGGATCCAACACCATGCAAACGAATTTGGCCGCGCAGCTCCAGAAGGCCGACGCGTTCATTGCGGACCTGCAAAATCAGCAAAGCGCCCTGAACTCCAGTATCCAGGGATTGAACTTCGTCCTTTACGGCAAGAATCCCAATCAAACCACATGACGCTACAAGAAGCTACGGACGTGATGCATGGCGCGTTGCGCGAGGAGGATTTGGACGCCCTCCGCCAAGCGCTGAAGGCGCGAAGGGCTGCCCTGGAGGCCGGCGAATCTCCCACGCTGGAGCACTTCCAGGCGGGAGAGTTCGCTTTGGCCGCTCTGGCCGCGATGAAGCGCCGCTGGGCCGCGGAAAGCGCGCGTCTCGAACAGGTCCGCGCGGGCGTTGCAAGCGCCCTTCCACACCGCGAGTTCCCTCACTTGGACTACCGCGGTTGAACGCCGATCGCCGAACGCTGGCCGCTGAAACGTAGTCCGCCGCCGAACACTCTTGATGTATAATCAACGAGGCCGTTAGGCAGACGATCACGAATTCACAAGGAGAAAAGATGGCTGGAGTGAACTTGGTGGATGCAAGGAGAATCATCGCGGCAGCGGAAAAGAAGGCCGCAGAGATCGGTCAACCGATGAACATCGCAGTGGCCGATGAAGGTGGCAACATTGTTTCGCACGTCCGGATGGACGGCGCGTGGATCGGTAGCATCGATATATCCCAGAAGAAGGCCTTCACCTCGAGAGCTTTCGATATCGCAACGAAGGATTTAGCCGAGCATTCCCAATCGGGGAAGCAGTTCTTCGGCATTCACGCCTCTAACAATGGCAAGATCATGATCTTCGCCGGCGGCATTCCTTTGCAGCGTGATGGAAAAGTTGTCGGCGCCATCGGAGTGAGCGGAGGTTCGGGGGATCAGGATCACGCTGTCGCCGAAGCCGGCGCCAAGGCGTTTTAACCCAAGGTAGGAAGGAGAAAAAGTTATGGCTACTAATCGTGGTGTCGCATACATCGAACCGGGTAAAGTGGAAATCCAATCGATTCCGTACCCCAAACTGAAGATGCCGAAGAGCGAATCCGACCCGTTTGGCGGGAAGGACGCTCCGCATGGCGTCATTTTGAAGGTCGTGACCACCAATATCTGTGGCTCCGACCAGCACATGGTCCGCGGCCGGACCACGGCGCCCAAGGGCCTGATTCTGGGCCATGAGATCACGGGCGAAGTCATCGAAAAGGGAAATGACGTTGAAATGCTCAACGTCGGCGACCTGGTGACGGTTCCATTCAACATCGCCTGTGGCCGCTGCCGCAATTGCCGCGAAGGAAAGACCGGCATCTGCCTTACGGTGAATCCGGCTCGTCCGGGCGCGGCCTATGGCTACGTGGACATGGGCGGCTGGGTGGGCGGCCAGGCGGAATACGTGATGGTTCCGTACGCCGATTTCAACCTGATCAAGTTCCCCGACAAGGCCAAAGCGCTGACGAAGATCAAGGACTTGACGTTATTGTCCGACATCTTCCCCACTGGTTTCCATGGCGCGGTGCAGGCAGGCGTTGGCCCTGGCTCCACGGTATACGTGGCGGGCGCGGGACCGGTCGGTCTCGCGTGCGCGGAAGGCTGCCGGCTGCTTGGCGCGGCGGTGGTAATCGTCGGCGACATGATTCCCGAGCGCCTGGCGCAGGCCAAGAGCTTCGGCTGCGAGACGATCGACCTACGCAAGGATGCCACCCTGGCTCAGCAGATCGAGCAAATTCTCGGCGAGCCGATTGTGGATTGCGCCATCGATTGCGTTGGCTTCGAGGCCCACGGCCACGGCAAGGATGCAGCGGTCGAGCGTCCGGCGACCGTGCTGAATTCGCTTCAGGAATTGGTTCGCGCTGGCGGCTCCATCGGCATCCCCGGCTTGTACGTTACGGGAGACCCAGGCGGCGTGGACGAAGCGGCCAAGATCGGAGCGCTTAGCATCCGCATCGGCCTGGGCTGGGCGAAGTCTTGCTCATTCCACACCGGCCAGTGCCCCGTGCTCCGCTACAACCGCCAGCTCATGATGGCGATCCTGCACGACAAGACGCATCCGGCAAAAGCCGTCAACGTCACAATGATCGGTTTGGATCAGGCGCCGCAAGGCTACAAGGACTTCGACAAAGGCGCCGCCAAGAAGTTCGTCATCGACCCGCACAAGACCGTGGGATGAGTGAAGGCGGATTAGTTTAGTTGGATTTGTCTCTTTCAAAGGCCGCCAGGATCGCAAGATTTTTGACGGCCTTTGCGTTCTTTGGGAGACTTTAATATTCCCATTGCCAGAGGTTGGCGCCCACGGTGAAGCCTGCGCCCACGGACGCGAACATCACCAGATCGCCCTTCTTCAACCTTCCTGTCTCAATCGCATCGTGCGTGGCTAGGGGGATTGTCGCGGCGGTAGTGTTGCCGTAACGGTCGATATTAATCACCACCTGATCGTCCCGCAGCCCGAGCCTTTCCGCCGCGGCGTTGATGATGCGTGCGTTGGCCTGGTGCGGGATGAGAAGCTTGATGTCCTTGGCTGAGAGGCCGTGGCGGCTGAGCAACTCGGTACAAACCTCGAACGTTTTCCGGACGGCGTATTTGAACACCGTTTGCCCTTCCTGCTTGACGAAATGCAGGCGATGGGCCACAGTCTCCGCGCTGGCGGGCATGCGGCTTCCGCCCGCCGGCATCTTGAGAGCGTCGCCTCCGGACCCGTCGATTTCATTCAGGAATCCCAGAAACCCTTCGCCCGCTTCGGCGCGCTCGACGAGCATCGCCCCGGCAGCGTCGCCGAAAAGGATGCAGGTGGCGCGGTCATTGTAATCCAGAATGCGGGACATAGTATCGGCGCCGATCACCAGCACTTTTTTGTGTGCCCCGCTCATGACTAGGTGAGCCGCCGTAGTCAATCCGTAAATGAATCCTGAGCAAGCCGCGACGAGGTCGAATCCCCATGCGCCTTTGGCGCCAATACGATCCTGGACCAGGCAGGCGGTCGAGGGGAACATCATGTCCGGCGTCACGGTGCACACGAGAATCGCTTCGATGTCAGACGCGGCGATGCCGCGCTGATTCAGCGCCGCGCAAGCCGCCAGCACGGCCATGTCCGACGTGGCCATTTCCGGCGGCGCGATGTGGCGCTCGCGAATGCCCACACGCTGGAGGATCCATTCGTCGCTGGTGTCCACCATCTTTTCGAAATCCTTGTTAGTCAACACGCGCGGGGGGGCGTAACAACCCAGCGCGGTGATTTTGGCTCCAGCCATAAGTGCTATGGTACCTTGTTGAGTTGCCTGTGGAACACTCCTTTCTCGAAAAAACCGAGGAACTTTATGCGCGTGTGTTCCACGAGCTTCGCCCGCGTACGCCTTTGCCGCGCATTCAGATCGAGTTCCGCCGCTACGCCAACGCGAATGCGCAAGTTCATTGGCAGGACGGGGTGCTGAGTGTGCGATTAGCGGATACGCTCGCGGGGGCTCCCGAGGAAGTGCTGGAAGCCTTGGCAGAGATTCTGCTGTCGAAACTGTTCCGCAGGCCCGTGCCGCCGGCGAGCAACGATCGCTTCCGCCGGTATCTCAACCGCCGCGATGTGCGGAGAAGCCTGGACTTGGTCCGCCAGATCCGCGGGCGCAAACGCGTGGAGCACCCACAGGGCAACCAGTTCGATCTGGAGCGCATGTTCGAAGATCTGAACTTCCGTTACTTTTTCGGATTGATGGCCCGGCCGCGGCTGGGCTGGAGCCCGAACGCTTCGCGCACCATGCTCGGCCACTACGATCCATCCCACAACGCGATTGTGCTGAGCCGGATTCTGGACCGGCCCGAGACCCCCCGGTTAGCCGTGGAGTACGTTCTTTTCCACGAAATGCTGCACCTTCGCCATCCCGCCGAGCACAATGGCAGCCGCCGCTGCGTCCACACAAAGGCTTTCAAGGAGGCCGAAAAGCAGTTCGAGAATCTGAAGGAAGCCAAGGCGCTGTTGCGAAAGCTGGCTTAGCTACAGCGGCGGGCCCGCGGAAGAGCCCAGCATCGCTGCGCGCACCAGGGGAATGGGAGGCGCGCCGTAGCTCAAAAACTGATCGTGGAACTGGAGCCACGCGCTTCGGCCGCCGCGGGACGCCGTCCAGTCGTCTCGCAGCTTGCGGATCATGAGCTTGCCCAGCGTGTAGTTAAGATACGCGGGATCGAAGGTTCCGCGAGCCGCCTGTTGCCGCGCATTGCCCGCGTCCTGGAAGGCGGATTCGCGGAACATGCGCTCGGAATCCTCCACGCTCATGCCCCGCACGTGCAGTCCAATGGCGGATAAAAAACGCACATCGCGCAGGAGCGCGTTGGTGAGCTGTCCGATGTGGATCTCGGCGTCTCCGGCGCCCAAGCCGGCGTCCCAAATCATCTCCTCGGTATAGTGCGCCCATCCCTCAACGAACGCATAGCTCGCAAAAACCCGCCCGACCGGCGAGGTGACGCGGTTTTCGTGAAGGAATTGCAAGAAGTGGCCGGGCATCACCTCATGAGCCGAAGTGAACAGCAGATCGTCCTTGCCTGGAAGATAGGCTTCCTGCTCTTGGCGCGACCATTTCGGATCCGGCGGCGCAATGTAGTACACCGACGGCATGTTCTTCTCATAAGGACCAGGAATATTGATATACGCGAAATTCCATCGCTGATAGGGAGGCGCCAGGTCGACCTGTGCCTCTTCGGTCCCGGGGATTGTCGCCAGCTTCTGCGCGGAGACGAAATCGGTCAAGTCCTTCACCTGCGCGCGGGCGGCTTCGACGGGATTTTTGCCGGGCTTATCCGCGTTGGCTTTCGCCACGCAAGCTTCTGTGGTCTTGCCGGGCGCAAATTGAGCACAGGCATCCCGGAGCGCGGCGAGATTCCGTTCCAGATCTTCGCGGCCGATCGCCTCCAGTCGCTCCAACGGCACGTTCACCTGCTCTGTGGCGCGGACCATTTGGTCGAACTTTTCGGGTCCAAGGACAAAGCTTCCCGCGGCCTGGCCCTCCTGTAACTCAAACCACCGATCCAGAGCCTTCAGAGCGCGAACCGCGAATCCATTCGAGCCTTCGAACGCCGTTTTTAGCGCTGGCTCTTGCACTGATGAGAATATGCCGGGTACGTCTTTCTCGAAATACTGCGCCATCCCGCCGAACAGCTCGCGGCCCCGCGCAACATAGGTTCGAGGGAGGGGCCTGCTGTTTTGCAGGTTGTCGCGAATCTGTTCCAAAGCCCGGGGAAGGGCGCGCTCGTAATCGACGAAGGCCTTCATGCGGACATTCAACGGCGCATAGGGGCGAGTCAGATAGACCTCGGGATCGATCGAGTCGTTATAAAAGTAGGGATTGTAGTAGGGCCAACGGACCGACTCGCGCCAAAACAGGTCGCTGTCAATGGACGCGATCAGATAGTCGCGCTCGAAGCGCTGGCGGTCGTTGAGCGCATTGTCTTCAAATCGCACTGCGCGCTCGCGCGCAGTGCGCAGCCGGGCGACCTCGCGATCCAGAGCAGCGCGGCTGAAATCGGGAAGCTTTCCGTCGAACTCATGCCGGCCTTCCGAAACAGCTACGTCTGGCCGGGCGGCAGAGTAGGCCTCTATGTATCGTCGGGCAAACCCGTCCCATTCCGAATTTGTCTGGCTCTTCTTCCCGCAGCTAGCAGACAGCAAGCAGAAGAACAAAAACGATCGTCTGCCCCACTTCCGGAATTCCATGCTTCCTCACTCCCGTAGGTCTCGGCCTGTCATCTCCTTCGGCTGCGCGACGTGAAGCATTCCTAGAATCGTCGGCGCGATATCTTGCAGCGCTCCACCCGTACGCAGGGGACGTTTTTCCTCGTCGACAACGATGAACGGAACCGGATTGGTCGTGTGATACGTATGTGGGCCCTTTGTCACGGGATCGATCATGGTTTCCGCATTCCCGTGGTCGGCGGTGATGATCCAACGCCCTCCGGCACGCTTCAACGCTGCGTAAATCCCGCCGAGGCACGAATCCACCGTCTCCACGGCGCGCACGGTGGGTTCGAATTTACCCGAATGGCCCACCATGTCGGCATTGGCGAAGTTCATCACAATAACATTGAAGCCGCGTTTGTCTATCGCCTTCACCACCACTTCTGTAACGCCTTCGGCGCTCATCTCAGGCTTTAAATCGTAGGTTGCAACTTTCGGCGATGGAACGAGTTCGCGTTCTTCTCCTGGATAGGGTTTCTCGGCGCCGCCGTTAAAGAAATAGGTTACATGCGCGTACTTCTCGGTTTCCGCCACTCGCAGATTCATCCACTGCTCCGCGGCCATCACGTTCGCCAGGATATTGTTGGGATGCTCTTTAGGAAGCACGAACGGCACGTCGAATTTCTTGTCGTACTGCGTCATGGTGGTGAAGTGAAGCTTTAATGAGGATTCAATCAGCGCCTGCGTCATCTGCCTTCCACGGTCCGCGCGGAAGTTGAAAAAGATGCAGGCGTCTTCGGACCGGATCAACCCTACAGGATCGTGGCGTGAGTCCTCGATCACCATGGGTTCGATGAACTCGTCGGTGACACCGCGTTCGTAGGATCTTTTTACGGCCGCGACGGGGTCGGCGCTCTTGTGCCCAACGCCTTCCGTCATGGCGAGCTTGGCCTTCTCGATTCTTTCCCAGCGCTTGTCCCGATCCATGGCGTAATAGCGACCCGAGACCGTTGCGATTCGGCCTAGGCCGATCCGACGGATCTCTTCTTGCAGCCCTTCGAGGAAGCCC
>DASQJB010000279.1:0-4148 GCA_035631295.1 Bryobacteraceae bacterium | reverse complement strand
GCCCAAAACGGCAACTTGACATTCGTTCCACCGGCGCGACCGGCCGTTTCGTTTTGCGCGTCGACGGTGGGCATCCAGACGATCTTGTTGCCGGAGCGGCCGGCTATTTCCAACGCCACAGGATTCAGCCCGCCGACGCTGTGATTCAGCGTAATCGCGCCGTACGCGGTGACGCCGGTTCCGGCGCTGGCTTTCGTGACGGCCTTAGCCCGCTCATAAGTCGGCACGTAATGGGATTTGAGGACGAAGCCCTTCAGCTTATGCGCGGCGAATTCTTTCGCTAAATCGAGATCGTCGATGCGGCGCGCAATCACGTCGGGCGCGACGTGGACTTGCAAATCCCAGCCGCCCTCGACCGCCTCCCAGGCTTCGTCGGTCACGGCAATGGGAGCTTCCAAAGTTTCAGTAGCCATTGTTTGGTTTGAAGGAGGACGAATTGCGATTGTAGCATCGCTGCCCGCAGAGGGCGCACGGAGAAGCCGCGACGCCGATGCCGGCGCGCTCGCCGAAATAGACGAACTGTTCAAGCAAGTCGAGCCGAGCCTGGTATTATGGCGGCCCTGCCGCGCGCCAGAATTTTTTTTCGACGAGCAAACCCAATTTTGGTTCCCTGGAGAGGATTTCCTACCCGCCTCCACGATACCGCAGGGCTGCAAGCGGAGTGGGTGAGCGAGGCAAGCGGAAGAGAAGCAAAATCCTTGGTTTTCAAAAGATACGCGAAATGCCGAACGCGCGTGACCGGCGAGTTTCTCCTAATCGCGGGGCGGCCGGCGCCGTTGGGTTGTGCGGGCTTGTGGCGATCCGTCTCGGCGCCGGTCGCTGTCGGATGGAAATTGCGGGAAGTGGCGAAAAAACGAACCCGAGGTTGTGGCGGGATCGGTTGACACCCGCGGACCGGGCTTGAAGGAGTGCTGAACATCGGGGCGGGCTTAGTTTTGGACGCGCTATGATGGCCCCCTAGCGTCTTTCTCATGGCTCGACAAGCTCCCGGTTCGACGGCGCTCGCAACACAAGATTTTGCGGCCGCTAGCCGCTCACAGGCGGTTCGCCCCCATTTGCTTCTGCTCCTCGGCCTGTTCGCCGCAAGCGGCTGCGCGGCGCTGATTTACGAAATCGTCTGGTTCCAGTTGCTGCAACTGGCCATCGGTTCCTCCGCCGTCTCGCTCGGCGTCCTGCTCGGCACATATATGGGAGGAATGTGTCTGGGAAGCCTCGCTCTTCCGAAGTGGATTTCCTCGGCGCGGAATCCGCTTCGAGTTTATGCCGCACTGGAAGCGGGAATCGGAGCGCTCGCCATTCTAGTCTTGTTCGCGGTGCCTTATCTCGACCAGATTTACGCCGCCATCGCCACTCGCGGATTGCAGGGGATCTCTCTGCGCGCCGCGCTCGCCGCCATTTGTTTGATTCCGCCGACGCTGTTGATGGGCGCGTCGCTGCCGGCGCTGGCGCGCTGGGCGGAATCGTCGCCGGAGGGCGTTTCCTGGCTCGGCTTTCTCTATGGCAGCAACATCGCCGGCGCCGTTTTCGGATGCTTGCTCGCGGGATTTTATTTGCTGCGTGTTTATGACATGCGCGTGGCGACGTTCATAGGCGCGGCCATCAATTTCGCCGTGGCATTGGTTAGTTTTGGACTGGCTACCAGGCAGCCGGCAAAGAGCGGCCGGCCGCCCCACTTAGCCCCGCTGCGTGCCTCGTCTGCGGCGCTGGTCTACATTGCGATTGCCCTTTCCGGAATGACCGCGCTCGGCGCCGAGGTCGTCTGGACACGCCTGCTCTCAGTGATGATCGGCGCAACGGTCTACACGTTTTCGATCATTCTTGCAGTATTCTTGATTGGCCTGGGAATCGGCAGCGCTATCGGCAGCGCTGTGGGCCGAAGGCGGCCGCGCGCAGCTCTTGGGCTTTGTCAATTGCTGCTCGCCGCGGCGATCTTCTGGAGCGCGTACGCGCTTTCCGCTTCTCTGCCTTACTGGCCCATCAACCCGTTTCTCACATCGAGCCCGTGGTTCAATTTTCAGATCGATATGGTCCGATGCCTCTGGGCTATTCTTCCCGGGGCGATTCTGTGGGGCGCTAGTTTTCCCTTGGCGCTGGCCGCCGCGGCTCGGGGCCAAGATCCGGGGCAGCTCACCGGACGAGTCTATGCGGCCAACACCATCGGCGCGATCGCCGGCGCCATCGGCTTCAGCGTTGTATTTATTCCGTGGATCGGCTCGCGCGATTCGGAGCGGCTGTTGATCGGGATTTCGATCGTCGCGGCGCTATTTGCACTTCTTCCGGCAATACGCCTTAAAGGCGCGGTCGCGCTGGCGGCCGCAACGGCTCTCTCGGTTTTCTTCATCTTCCGGGTCGAGGATGTCCCCTGGCTCGCCGTCGCCTACGGCAGACGCATGCTCACCACCACCGGCGCCGGCTCCCCGCTCTATCGCGGCGAAGGCCGCGACGCTTCCGTCGTAGTTTCTCGCACCGAAGGCGGCGCCATTTATTTCCATGTCAGCGGCAAAGTGGAGGCGTCCACGGAGCCGTTCGATATGCGGCTTCAGCGCATGCTCGGCCACTTGCCCGCGCTCATCCATCCCAATCCCCGCTCCGTGCTCATTGTCGGCTTTGGAGCGGGCGTCACCGCCGGAACTTTCGTTGTTCATCCGGAAATCGAGAAAATCCGAATCTGCGAAATCGAGAAACTCATCCCGGCCGCCAGCACGCGTTATTTCAATGCCGAAAATCACAATGTGCTGAACGACCCGAGAACCCAAGTCGTCTACGACGATGCCCGCCATTATGTGCTCACCACGGACGAGAAATTCGACGTTATCACTTCGGATCCGATTCATCCCTGGGTGAAGGGCACGGCGACGCTTTATTCAAAGGAGTATTTCGAAATTTGCAAGCGTCATCTGAATCCGGGCGGCGTCGTCACCCAGTGGGTCCCGCTCTATGAAAGCGATCCCGAAACCATCCGGACCGAACTGGCGACATTCTTCGACGTATTCCCGAATGGCACAATTTGGGCGAACGACATCAATAACGAAGGCTACGATGTGGTGTTGCTGGGCTGGAATGGAGACGGTAAGATCGACGCCGATCAGATGCAACGCCGCATCGACCTGAACGCTCCCCTCGCCGAATCGCTTCGCCAAGCCGCCTTCAGATCGGCGACGGATCTGCTGGCCACCTATGCGGGACGCGGCCGGGACCTTAGCTCATGGCTCACCGGCGCCCACGTCAATACGGATCTGGATCTGCGTTTGCAATATTTGGCCGGGATGGGACTGAACTACAATAACGCGGACGCCATCAAACAACAGATATCGCTCTATCTTCGATATCCCGAGGATCTGTTTGTGGGCTCACCGGAGCTGCTGCGGCAGGTGCAGTCTGCCATCCGTCCGCGTTGAGCAAGAAATGGGTGGCCACGACAACCGGCGACGCATGAGGTACAGGCCGCACTGGACGGGATACGTCGCCTTTTTCACTCTGCTTTCGGTCGTTTATCACTCGAATCTCCGTCCGATCGCCTCCGGCGATTCCCTGCAGGCCTCTCTGATTCTGTTCTCAATAATCCTGGACGGCTCGATCACGCTGGACCGTTTTGGCCCCTATATCAACTCCCATGTGCCCTATGCCCCGGAGATCATCTACAAATCGGGCCGTCATTGGTATAGCAGATACCCTATCGCAGGCCCTGTTCTGGTGGCGCCGCTGTATCTTCCGTTCGCCCCTTGGCTACGGCATAGCTCGCCGGGCTTCTTGCTAGCCATCGCGCGAATCGCGGAGAAGGCAGCCGCCCATGTCCGAGCATTCGCGCCTTTGCTTGCGGTCACCGCTCTGGCTGCAGGCTACAACCTCACGGCATTTGGCCGCATCACGGGCGGCTACGCCCCAGAATTTGGTCGCCATCCTCTGGCCGCGCTCGCCAGCATTCTTGTGAGTCCGGGCCGTGGCCTCCTCGTGTACACGCCGGCCGCGCTCTTCGCGTAGCCTTCGCACCCATCGCGCGCGATTCGCTCGCACGGCATCGCCCAATTGCATTTGCCGGCGGCATCTTTTCGTTGTTGCAGCTCGCCTCGATGGCAATATGGCCCGTTTGGTGGGGTGGATACTGCTGGGGGCCGCGGCTGCTTACGGAGATTCTCGCTCCGCGATCG
>DASQJB010000278.1:0-10811 GCA_035631295.1 Bryobacteraceae bacterium | reverse complement strand
TTCGGCCCTATCGCGGACAAAGCTGGGCCGCAGGTCGATTTTCATCTCAGCTTTAGCCTGGTATTCCGTCGCCAGCGCGATCATGGCCTTTCAGCATTCCGCCGACCAGGTGAATGCTTGGCGTTTTCTCGCCGGCATCGGCGCCGGATTGGAGCCAGTGACCATCGATACGTTTCTGGCCGAGATTGTTCCAGTCAAGGCGCGCGGGAAGGCTTTCGCGTTCTGCCAGTTCGTCCAATTCAGCGCCGTGCCGGTGGTGGCGCTGCTGGGATGGCTCCTGGTTCCGAGGCAGCCGCTGGGGTTCGCCGGCTGGCGCTGGGTGACGTTGATCGGATCGGCGGGCGCGTTGCTGGCGTGGCAGTTTCGCCGCGGACTACCGGAAAGCCCGCGGTGGCTGGCGCTGCATGGGCGCGAAGCCGAAGCGGAGCGTGTGATGAAGGAACTCGAAGGGCGGGTCGAAAGCGACGCGGGCGGCCTACTTCCTCCGCCGCGGCCGGCTGCTGCGCCGGCTCCATCAGCCAAAAACAGCCTGCGCGAGATCTTACGTCCGCCATACGGGAAACGCACGCTGGTCATGTCGGTCTTCAATCTTACGCAGACCATCGCCTTCTACGGATTCGGCTCCTGGGTTCCGACCCTGCTGATCGCGAAAGGCATCCACATCACGACGAGCTTGCAATACGCCTTCATCATTGCGATTGCGAATCCGGTGGGTCCGCTCCTGGGAATGCTGGCGGCGGATCGGATGGAGCGCAAATGGCAGATCGTCTCTGCAGGCGTGGGCATTGGGGCGTTCGTTTACTTGTTCGCCCATCCGGCCGGAGCGGCGCTGGTGATTGTGTTTGGGGCGATGGTGACCCTCTTCAACAACTGGATGCCGTTTGCGTTCCACAACTATCAAAGCGAGCTGTTTCCCACTCGGATTCGGGCGCGAGCTGTGGGATTCGTGTATGCCTGGAGCCGCGTGAGCGCCGCGCTGGCGGGGCTGGGCATTGGGTTCCTTTTGCGGGAGGGCGGAACAGGCGCTGTGGCCCTATTCATCGCTGGGGCGATGGCGGTCATGGTGATTACAATCGGAGGTTTTGGCCCGAAGACGAAGGACTTGACGCTGGAGGAGATTTCGGCGTAGCTGAACTTCATTACAACCGCTCCCTAACGGTCGCGGCTCTGAATGGGCGTTGCAGAGCCGCGACCGTTAGGGAGCGGTCAACGGAGGACTCTGGTCTAGCGGCTGTCATGACACACTGGCTCTGTGGCTGACGCCGTGGGCTGGAGGGTTTTCCAAGCGGACTGGTCAAAGCTTGACCTCCGGTCGCCGCTTCGATGCCTGCCTGCAATTGCATTGGTGCTTGCAGTGGGCATTGTAACCGGATACGCGCGCGCGAGCGTTGCGATGGCGGCGGGAGCTTATTCAGTAGGATTGGGGTCGTTCCACCAAATCCGCGGCTCCCGACTGCTTCCTATGCTGCTTGCGGCCTTCTGCATGGGCATCGCAAGCTGGGCGGGGACGCTGGCGGGGCTTTCTGCGGTAGCCTCCGTGTACATGGCCGCGTTGGCGGCGTTCGTCTACGCCTGGATTTCACAATACGACCCGGAGGCATCGTGGGTGGCGTTGCAGGCCGCTATTTGGCTGGTGATCTCCACCGGGTATCCCGACCGCGGCTTGCAGAGCCTTGTCCGCGGCACCCTCGTACTGGCGGGCGGTTTACTGCAAACCGCTGTGATCGTGCTGTGGTGGCGGCTTGAAAAGGCTGTCGCGCCGAATTCCCGATCCCAGGCGGCGACTCAAGCGGCAGCCCAGCCCGCTTCTGACGATTTGCCATGGTGGCTGTTCCCGCTGCGCGCGGCGCTCACGCTGGCGGCAGGCGTCGCGCTTTACAAGTGGCTCTCTATACAGAATGGATACTGGCTTCCCATGACCGCGCTCATTGTAATTCGCCGCGGATTTCAGGACGCGGTGCAACGTGGGCTGGCCCGCGTCGCGGGTACGATCACCGGCGCCGCGGTGGCGAGCCTGATTGTCCATATTGCTCCGCCCAGCCCATGGATCGGCGCCGCGGGGGTGGTCTTGTTTGCATGGGGGTGCTATACGCTCTTGTGGGTCAGCTATGCTCATTTCGCGATGTGCCTTACCTCATACTTGGCGTTCTTGTTCTCCCTCGCCGGACTGGACGAAGAGGGCGTGATCGTTCGCCGCGTGGTCTTCACGGCGATGGGCGGCGCGTTGGCTTTCCTCGTGCATTGGATTGCCGAGAGGATTGCGAGGAAGCGTTGGCGGGCGTGACTACGAATTCGTCACGTTCACCGTGCGAAACGAAATACAGCTCGTCGAATCCCTCTTCGATCGCCGGAGGCTCCAGGCGTTTCAACGTCCCGATCACGCCTGGAACCGGTATGACTGCCCGTCCGGAACGCTGCCGATTGCGGCGCAGAGCCTCCTGGAGTGGAGTTTCGAAGAAGTAACCGATCACGCGAAAGCCGGCCGCCTTTGCGGGGCCAATGTAGCGCGCCCGCACTTCGGCGCGAACGTTTGTGTTATCGATCACGAACCGCTGTCCTGTGCGCAAACAGACATCGAGCAATGCTTGCTCGCGCCGGCGTGTTTTCACCAGATCCAGACTGATGCGGACATGGGTTTCGAAAAAGCGTTGGCGGTAGAAAGTCGTCTTGCCAGCGCCTTGAATGCCGATGAGGATGACGGCTTCCATCCGGCGTTTTATCGTCGCGCCAAGGACGCAAAGCCGGCGGCCGCAAGGCTTGCCACGGCTTCCTGGACTTGTTTCGCCAGAACCTTCGGATCCCTGTCTTCAAGTCGCATGGGCGGCCCAAATATCACTCGCGTACGGCCCCTCCGGGGCAGGACTCGCTGGGGTGGGAGCACTTGGCCCGTGCCTTCAACGCACACTGGAACCACTGGCACTTCGAGCCGATCCGCTAGAAGACCGACACCGGGGCGGAAGGCGCCGTGCCGGTCCGCCGGCCTGCGCTCTCCTTCCGGAAAGATCAGGAGCGACCATCCTTCGCTCACCAGCTCGCCGGCGTAACGCAGCACATCGCGCACCCCGGCTTCCTCCTGGGGAATGGGGAAGGCGTTGCCGATGAGCGCGATTAAGTAATACACGATGCTGCTCAATAGCTTGCGCGTCAGCGAATAATTCTCCGGCGAGAAGTGCGGGTCGAAGAACTCCTTGTACATTGCGGGCGCGATGCGGCGGCGCCATTCACCCGGCAGCGCGGCCAAGATCAGGGGTGCATCCAGATTGCTCTCATGATTCGCGGCGAAGATCACGGGAGGCTTGACGCGGTTCAGGTTCTGCAAGCCCTCGACCGTGGGCCGCCCAAGAAAACGGGCCAGCGGCAGCACCCACAGGCTGAGGTTGGTTTCCCTCACCAAACGCGCCAGCGAGTTCCGGTTCCAGGAAGGAAACCGGGCCCGCTCCGCTGCGCCTGGTTCGCCGGACTTCACCGCGCGTTCCACGGCAGCTTTGAGGTCGCCCACGGTTCGGGCCGCGGCGAACTCCGATTCCTCCATCGATTGCCCGCTGCGTCCTTCGAATTCGAGCAGCATCTCCACGCGGTCCACCGAGCTCAGCCCCAGCTCGTCGAGCGAGCTTTCCGCGGACGCGCCGCGGCCTGTGCGCCGCTCGATCTCTTCCGTCACCATGTCGGCTGTTGTTGAACCGCGCGCTGGATGCCCATTGACTGGTTTTGCTGCGCGCTCGGCGGCAATCCGATCCCGGATCTCGGCGCGCTTCAGCTTTCCCGTTTGGCCCGTCCGTGGCAGAGCCTCTTCCGGCCAGACGAAGACGCCGCGAATGCGCTGGTAGCTTTCGAGACGGCGGTTGGCTTCGGCCATCACCTCGCCGGCATCCCGGCCGGGCGCTAATTCCAGAACCGCGTGCACGTGCTCCTGCCGGTCGTCTCCCAACAGAGGCAAGCCCACCACGGCGGACTCACGGACGCCGGAAACGCCGTCCAGAACCCGCTCGACGTCTTCGGGGAAAATATTGACTCCTTCGGGGGTCACAATCATTTCTTTTTTCCGGCCGCGGATATACAAATAACCTTCCTCGTCTAAGGACCCGAGATCGCCGGTGTGCAGCCAGCCATCGCGCATGGCGTCGAAGGTCCTCTCGGGCTCGTTGTAATAGCCTCGGCTCACGTTGGGGCCGCGGACCAGGATTTCGCCGTCTGGAGCGATGCGGGCCTTCACGCCGGGGAAGAGTTGGCCGACCGATCCCGCGCGCGGATGCAACGGGTTGTTGAGACTTATGACGGGGGAAGTCTCCGTCAGCCCATAGCCCTGAACTACAAGATAGCCGAGGCGGGACCAGAAACGCTCCAACTCTGGGTCCAGCGCCGCGCCGCCGACGACGAAGCCAAGGAATCTCCAGCCAAACGTCCGGCGAATGTGACGAGCGCGCCAGAGATTGCGAACCAGAGCTTCCGGTTGCCAGGCTGAGGGACCGCTCCCTGACGGTCGCGGCTCGGTACGGATTTGCTGCGACGCGAGGGCCCGAAAGGCATCGAGAACTCGCGGAACGCAAACCACGGAGCAGACGCCGCGTGTGCGAATCAATTCGGCCAATGCCGCCGGGTTTTGCCGGCGCGTCATCACCACGGAGGCGCGGGTGAGCGGAGCCAGACTAAGGGCCGCGGCCTGGCCGAACATGTGGCTTAGCGGAAGAAGCTGAAGCAAACGAATCGGAAAGAACGGGCGCAAGAATTTCCGAATGCGCACCATCCACAATTCGACGGCCTCAATCTGCGAAAGGAGGTTGCCATGAGTAATCTCGACGCCCTTTGGCTCGCCCGTCGAGCCTGAAGTGAAAACAATCTCCGCGAGGTCGTCGCGAGTCACGGCTGGGGATTCCAGCGCATTGGATGGCCCCTTCCAATCCTCCCTTGCGAGTCGCAAGACTTGAGCTGAAACCTCAGCGTCCAACCGCACATCCTCGCCGAGCGCCACCACGCGCGGGCGCGCGACGTCCGCTACTCTACTGACAAATTCGGACGAGGACTCCGCACCCACCGGAACCACGACCGCGCCTGCAAGCAGCGATCCCCAAAACGCGAAAACCCACTCCGGCCGGCTTTCGCTCCACAGCAGCACTCTTTCACCCCGCCGGACGCCCGCCGCTTTCAGTCGCGCGGCGAAGACGCGCGCCGCCTCCGCAGTTTCACAATAGGCATAACTCCACCGCCGGAAGCCGTTGTCATACTCCAAGTAGTTGGATCGCGGGCTGAAATAGTCGTGGAAGAACTCCACTAAATTCTTCCTGCCCATATTGGGTTCGTTCCGTCGCGGCGGCGCCGCAGCCAACCTCAGGCGCACGAACGCTAGATGCGGTCACTAATCACGATGCTGGCTGGCAGGCGAATGCTTCCAATAAACTTCCCGCAGGCAGCAGGCCACTGGGCTGCGGGTGTCGAGCATCATGCCGCGGATGAGTTCACAGGCTAAAGCCTGTGCCACGGCTAACGCGCTAAGGCCTGCGCGCGTGGGCCTGGATTTGGCCGGATCGACGTGGCGCGCGGATTGGCTTCGTTTCGCAACCAAATGAGGAGCGGTGCGTCGGGATCCGGAGGAGGCGGGATGCGGCTCTGCAGGGTTTCCTTCTGGCCGTCGCCTGTGGGCAAGGGCAATCCGTCGACCGGCTGGCCCTGATCCGGCGCCCAACCGATCTTGGCGATGGTCTCGAGGTATTCGCCGCTCAGAACCGCGTGATAAGAATCGCTCGCATCGGAATCCGGCGTCAAGCTGAATTTGTCGATGCCAGGCAGAAATACGATTCGGCCGATCTTGTAGGCCGCAGATTCGCCTTCGTTCCCATTTGCGATGGCCGTCTGTAACATGCAGCCATTGGGCCATCCGGACGTGTCGAACGACAGAAAAACCTGATCGGGCGTCAACTGCTGCACGCGCGAGGAGCCGGATCGCTCTCCAAGCCGCAAGGGGAGCGACTGCCCATCTCCGCAGCCGAGCTTCACCACGCTGTTCGACTGCAAGTGCTCCACGTTTAGCATGGCGCTGAGGAACGCGCCGCCTGGAAGCTCGCCTTCGCCGAGGGGCACGGTGCGGTGAGGGGTCTGCGCCACAGTGACATTGACGATGCTGGGCTTGGGGCCTGCGATGCGAATAGCGTTAGAAAATGTCAGCAGCTCGTTGTGGCCATCCACGTATGCGCGGATGGCGAAGCTGGTTCCGGCGCTCACGTTAGCGGGAATCTGCAACGTGACCTTCCGTTCTTTCTGTCCGGGAACGGCGGGCTCCAGTTCCGCCTTGCCTTGAGGAATCTCCAGCCCCTTCAGCAGATCCAAACGCTGGCCCTTCAACGTGAAATCGATTTTGGAAACGCCCTGATTCACCACCATGGGCAGGTTGTCCACGCTGGGAGGGGGTGGCAAAAGCTTAAGGGGAATGTCGTGGGTTTTGCCGTCCAGTTGGGTCGCGATCAACTTGTAGTCGCCTGGCTCCAGATTGCCGGTGTCGATTTGAAGGTCCGCGTGCTTCTGCGGTCCCTGGCGCAAGCCCTCGTGCAACACGAACGGAACGGCGGATGGCGATGCGAATTCGTCGTGCAACTTTTCGATTTCCACCTTGGTGACGAATTCGAAATCGCCTTTGTCGCCGCCATCCAAAGTGACGGGCACTTTGCCAGTATTCGCAATCAAACGGTCCTGCGAAGAAGGAACCAACCACGCCGTTTTGAGATCGCTGAGCGGGCGGATATCGATAGAGCCGGCCGCGGCGAAGCGATCCCAGTCCCAGTTTGCCTGAAGCGTATAGCGGCCCGGCGGCACACTGCTAAGGTCCAGCTCGAGCTTTTGGGAGTCGCCCAGTTTCCGGACTCCCACGGGGACTGGCTTTCCGTTCTCGGGCAGAAGGCTCCAGCCGTGGGCGCGATCGATGTAGTTCCACGCGGCGCCCGAAGTTGCAACCGGAAGCGGAGAACGGACACCGGAAGGAAGCGAATTCTCCTTGCCGATAATGATCGCGGGCGGGCCTACGTTGGGAATGCGCGTGGCCCAGAGATACGCCACTCTTGTGTGCGCTGGGCCGGCGCCGGTTTTCCCGCACAGTCCCAGCGCGTCGTCCGGCATCGGCTGCGAAAACGAAGAGCGGAACTCCGAGTTGGGAAATGCCAGCATCCGTAAATTCATCAGCATCGCCGTGCCTCCGGCGGCCAGCCCCACGGGAGTGCCAAAAAACATCCCGCCCACCATCGTGGCCAGGCCGGCAGCTTGGCGCGCCCCGGCCGCGGGTTGCGGAGAAAGAGGATCGTAGTTGGCGATGGCAGGATTCAGCGCTTGAAACAGAGCGTAGGTCTGCTGATTGGTGGGCGCGCCGCGCGTGATCTGCACGTTCAGCCCGTATTGGGAAGAGAAACCCTGCAAGGCCGATTGAAAGCGTTCGCTCGAAAGGTTTGGAGAGGAAAGCTCGGCAAGCAGGGCTTCCGTCTTGGCTGTCTTATCGGCGTAGTCGGCCAGCTCTCCCACGACGTCGGAGTCTTTTGACAGGAAGCCCCGGACCTTGTTCACATTGAGGCCGGACGGCCCGTAGACAAGTGCGACGATCCCGGTTCTCCAGGGAATCTGCCAATGTTGCGGCTTAGCAGCGTCCTTGGCGGGGGAGACGAGCAACGGCTCGGCGGCATGGACGCCTTCGGCGGGAACCACTACCAGCGCCACTTCGCCTTTGCGCTCTTCGCTGGGGCGGAGAAGCGGGCGGTAGGTGACGGTTTCGCCTTCCTCGAGACGGTTGATGGTGCGAAGGGGAAGCGGCTTCTCGCCGGATTTGGAAGGATCGACCCGCAGGTCTACCGTCCCGATGGGGCCGCCGGAGGAACAGACCAGGGGAGGCAGCGAAGCGGGGGATGCGAGCCGGGAGCAGACGGCGATCGCCGCGACAAGCAGACGGCGCATAACTTTATTATCGCGCGGGCTATTCGCACCTCAGCGCCGTCATGGGACCCGCTCGCGACGCCCGGTGCGCCGGGATCCATGCGGCGGCAAAAGCCACCGCGGCGAGCAGCGCGCAGGAACTCAGAACGGTGGCCGGGTCGCCTGGTTGCAAGCCGTACAGCAACGACGACGCGAGTTTGCCGCAGGCCAAAGCCAGAGGGATGCCCGTAGCGATTCCCGGCAGCACGATCCAGGCGCTTTCGGGGAGGATCATGCCGAGCACGGCTCCTCTTTGCGCGCCCACGGCCAGGCGAATGCCGATTTCGCGTGTGCGCCGCTTCACCGCGAAGGCGAGCACGCCGTAGAGTCCGAGCGCGGCCAAGCCCATCGCAACCGCGCCGATCAAGGTCGAAAGGAAACTGAGCAATCGCTCCACCGCCAGCGCCTCATCGATTTGCATCTCCATCGTGCCGATGCGGTCCACCGGCACACGTGGATCAATAGACTGGACAAGCGTTCCCAGCTCGGCGAGGACTCGCGCAGGATCGCCGGAGGTTCGGACTTGGAGAAACAGGCTGTTTCGATAGCCGCCCTGCGTGACCGGGATGTACATGATGGGCTGTGTTTCCTCCCGCAAAAAACGATACTTCGTATCACCGACAGTTCCCACGACGCGAAGATCGCGGCCGGTGCTCCTGAAAACTTTCCCGAGCGCATCGCTGCCGAAAAACTCGCGGGCGAACTGTTCGTTCACGATCACGACGCCCTCCGCCGAGCCCATAGCGCGGTCCTCAGGCGTGAAATCCCGGCCTGCGAGCAGCGGAATTCCGAGCGTGCGGAAATATCCGTTGCTGATCCACATAACATTCGTGACTGGAGGCGGGCGGTTGGGCGAGACGTAGCCGGGAATTCGGAGTGTGACGGAGGCCATGGTTCCCGAAAGCGCGCTGGGGTTTGCCAGGCTGGCCGCGCGGGTATGCGGCAGCGCGCGCACGCGGCGCAAAAGATCTTCGAAGTACGATTCTGCGCTATCTTTGTGGACCGTGCGGTTAAGGTCGATGTGCAGCATGGCAACGCTTTCGGGATGGAAGCCGAGATCGATCGCGCGCAAGTTACCAAGCGTCTGCGCGAAGAGCCCGGCGCAAAACAGCATGGCCAGCGAAAGCGCGATTTGAGCCGAGATGGCGGCGCTCGAAAGCCGGGAGCGGAGACCCGGATGGCTCGATGGCAATCCGTGAACGGCTACGAGCGGCTCGGCATGCGCGGCGCGCCAGGCCGGAAGCAGGCCGAATGCGATTCCGGCCAACAACGCTACGCCGGCGGAAAAAGCGAACACAGTCCCATCGGGGCGAAGAGGAGCGATCAGCCCTACGCTCTGCGCGCCGAGCAGATGGAGCAGCGCTTGAATGAGCACACGGCTCAGCCACCCTAGCGCGGCCGCGAGCGCTGCTAGCAACACACTTTCCACGAGAAATTGCCGGAACGGCGCTGCGCAGCCCGCGCCAACGGCGATGCGGAGACCCGCCTCCCGCGAGCGGTCCACTCCGGCGGCCAATAGTAGCGAGCCGGCATTGGCGGACGCGATCAAAAGAACCGCGCCCACTAAGAGCAGAAGCGCCAACACAGGCCTGTACTGCTCCTTTTTCGAGCCGATTCCCTGGCTGCCATCGCGCAAAAAGAAATCGTCATGCTCGGCCATCCTGGGACCGGTGACCTTCTCAATCTCCTGGCCGAGCGCATTCAGCCGCGCCTGCGCTTGCGCCGGGCGTATCCCCGGCTTCAATCGCGCGATCAACTGCGCCCAACCCGGGCTGTCGCGGGGATCGCCCAAAAGCTGTCCTCTGATGGAGGAAGGAATTTGGAGATCGTGGAGCGCGTGCAACGCAGCGCCGGAAAATCCAGCCTCCGCAGCGTATTAGATCATGGCCGTGCGGCCGATGACATCCGGCCTTGCGCCGAAGCGCTCTTTCCAGAGACGGTAGCTGATGACGCAAACCTGTCCCGCGCCATCGACGGCGTCATCGTTTTCGTCGAGGAGGCGTCCTACGGCCGCGTGTACTCCGAGCATCTGGAAATGGTTTCCGCTGACGAGTTCGGCCTCGACTTGCTCCGTCTGGTCACTTTCGGGTATCTCCCATTGATGGCCGCTGAACTCCGCGGAAATCAGTCCGGTTTCGCAAAGGCGGCGGATGCGATAGGAACTCACGCCTAGGTCTTTCGCGGCTTGTCCCACGCGGTATAAAACCTCTTTCCCCATACGCTGTTATTTCAGCAAGGTTGAATGAAAATTGCACGAATCGAACGGTTTTTGATGGGGATCTTTCGCCGATTTTTAACGCCGGCCTTCGGGCAGACAAGGGATTCATGCATAACGGTCGTCGGCTGGGCCGCGGCGTGGAATCGCGTATCGTGGCGACCGCCACCTACAGCGCGATCGTCAGCAGCAGAGCGATTGCGGAAGCAGTCGGGACTGCGGGCACCTTGCTGGCCGCGGCTGTCGCTCGAATATTTCGGCGGCTTCGGGACGATTCTCGCACTTTGCCGAATAAAGAACCGGGACGCTCTATACGCAATCGGCGAGGCAGGGAGGATCTGCAGCATCCCCCCGAAAGCAGCATGATGGGGCTTGGACACGACGAAAGCGAAGCGTCGAAAGCTCTCGATGCCGGCGCAGCTCCGCAAGGAAGTGGTCGAGCATTGCCGCTTAATCGCCCGCAAGCACCGCGCCGCGTTCCAGGCCGACGCCGGACTAAAAGCCCGCGTGTTGACGCTCACCCGCGCCCTGCTTCCGCCGAGACCGCGCCGCCGCGGCCGGCCGCGTAATCGGGAGACGACGCGAGCCATCCTCTTGTACAACCAATTCCGCCGGCAACATCCCACACAGAAACCCCGTGAGATCTGGTCTC
>DASQJB010000277.1:0-2304 GCA_035631295.1 Bryobacteraceae bacterium | reverse complement strand
CCGAGGGAGAACAACCATGAATGATGCCAGCAAAGTAAAACCCAACCATCTCCAACGCCCCGCCTACGTCTACATTCGTCAATCCAGCCCAGCCCAAGTCGAAAACCACCGTGAGTCCACCGCGCGCCAATATGCTTTGATCGACAAAGCCTGCCAACTGGGCTGGGCCCAGCAACACATCATCGTCATCGATAAAGATCTAGGCCTTTCCGGTGCGGGATGGTGTGAGCGCTCCGGCTTCGCGCACCTCACCACGGAAGTCGCTCTGGGCCGTGCGGGAATCGTGCTCGGCCTGGAAGTCTCGCGCTTAGCGCGTAACCATGCCGACTGGTATCGCTTGTTCGATCTCTGCGGCGTGACCGACACTCTGGTCGGAGATGGCGACGGCATCTATCATCCGGCGCTTTTCAACGATCGCCTGATTCTCGGGCTGAAGGGTATTATGGCGGAGGCAGAACTTCACGTCCTGCGCGCGCGACTGGAGGGGGGAATCCGCAACAAAGCAGCCCGCGGCGAATTGCGTCGCGGCTTGCCCGTGGGCTTCGTGTGGGGGGAACAGGAAGGCGAAGTTCGTTTCTATCCTGATGAAGGTGTGGTCAGCACCATCCGCACGGTCTTTGCGAAATTCGCGGAACTGGGATCGGCCCGCAAGGTCTGGCTTTGGTTCCATTCCGAGGGCCTCCCCTTCCCCATGCGGCAACACATGAAGAGTCCGATCCGTTGGGTCGCGCCGACCTATACCGCCATCCATCACGTGCTCACCAATCCGGTGTATGCTGGCGCTTACATCTATGGAAAGTGCCGTCATGAACGGTACCTGGACGAGCAAGGAAGACTCCGTCGCCGCACTCGTCATCTACCCATGGCCGAGTGGTCGGTACTGCTTCACGGGCATCATCCCGGCTACATCGATTGGGCCACTTTCCAGGCCAACCAGACCCGCATCGACACCAACGTTCATCCGCAGCCGCACCAAGGCGGAGGCGCTGTGAGAGAAGGCGCAGCCCTGCTGCAGGGCCTGGCTCGATGTGGCAAGTGTGGCCGCCGACTCCACACTCACTACCGCGGTCGCAACGCCTCGCCCGGCTATCATTGCTCCGGCAAGGATATTGTGCACGGGCGTGGGGTGTACTGTCTGAACGTCGGTGGTATCCAGATCGATCAAGCCGTGGTGGACGCCTTTCTCCAAGCCATCACGCCGGCGGCGGTGGATGCCACTGAACTCGCCCTCCAGCAACTGGAAGCAGACCAGGATGCGGCGTTGAGTCAGTGGCGGCTGGCGGTGGAACGGGCGCGCTACGAAGCCCAACGCGCCGAGCGTCAATACCAGGCCATCGAGCCCGAAAATCGACTGGTGGCCCGCACGCTGGAAAACGAATGGGAACAACGCCTGCGCGATCTGGCGGCCGTCGAGGCTGAACTGAGGCAAAGGGAACAAGAACATCCGCGCGTACTCGGTCCCGAAGAAAAGGACAGGCTTCGCGCTCTCGGCTCGGATCTACAGAAAGTCTGGACGGCACCGACCACCACGGATCGCGACCGGAAGGAGCTTTTGCGCGCCCTGCTGGAAGAAGTGATGGTCACGGTGGATCGGCCTCAACATCGGGCTCATTTGACGCTGCGCTGGCGCGGCGGGGCGCTCACGGAACTCGATCTGTGCCTGCCGCGTTCTCAGCCGCGTGGGATTCGCACCGACGAAGATACGCTCTCGCTGCTGCATCGCCTGGCCGCTCTTTATCCCGATGACGTTATCGCCGGAATCCTGAATCGTCAGGGACGCAAAAGCGCCACCGGCGAACGCTTCACCGCCAATCAGGTCGGCGGCCTGCGCCGCTATCGCCAGATTCCTCGTTTCCAGCCACCGACGGAGCCGCCCGCAGGCGAACTCGTACCGATTCGCAAGGCCGCGCAGATCCTGGGCATCTATCCTTCCACAGTTCATCGCTGGCTGAGTGATGGTTTCATCGCCGGCGAACAGGTCACTGCCGGTGCACCATGGCAGATCCGCCTCACCGATGAACTGCGCGCGCGCTTTGTGGAGCAGGCGCCGCCGGATTATCTGCCGATGCTGGAGGCCACGCTGAAATTAGGCGTATCCCGGCAAACCGTGTTGCAAAGAGTCAAGCGCGGCGAGCTCCAAGCCTTGTTAGTCACCCGGGGACGCCGCAAGGGCTTACGAATCAAAGTAGTAGACAATCACCCGAATTTGTTTGAAGGCATTTCATGAATAAGGGGGCAGTATGACGCATGATCCAAGTAGGCCCGCAAGTCAATATCGATGATTCGCGTCTTGCTCTCCACAAT
>DASQJB010000276.1:0-34379 GCA_035631295.1 Bryobacteraceae bacterium | reverse complement strand
AATAAGAAACGCCGCGGAAGGAGGTCAAGCCAGACGGCATCTCGTACACCCAGATTTCCTTGCCAGTCTCGGCATCTAAAGCGACCACTCGATCGCCCGATGGCATGTACATGACGCCGCCGACCACGATCGGAGTGATCTCCTGATACAGCTCCGAGGGACTGTCGCCTCGAATGGTTTTGCCCGGCCGGTTGAATTTATAGGTCCAGGTAGGGGTGAGCTTCGAAACATTCGATGTGTTGATCTGGGTAAGCGGCGAGTAACGAGTGCCTGCCAGATCGCGGTTGAACATGGGCCAGTCTGCGGCGGGACTTTGCGTTTTCGAGGACTGCGCGAGGAGAGCAGGACCGAGAAGCAGCGGCAGTAGAGGTCGCATCAGCTAGTAGTTGTAGCACAGAGTCGATATGATGGACGGTTATGAATCGGCCGCGCTATCCGTTGCTCCCGATGCTGCTCATGGCGGCTTTCTCCCGCTTGCCCGCATTTGCCCAAGGGGCCCCCGCGCTCGATGTCACCGATTTCTCGGGCGTCTGGGAGGAAGTCATCCATGAAGACAGCTACGAGCGGTCCGGTGGGCCGCCGCTGGGCGATTATCAGGGGATTCCGCTCAACGACGCAGGTCGCATGAAAGCCGACAGCCACGATCATTCCGAATGGAGCCTACCCGAGTTTCAATGCAGGCCGCATTCGGCGCCGTATCAGTGGCGGGCGCTGGGGAGCGTGCGGTTTTGGAATGAAGTCGATCCCATCGGGCGCGACTTGACCGCAATTCACGTTGAATATCTGCGCTCGCTCGACCGCGTGATTTACATGGATGGCCGTCCTCATCCGCCGGAATGGGCGCCACACAGCTGGTCGGGCTTTTCTACCGGCAAGTGGGAAGGCAACACGCTCGTGGTGACGACGACCCACATCAAAGGCAGCTATTTGCGCCGCAACGGCGCGAGCTTTAGCGACAAGGCCACCATGATGGAATACATCGACCGGCATGGCGACATTCTCACCGTGGCGATGATCCTCACCGATCCGGTTTGGCTGGAAGAGCCGCTGATTCAAACCACGAATTACCGCCTGAACCTGCATACCGCGCTGACGTATTATCCGTGCACGGTCAGCGAAGAGAACATTTCCAAGGCGATTCCCCATTTTCTTCCGGGCGAGACGGAGCAATTGAAGGACGCGGCGGGCTGGATCCCCGAACAAGCCGCGCGTGGCGGCGCGGCTTCCACCTATCCCGAATACCGCTCGCAACTGCTGCAAGGACAGGGCAACACGATGGCGGCCGCGCGGATGCCCGCGAACGCGAAACTTTCGCCTTCCGTGTTGGCCGCGCTCCCCAAGCCTTCCGCTGAAGAGATCCACGTCATGCCGGTGCAGGGCAACGTCTACATGCTCGTGGGCGCGGGCGGCAATATCGCCGCTTCGATCGGCAAGGACGGAATTCTGCTGGTCGATTCCGGCAAGGCGGAGATGGCGACGAAGGTCTTGCAGACGGTATTGCAGTTGGCCACTACAGTGGCGGCGTCGCCCGCGCCCAACAAGTGTCTCGGGATGCACTGCCCCGACAGCCCTTATCGCTGGAGCAGTCCGTCACTTGCGGCAATCATCGCCTCCCCGGCGGCGGCTAAGCCGGTCCGGTACATTTTCAATACCAGCGCTGACCTGGATCATGCCAGCGGCAATGGACGCTTGGCCGAGCTGCCTTCGGACACGAAGATTCTAGGCGTCACTTTTCCGCCGGTCGGCGTCGCGCCGGGCGCGACTATCATCGCCCATGAAGGCGTTCTCACCCGCATGAGCGCTTCGGTTGGCAGGGATAAAACCGCGTTCCCCTCCGCCGACTGGCCCACCGATTCTTATCGCGACGCTTCCTACAAGCTCAGCGAGTTTTTCAACGGCGAAGGCGTGCAGATGTTTCATGAACCGGCGGCGCATACCGACGGCGATTCTCTGGTCTACTTCCGCTATTCTGACGTGATCGCGGCGGGCGACATTCTTCGCACCGACAGCTATCCGGTGATCGATCTGGAAAAAGGCGGGAGCATCAACGGCGTGCTGGACGCGTTGAATCATATCCTCGATATCGCGATTCCGGAGTTCCGCTCGCAGGGCGGAACGCTTATCATTCCCGGACACGGGCGGCTGTGCGATACGGGCGACGTCGCCAATTACCGAAACATGGTCGCGATCATCCGCGACCGGATTCAGGCGCTGATCAAAAAGGGGATGACGCTCGAGCAGGTGAAGGCGGCCAAGCCTACTCTGGACTATGATGGGTTGTACGGCTCGGGGGACAAATTCATCGAGGCGGCGTATAGGAGCCTGAAAAAGTAATGCGCTTCAAGATCATGCTCGTAATCGGGTTGCTGGCTGCGGCGGCCGGCGCCTTTGCTCACCACTCGTTGGCCGCTACTTATCAGTCCGATAAAGAGGTCACGCTGGACGGGAAGATCGCAGAGATTCTGCTGCGGAATCCGCATTCGTTTCTCCAGATCGACGCGCCCGACGAAACCGGAGCGATGCAGCGCTGGTCGCTGGAATGGCGCTCCTCTGGGCAACTCGGGCAGCAGGGCATCAAGCGCGACACGCTGAAAATCGGCGATGAAGTGGCAATTACCATGAATCCCTCCCGCACGGCTGCCGATCATCGTGGGGCGCTGAAGACTCTGCATCGCAAATCCGATGGCTTTGGGTGGGGCAACAAGCCTGGTGAGACGATCGATTAGACCGATCACTCTGGCCGCGGCGCTGCTGGTTTTTGGGGCGCAGCTTTTCGCGCAGGGACGCGGCGGGGGCCGAGGCGCAGCCCGCGGAGCAGCGCCGAATCCCCGCACAGCAGCTGCCTTCGATCCGGCCGGCTACTGGGTCTCCGTGGTCACGGAAGATTGGATGTACCGCATGGTGACCCCGCCCAAAGGCAAATATGTCGGCGTGCCTATGAACGCCGACGCTCGCAAAATTGCCGACGCTTGGGATCCCGCCAAGGACGAAGCCGAGGACAATCAGTGCAAAGCTTACGGCGCCCCCGCGCTGATGCGCATTCCCGGCCGTCTCCACATCAGTTGGGAAAACGACACGACGCTGCGCATCGATACGGACGCCGGAACCCAGACGCGGCTGTTCCATTTCGGGGTCACGCCGCCCAAGGATACGGACGCTAGCTGGCAAGGCTATTCGGTGGCGCAGTGGGAATATGCCGCGCCGTCGGGCGGCCGCGGCGCCGCGCGCATGGGCGATCTGAAGGTCGTTACGACGAATCTGAAGCCCGGCTACTTGCGCAGGAACGGCGTTCCCTATAGCGCCAACGCCGTGCTCAACGAATATTACGACCTACATGCCGCCCCGAACGGCGATGTGTGGCTAGTCGTGACCACTGAGGTGGTCGATCCCCAATATTTGACCTCGCCCTTCCTCACCAGCACGCATTTCAAGAAGCAAGCGGACTCGAGCGGCTGGGCGCCGGAGCCTTGCACGGCGCGGTGAGGTTACCCCAAAACTCGCAGGCGGCTGTCCGCATACTTCGCGATTAGGCCGTAGGTTGTCACGAGAACCAAACGCTCCACTCGCGCCTGGGCGATTAAAGCGCGATCAAATGGATCCTTGTGCAGCAGCGGTAGATCCGCGATTTCGCCAATATGATCCGGCCTCAGAGGCAAAATGCTCGCACCCAGTTGGCCGAGAGCATCCGGCCACCACGTCCGTGGGTCACGGACCTCCAGTTTCCCTTTCATGCTTTTCACCACGACCTCCCAGTAAGAAAGGACGCTCAGGAAAACAGGACCACGCTCAACGGCGTGGCGGGCGTGCACGGAGATTCGCTCAGGATACGTGATCGCATGGAGAGCGATGCTCGTGTCGAGCAAATAGCCGTTCACAAACGGTGTCCGAACAGTTCTTCCTCGGAGATCGGATCGTCCCATCCCGGCAGGAGCTTGATGCGATCCTTCATTCCGCCGAAGATGACGCGGCGGCGCTTCGCGGGCGGCGCCGTGATCTGGGCCACAGGTTTTCCGCGGCGCGTAATCACCACAGACTCACCCTGCTCGACAGCGCGGATCAGTTGTGTCAGACGGTTCTTGGCTTCGGCGATGCTCACGTCCATACGATTTCATTATAGCCATAGGTCATGGCCATGATGGACTCTAGGTGTGCCGCAGCGGAGCCCTGGCCAGCTCTTAGTGCCCGCGCCGTTTGAAGAACTGAACTTCGCGCTCGTGCTGCTCGGCTGCTTCGCGTGAAGAGAATGTACCTAAGTTTTTGGGTTTCCCCGTCCGCGGGTCCTTCTTCTGCGAATATAGCCGGTATTCGCCTGATTTGAGTTTGCGTATCATAGTCACCCTCCCTACTTGGAGGATGCGGCGTTACCGCAAGACGTTGCTGTAGGTTACCCTTAGGACCTAGAGGGATTTCTATGAAGCGCGCCGCAATCCTGGCTGGAATTGTTGTTATCCTGCTGCTGGTAACAGTTCTGGCCATTCCGTTTCTGGTGGATGCAAATCAGTTCCGCCCCGCACTGGAGGCGAAACTGAGCCAGACTCTCGGCCGCCAGGTCAACATCGGCGATCTAAAGCTCACGATTCTATCAGGCTCCGTGACGGCGAGCGACGTTTCGATTTCCGAAGATCCTGCCTTCGGCTCCGCCCCGTTCCTGCGGGCGCAATCGCTGAAAGCCGGCGTGGAGTTGATGCCGCTGATTCTCTCGCGCAAGTTCAACGTCACCGGAATCGCCATCGTTAAGCCGAATGTCGATCTCATTCAGAACGCCCAGGGCGCCTGGAACTTCTCCAGCCTCGGAGCGCAGCCCGTTGCGCGGCCGGCGAGCGTCGCGCAGGCGCCGGAACACGCCTCCGGCCAGGCGCCGGCGTCGCAAGATCTTTCCGTGGCGGACGTGAAAATCACCGATGGGCGCGTCATCCTAAGAAGGCTGGGAGGCAAGGCAAAGCCGATCATCCTCGATAAGACCGCAGTCGAGGTGAAAAACTTCTCGGCATCCTCTTCCTCTCCTTTTTCGTTAACGGCATCTCTCCCGGCCGGAGGCAGCCTCAAGCTTGAGGGCAATGCCGGCCCGGTTGCCGCCGGCGATGCAATCTCTACTCCAATCGACGCGAAGCTGACTCTGTCACATCTGGACCTGATCGAATCGGGCGCTATCGACCCGGCCACGGGCCTAGCGGGTCTTGCTTCTATCGAAGGCAGCCTCAAATCCGAACGAGCCGTCGCCTCCGTTCGGGGAAAGCTGAAGGTGGACCAAGCCAAGCTGTCTCGCGCCGGCAGCCCCGCCAAGCGGCCTCTAGAGCTAGACTTCGCAGTCCAGCACGATTTGAAGAAACTTACAGGAACGATTCAACGCGCCGATATTCACGTCGGCGGCGCGGTCGCATCACTTACCGGCGGTTACAATCTCCACAGCGAACCGCTCGAGGTGAATCTGAAACTATCGGGATCGAAAATGCCACTCACCGAGCTTGCCTCGGTGTTGCCCGCGTTGAATATCGTGCTCCCGGCGGGCGCGGAAATCGTGACGGGAACGGCGAGTGTGAACTTGGCCGCGAAAGGGCCGCTGGACAAATTGTCCACGGCCGGAACCGTCGGTGTCGAAAACGCCAAGGTCGCAAAATACGATCTGGCCAGTAAGATGAAAGTTATAGAGCAACTGGCCGGAGTCAAAGCCGAGCCGGAAACCACGATTCAGACGTTGAGCGCGAATGTGAAGGACTCGCCGGAAGGAACCGAGCTTGACGAAATTCAGCTGGTGGTTCCTTCCATCGGGCAAATGACGGGTGGGGGAACGATCGATCCCTCGCATGCGTTGAACTTCAAGATGAGAGTGGCGGTGCGTTCCGTGGCCGGCGCGGTGGCAGTTCTCGGATCGAAGAACGGAATTCCTTTTACCGTCTCCGGCACTTCCCAGGATCCGTCCTTCCGGCCCGACGTGAGAACGCTCACCACCGAGAAACTGAAGGAAGCGATCCCTTCCGCAGGCGCCGCTTCGGACTTGATCCAGGGCCTGCTGGGCGGAAAGAAGAAGCAGAAATAGTGCGCGGCATTCTTTCGGCGCCGGTCCAGCGGTTCAGCGGCGGTTCCCGTTCCAGCGAACAAGACTTTGTGGCAGTGGAGGAGCCCCTCCAGATCCGCATCGGCGAGCGCAATGTCTCGATCACCATGCGAACGCCGGGAAACGACGCCGAGCTGGCGGTGGGCTTTCTCTTTACCGAAGGCATCCTGCGCGGCGCAGGCGACGTCGCGCGCATCGACTGCGCGGAGAACCAGACCGCGGTCACGTTGGCGGCGGGCGTCGAGATCGATGCGGAGCGGCTTCAACCCAATTTTTACATGACCTCGAGCTCTGGCGTGTGCGGCAAGGCGTCCATCGAGGCGCTGGAATCCGCGGGATGTACCACGCTGCCGCGTGGAATCCCACAAGTCGCCGAATGCACGATCCGTTCCCTTCCCGACAAGATCCGCGAGGCGCGGGCCCTGTTCGAGCGCAACGGCGGGCTGCTCGCGGCAGCCCTCTTTTCTGCCGAAGGCGAATTGCTCGCGGTGCGCGAAGACGTTGGCCGCCACAACGCCGTGGACAAGCTGATCGGGTGGGCCGTGCTGGAAGGCAAGGCGTCGCTCGAAAATCGCATCTTAATGGTGAGCGGCCGCTCCAGTTTTGAGCTTGTCCAGAAAGCGGCGATGGCGGGAATCCCGATTCTCGCCGCGGTGGGCGCGCCGTCCAGCCTGGCGGTGAAAACCGCGCTCCGGTTTGGCATGACCTTGATCGGCTTTCTGCGCCAGGATCGCTTTAACGTGTATGCAGAGGCAGACCGGCTTTCGGACCCCGCGCCCGCGGGCGCGCCGCCTGCAAGGCCCGTGCGATCAGAATGATAGCGGGGGGCTTGACAAGGATACGGCGCTCATTAGAATAGGGATATTCGGTTAGTATGCCGGTCTGTGATCACACGCGCACGGAATTCTTGATGCGCCGCGATGGGGTTGACTATATCCGCTGCATGGATTGCGACCAGGTCTTTGAAGCCGAAGACCTGGAACAGGTTTCCGTCTACGACGAACTCGAAGAAGAACAGCCGCGCCGTAAGAAGGCGTCCTGACTTTTCGAACTGAACCCTCCTGTAACTCTGGCTTCCCCAGAGATGAACCCCAGCAATGGACAAAGGCCACTTCATCCTGCGATCCTCGTAAAGATGGCCAACGGAGGGTACACGCCGCTGCGCATCGTCTCGATGGGCGGCGGCACCGGCCTTGCGACCTTGTTGCGCGGGCTGAAGCGGTACACAAGAATCGGCGCGGGGGCGGTGGAAATCGTGGCGGTGGTCGCGGTCAGCGACGACGGCGGCAGCTCCGGCCGCTTGCGCCGCGAATTCGACGTCCTCCCGCCAGGCGACATCCGAAACTGCATGGTCGCTCTCTCCGAGGATGAGGCATTGCTCTCGCGCCTGTTCCAATATCGGTTCGCCGGCGCGGGCAGCCTGCGCGGGCACAGCTTCGGCAATTTGTTCCTGACGGCCATGAGCCATCTTACTGGCGATTTTGGGCAAGCAGTCAAATTGTCCTCCGAGGTGCTGGCAGTGGCGGGACGGATTTATCCGTGCACCGCGGAAAATATCGTTTTGGAGGCGACCCTGGCGAACGGGCGTAGAGTCATGGGCGAGACGCGCATCAGCCGATCCAAGACTGCGATTCAAACTATCGATTTGCGTCCGCGCCGCCCCAAGCCGCTGCCCGAAACGCTGGCCGCGATCGAGCAGGCCGACATTATCACGCTCGGGCCCGGTTCGCTTTTCACGAGTGTGATTCCTCACTTCCTGGTGGACGGCATTCCCGAAGCGTTGGCCGCTTCGCCCGCGCTGAAAGTTTACTTTATGAACCTGATGACGCAGCCGGGAGAGACGACGGGGCTTGCGGCCTCCGAGCACCTTCACGCGTTGCTGCGACATTGCAGCACCCGTAAACGTCCGCCAGTGGACCTGTGCGTTGTGAACAACCGGCCCTTTTCCCGGCAAGCTTTGCGAAAGTACCAGGCTCAGGGCGCTCTTCCGGTAGAAGCCGACTTGCACGAAATTCGCCAGTTGGGCGTCCGGGTGCATGCGACCGATTTATTGCGCTTGAACGGCCGCGTGGCGCAGGAGCGGATCCGCCATGACTCCGGAGCTCTCGCGGCGGTCGCCATCGACCTGGCGGGCCGGCGCGGAAAACGAAAGCTGGCATAAAACTCTGTCCTCAACCATGGATATCCGGATTGTGATTCTTGCCGCGGGCCGCGGCGTCCGCATGCGTTCCCGGCAGGCGAAGGTCCTACATCGCGCCGGCGGCCTCGCGATGATTGAGCATGTCGTACGGGCCGCGCGCACGCTCACGCCGGCGGATCGCGTGACCGTCGTCACCGGCCACCAGGCCGACGACGTGGAAGCGCTGTTTCGGCTTCAGGGCGTCCGCTTCGCGCGCCAGCGCAAGCAGCAAGGGACGGCGCATGCGCTGGCCTGTTGCCGCGCCCAGGCCGCTCGCTCGCGCGGCCTGTTGATGGTGCTGTACGGCGACACACCGTTGCTCTCCGCCGCAACGTTGGAGGCGTTACGCGACGCGCATATGGAATCCCGGGCCGCGGCCACTCTCATTGCCACGGCCCTCGCCGACCCGTCCGGCTATGGGCGAGTTGTCGCCGACGACGATGGCTACGTCGTCGAAATCGTGGAAGACAAGGATTGCACTCCCGCGCAGCGGGAAATTCGCGTCATCAACTCCGGCATTTACTGTTTTCGCGCGGATCTTTTGTGGCGGCATCTTAAGCAGGTGCGCCCGAACCGGGTCACCGGCGAATACTACCTCACGGATATGGCGCGGATTCTCCGCCGGTGCGGGCGCTCGGTTCGCGCACTGAATATAGAGGATCCCAGCGAATTGCTGGGCGTCAACACGCGCGTCGAGCTGGCAGAGGCGGATCGAATCTTAAGAATGCGCAAGGCGCGCGAATTGATGCTCGCCGGAGTGACGATCGAGCGGCCCGAGACGGTGTCGATTGACGCGGATGTGAGCTGCGGCCAGGACACGGTGATCGAGCCGTTCACGCGCCTGCTCGGGCGGACCGAGGTGGGAGAAAACTGCCGGATTGGAGCGGGGGCGATCGTGGAATCGTCGGCGCTAGGCGATGGAGCCGTGGTTGCGCCGTACACCGTTGTCGCGGGCTCGCGACTCGATCCGGGCGCTAGCGTGGGACCGTTCGCGCGGCTGCGCATGGGCGCGCATGTCGGCGCGGAGGCGCGCGTCGGAAATTTCGTCGAGCTGAAGAACACGCATTTGGGAGCCGGGGCCAAGAGCCAGCACTTGGCCTACCTGGGCGATTCCCGGATCGGCGACAAAACCAACATCGGCGCCGGGACCATCACCTGCAACTACGACGGCGTGAGCAAACACGAAACCTGGATCGGCGAAGGCGTGTTTATCGGCAGCAACGCGACGCTCGTGGCCCCTTTGGAGATCGCCGATGGAGCCTACGTGGGAGCCGGGAGCGTGATCACCGATGCAGTCCCCTCCGGCGCTCTCGCGCTGGGCCGCGCGCGGCAGGTCGTCAAGCCGGGGTGGGTGAAGAAAAAACGCGCGGCCAAGCGTCCGAAAAAATAGCAGATTGGCTCAAGTGTATACTTTGAAGTAGACATTTATGAAGGCCTCTATCGTCGATCTCCGGTATCACATGAAAGATGTGCTGCGCGCCATCGATCGTGGGGAGACGGTCACCGTCCTCTATCGCGGCAAGGAGAAAGCGCGGCTCGTCCCCATGGAGCTGAAAGCGCCCGCCCCGCGGGCGGAAGACATGCCCATGTTCGGCATGTGGGCCGACCGGGAGGATATGGCCGATCCGGCTGCGTATGTTCGCAAGCTCCGCGAACCGCGATTGGCCCGCCTATATGAAGGCGGCCTGTTCCCGCCGGCCAAGGCTAAGCGTAGGGGGAGGCCTGCGGCCTCGCGCAGAAAGCCGGCCTCTCCCCCGAAGTCCCGATGATGTTCGACAGCGACGTGCTGATTTGGTACACGCGGCGCGACGAGAATGCCGTGGCGTGGATCAACTCCGCCCCGGACCGGGCGACCTCAGTCGTGTGCGTGATGGAGGTTCTCCAAGGATGCCGTTCCAAGGCCGAAATGAGCGCCATCCGCGCAACTTTGCATGGCCTTGGTTTTAAAGTTCTGCCTCTCAGCGAATCCATCGGAGAAAAGGCGTTGACGTTGATCCAGGAACACGCGCATGCCGACGGCCTCCACCTTACCGATGCTTTGATCGCCTCCACGGCGATCGAAGCGGGCGAAGTTCTTGCGACTTCGAATGTCCGGCATTTCCGGGTCATCCACAGCTTGGAAGTAAAAGCGTTCCATCCTTCTGCCCGCCGCTCACACTAAGGGCTCGCTCGGCGGGCCAACAGCGGCTCGACCTGCGCCCAGACAGCCTCCGCGACCACTTTGATCGGCCGATCCCCCTCGATCAGCCGCACGCGCTCCGGTTCGTCTTCGGCCAGCCGGCGGTAGGCCTCGCGCACGCGAGCATGGAATGCCGCCTCCTGGTCCTCCATGCGAGTCTCTATTGCGTTCTCTTCCCGATTGCGGAGCTTCGCGCGCTCCAGGCCTGTTTCCGCGTCAATATCGATCACCAGCGTCAAGTCCGGCGCCAATCCACGACAGGCGATGCGGTCCAACTCATAGACTACTTCCGAGCCCAGCCCCCGTCCCACTCCCTGATAAACCAGCGTGGAATCGGTGAACCGGTCGCAGAGCACGATCTGTCCGTCCGAGAGCGCCGGAAGAATCCATTGGTCCACGTTTTGCGCCCGGGCCGCGAACATCAGCAAAAGCTCTGTCGTGGGGCGCAGTTCCCGGTTCTTGGCGTCCAGCAGCACCCGCCGGATCTGGAGGCCGATGGGGGTGCCGCCCGGTTCGGCAGTCTCCAGCACCGCCCAGCCCTGCTGGCGCAGCCGAGCGGCGAGGGATAGCAGTTGCGTCGATTTTCCGCTGCCTTCCGGTCCTTCAAACGTGATGAATAGGCCGCGTCCGCCCGTGAACCTGCGTCCAGCCGTGGGAATGGGATCCAAAGAACTAGCGATGATAGCATGAGAACCTTTCCCCCCTCCTCCCACTAATGAAGTGATACACCAACGTCGATAAACAGGGTGGCGCCCGAGCGATCTTTAATCCTGGGCGGGGCAATTCACTTATCGAGGTCACCTATCGCACTCGCTACGTTTGCGCGATGTTACTCAATTATCGAGGTTTTGATATGCCGACAGTTACAGAAGTAAGCGCTCAAAGCGCCTCAGCTCGCCAAAGGGGCCCGCAGGTCATGGCGCCGTTAACCTCCAGCCGCGCCGCCACGGCCCCCGCTGTTTCCCGTGCCGCCGGGAAGACGGTGGCGATTTGCGACACTCAGCCTGTTACGGCAGAGGGTATTCGCAATCTCTTATCCGGCGCGGGCGACCTTCACTTCCTGCTGGCCGCGTCCTCGCTCAGCCAAGTACTCGACGCAGCGCGCCTCCACCGGCCGAGCGTGCTCATGATCGACAAGGGATTCGGAATTCAGACGATTATGGAATGGCTGGAGGAAGCTTCCCAGCTCTTGCCGCAAACCGGCATCGTCATCTGGGGCGTAGCCGTCACCGAGGCCGAGGCGCTGCGATTCCTGCAGTGCGGCGCCCGCGGCATCCTGCGAAAGACGGCGGCCGTCCCCGTGGTGCTCGCTTGCCTGCGCAATGTCGCAGAAGGCAGAACCTGGATGGAAGATTCCGTGTTTCGCGATAATCTGCACTCGGAGAGATATTCTCGTACTCAACTGACAATCCGCGAGCAGCAGGTGCTGGAGTTGGTCGAACAAGGCCTGAAGAACAAGGAGATCGCCAACGAATTGGGAATCCGTCCCGGAAGGTCAAGATTCACCTGAAACACATCTTCGAGAAAACTGGAATCCGGGGCCGCTATGGGTTGGCTTTGAACGGACTGAAGGACCGGGGATTGGTATCGGTTTCGGCTTAGGAGGGGGCGGCCCGACCGCCGAGGGAGCCCAACGGCTGGTAAAGTGGAGTTTTGGACGTCAAAACCATCTCCATATGCGTCCTGTCTCTTTCGGCTGCGCTGATTGTGTTCGCCGGGGACAACCCTTCCGCCACGACTAAAGCCGCATCGACAAAGACATCCAAACAAGCGCCCGCTGATCCGGGAAAGAAAACTCCTGTTTCGACAAGCGCGGCATCTAAGAACGGCTCCTCGAAGGTTGCCGCTTCATCAAACGCGTCCAACAAAGCCGCTTCCAAAAGGCCGTCCAAACCGGCCGCTGCCGCCTCCCGGCACTCCGCGCAGCAACAACCGACCCCAGAGCGCTACAAGGAAATCCAGCAGGCTCTCGCCGGCAAAGGTTATTTCAAGGGGGCGCCTGATGGAAACTGGGGTACGGATTCGGTGGATGCCCTCAAGCGCTTTCAGCACGATCAGAATCTGCCCGAGGACGGCAAGATCGGCTCGCTTTCCCTAATCGCGCTCGGGCTCGGCCCGAAGCACGATGCCGCGGCGGAGGTTCCCTCAGCCGTCGGGTCAGCCACGCCCGCGGGGGTTGACAAGAACACTCCGCAATGACCGCGGGAGTCCCCAAAGAGGTCAAGGATCAGGAAACTCGCGTAGGATTGCTTCCTAGCGGCGTGAAGGCGCTTGCGGAAGCGGGCCACAAGGTCCTGGTGCAGGCCGGCGCCGGCGTCGCAAGCTCTCTCACAGACGAAGAATACGAACAGGCCGGCGCGACTATCGTTCCTACAGCCGACGCCGTTTGGTCTCAGGCCGACCTTGTCGTCAAAGTTAAAGAGCCCCAGCCTTCGGAATATACCTTCCTTCGCCCCGGCTTAATCCTGTTCACCTATCTGCATCTCGCCCCCCTACCTGAGTTGACGGAAAGGCTTCTGGAGGCGAAGGTGAGCGCCGTCGCCTATGAGACCATCCGCGAGGAGGACCATTCCCTGCCGCTGCTGACTCCGATGAGCGAGGTAGCTGGCCGGATGGCTGTGCAAGTCGGGGCGCAGTACCTGGAGGCGCCCCTCGGCGGTCGTGGCATCCTGCTGGGCGGCGTGCCGGGCGTGGCTCCGGCCAACGTGGTGATCGTCGGCGGAGGAGTGGTCGGCCACCAGGCCGCGAAAGTCGCCGTGGGAGTCGGCGCTCACGTCACCATCATCGACCGCGATCTCGACCGGCTGCGACAACTGGACGACATCTATTCCAGCCAGGTGGTCACGCTGGCCTCCAACTTCTACACCATCGCCGAGTCGGTGCGTACCGCCGACCTGGTGATCGGCGCGGTCTTGATTCCGGGCGCTTCCGCGCCCAAGTTGGTCCGCCGGGAGATGATTGCGCGGATGCGCAAAGGCTCGGTCGTTGTGGATGTGGCCATCGATCAGGGCGGCTGCTTTGAAACTTCCCGTCCCACCACCCACACCCATCCCGTGTACGTGGTGGATGGGGTGGTGCACTATTGCGTCTCCAACATGCCTGCCGCTGTCCCCCACACCTCAACATTCGCGCTCAATAACGCGACCTTCCCTTACTTGCTGGAGCTCGCCAATCAGGGCCTGGAGGGAGCGTGCGCCCAGAATCCAGCCATTTACGAAGGCGTGAATACCTACCAGGGACATGTCGTCTATCCGGCTGTGGCCGAATCGCAGGAGCGCGAATGGCGTGAGTTGCGGTCGCTGTGGTAGGCGGCGATCGTCGGGGCGGCGCGCTCGAGGCGATGGCGCGCCTTGCCCGAAAGCGTCTCCGGAAGCCGCAAGACCTGATTGCATTGCACGAGTCGGCGCTATTTTTGCGCGCCTTTCCTCCGAGCGCGAGCGTCGCCCGCATCGCGGATCGCATTCTTTTCTCCTTCGGAGACCGCATGAAGGGCGTCGATCCCGATCCTTTCGACGACCCCGCCGTCTCCGGAATCGCCGGAACGGCGGTTTCCAGCAATTTCAGCTATGAGTTTGCCCGAAGTCTGGCTCGCCGCTATGGGGCAGCCGTCTCCATCGATTGGGAGAATTTCTCGCGCTCCGACCGCCTCGGCGCCGTGCTTGGTCCTTTGCTGCCTCAGGCACAAGAAGACTATGCCGTGGAGCCGCACGTTGATTGGCGGGGCTGGTTCGAGCGCTCCCGTTGCAGCCTGGACTGGTTGCTCGACCACACTGATCCTCGGACCTACGATCTATTAGAAATCCCGATCCGCTGGGACCTGGGCAAATCCGCAGGCTCGCGTTCGCGGCTGCGGCTGGAGCGCTCGTCGCGGTTCTATCATCGCGGTCCGCTCCTGAAGCGCAGCGATGTCTCGATTGAGTCCGAGTTCGCCGCGCCACCCATTCGCGTCACCCGGCTCGGCGCGCATAGCGCTCGCGGCGTACTGGATGCGATTGTCGATGCCTCCGCTTCCCGCTATCGGGAATTGTACGGCTTCCTCCATCCTGACGCCGAGCGCGTTTATCGTGCCGCTCTCGGCCGTGGTGTGGATCTCTATTTCTTCGGAGTCTCTCCGAAGCACCGCCTTCCGCGGCGCGCGTACCATTCCGGCATGTATTTCAAGAACGACGTCCCCATAGGCTACGTCGAGGCGATGTCGCTCGGCGGGTGGATGGATATCGGATTCAATCTCTACTACACGTTTCGCGATGGCGAAACGGCTTGGCTTTTCGCGCGAATTCTGAAGCTGTTGCGGCAGGAACTCGGCGTGAGTTGTTTTTCGATCGATTCTTATCAACTCGGGCAGGATAACGAAGAGGCGATCGAGTCGGGCGCGTTCTGGTTCTACCGAAAGTTCGGTTTCGAACCGGCTTCGGAGGAGATCGCACGGCTGGTTGCGCGGGAAGAGGCGAAAATCGCGAGGCGGCCAAGCTACAGGACGCCACGCACGATCTTAAGAAAGCTCGCCGTCGCGCCCCTACATCTGCGACTTTAGATATTCCGCCAACCCACCTAATTCCAGGATCTTGCGGACCGACTGAGCCATTACTGGGAATGAATATTGGTCACTCCCGTGCGCGATTTTTCCGCCTGTCAGGTCGATCCGGATTTCGTCTCCTTCTTGAACGGCTGCGTATAGCTCAGGGCATTCGACGATCGGAAGACCGTCGTTAATCGCGTTGCGATAGAAGGTGCGCGCGAAGGAGCACGCCACCACGGCCTTGATTCCCAGTCCTTGGATGGCCGTCGCCGCCTGCTCGCGGGCGCTTCCGCAGCCGAAATTGCGGCCGGCGACAAGGATGTCGAAGTTTCGGAGCTTATCCGGAAATCCGTCGCCTAGCATTTCGAAGGCATGCTGCGCGAGCTTTTCGCGATCGATGTAGATCAGGTAACGCCCCGGGATGATGACGTCGGAGTTGATGTTGTCTCCGAATTTGAATATGCGGCCTTGGATTTCCGTCATAAGAATTCGCGCGGATCGGAAATCGCGCCTTTGATCGCGGAAGCCGCGAGCGTGGCCGGGCTGGAAAGATAGATTTGCGACTTGGCGCTTCCCATGCGTCCGAGGAAATTGCGATTGGCCGTGGAAAGGCAAACCTCTCCGTCGGCCAGCATTCCTCCATCGCCGGCGCAGGCGCCGCAGCCGGGATTGGTCACTAACCCACCGCTTTCGATGAGCGTTTGCAGCACACCGGAATTCATCGCTTCGAGCAGAATCTGCTTCGAGCCGGGAGTCACGATTAGCCGAACGCCGGGGTGAATCTTCCGGCCTTTGAGGATCTTCGCCGCCACGACCAGGTCTTCGTATTTCGCATTCGCGCAGGAGCCCAGGAACGCCTGGTCGATATGCGTGCCTTCTACAACGCCGATGGGCTTTGTGTTCTGCACTTCGTGCGGGCAGGCGACCATCGGCTCTAGGTCGCCGAGCCGCACCGCGATCTCCCGCTCGTACGACGCGTCTGCGTCCGCGTAGACAGGATGATATTCGTCCTTTAGCCGCTCGCGAAGGTACTCCGCGGTGTTTTCGTCGGGCGGCACGAAGGCGCATTTCACGCCCATCTCCATGGCCAAATTCGTTATGGTCATACGGTCGGAAACGCTCAGGCTCGGGACGGCCTCGCCATAAAATTCTACGGACTGATATCCGCAGCCATCCGCGCCAAGGCTCCCGATCAAATGCAGCATCAGGTCTTTCGCGTAGACGCCGGCGGCGAAGCTCCCATCCACCACGATCCGCACACTCGACGGAACCTTCATCCACAGCTTGCCCGTGATCCAAACCGAAGCGACCTCCGTATAGCCGATGCCCGTGCCGAGCGCGCCGAGGCTGCCGTAAATAGTGCAATGGGAATCGGTGCCCACGATCAAATCGCCCGGCTTCACGTGGCCGGCTTCCATAAGCACCAAGTGGGCGATGCCCGAATCGATGTCGTAGAACTTCGCGACTCCGTGCTGGCGCGCGAAATTTCGGGACGTCTGCTGGTCCGCTGCGTATTTTTCGGTTTTGGCGGGAGAAATGTGATCCAGAACAATGGCCAGCCGGTCCGGATCGTAGAGCTTGGTCGCACCCACGCGCTGCATCACACTGGCGGAGCGCCACGTTGCGGTATGGCTCATGACGAGATCGGGATATGCGTCCACGATCTCGCCCGGAGATACCGCAGATTTACCCGATTTGGCCGCGAGGATCTTCTCGGCTATGGTCATTCCCATCGTTTCGATGATATCGCGCGGCCTGAAACAGGGATTGCCGGTCAATCCCGCAGGCTTGTGTCCAGGAATGCCCTCAAGCGATGGCTACGGCTGGGATGGCGGAGCTTGCGCAAAGCTTTGGCTTCGATCTGGCGGATGCGCTCTCGCGTGACCGCGAAGTGCTGGCCGACTTCTTCCAGAGTGTGCTCGCTGCCGTCCTGCAGACCGAAGCGCATCTTGATGATCTTCTCCTCGCGCGGACTCAGCGTCTTGAGCACTTCCGCCGTCTGCTCGCGCAGATTCAGGTTGATCACCGCCTCCGAAGGCGACACCACGCGCCGGTCGATGATGAAATCGCCCAGGTGCGACTCTTCTTCTTCGCCCACTGGTGTCTCGAGCGAGATCGGCTCCTGTGCGATCCTCAGGACTTTGCGCACCTTGCCAACCGGCAGATCCAGCTTTGCGGAGAGTTCTTCGGTGGTGGGCTCCCGGCCCAGGTCCTGCTGGAGCTGCCGCTGCATACGGACCAGCTTATTGATCGTCTCGATCATGTGCACCGGAATGCGGATGGTGCGGGCTTGATCGGCGATGGCGCGCGTGATCGCTTGCCGCACCCACCAGGTCGCGTAGGTCGAGAACTTGTAGCCGCGCTGATAGTCGAATTTGTCGACGGCCTTCATCAGGCCGATGTTGCCTTCCTGGATCAGATCCAGAAATTGCAAGCCACGGTTTGTGTAGCGTTTGGCGATGGAAACTACCAGACGCAGATTGGCTTCGATCAGCGCTTTTTTTGCGACCTCCGCTTCCTGCTCGCCACGCTCGACAATTTGCAGCGTCCGGCGGAGCTCCACGATCGTGGCTCCCGATTCTTCCTCCACCTGCTGGATGCGCTGGCTGTGCTGGCGCATCTCCTTGCGCAAGCCGGCGGAGCCGCCATGAGTTCCGTTGGCCGGGGCTTCCAGCTTGCGCTGTATTTTGGCGATCTCGCGCTCGAGCGGACGCAACTCTTCCACCAGCACTCGGAGTTTCGAAGCCAGTTCCCGCCGCATCTGGGAACTGAACGGAACGCTGCGAATGAGGCGCCCAATTCCGACCATCTCGCGCGCCAGTTGCCACCGCAGGGCTCGGTGCGCTCGCGGCTTCATCCCCCGCGAGGTGGCCTGAAGCTTTTGCCGGCACTGCTGCGCCCTTCGGTATTGTTTATCGATTTCGGCGATGGTCGCCAGGATCTCCGCGCTTTGCGTGGCCACAATTTCGTCGGTCACTAGAAGATCCGGCATCACCAGGATCTCCCGCACGGAGCTGGGATCGGCCTGAATCCGTTCCGCCAAACCCAGAATGTCCCGAATCACCAGGGGAGACCGGGACAAAGCCTTGCGCACGGCTCCCTGTCCCCTCTCGATGCGTTTGGCCAGCTCAATTTCGCCCTCCCGCGTGAGCAGCGGAACGGTCCCCATCTCCCGCAAGTACATGCGGACCGGGTCATTGGTTTTATCGCTGAAGTCTTGCGCAAGCTCCAGATCGAACTCTTCGCCTTCCTCCAGCTTCTTGTCGAATTCGAGTTTTGGCTCCTCCAGAATTTCGACGCCTGCGCCGTCGAGCTCGGTCAGCAAATCGTCAAGCTGCCTTCCGCCGGAATAATCTTCGGTGAGCAGTTCGTTGACTTCGTCGTAGAGAACGTAGCCCTTCTCTTTTCCGTTGTCCATGAGCTGCTTCAGCCGGCCGAGTTTTTCTTCAATCGCCACAATCAAAAAATCAAAGACGCCGCACTCCGCGCCACTTTCATCGTTGGGGGAAACAACGGATTTGTCACCCCGTTGCCTTCGGCCCGCAAGCCCTGCGTCGCAAGGGTCATTACCTCCGAACAACAATGCGCGCGGCGCGGGGGCTGCTGCCTAATAGACGCGTCACTTGCCTTTGCCTCAGTATAGAACACCAGTCTGCCTGCCGGAGGGGACGTACTTATTCCACTCTCCAGCAAACACGCATAACGGAACGCGTCGGCAGCTTTTACTGGTGAGGACGCCGCCGCGTCCTGTGCGCTACTCATCCTTGCCGCCCGCGCTCCGCTCCTTTGCGGTCGCAGTCCGGTTGGCGGCCCGCTGCGCTGTTTCCAAGCGATGCAACTCCGTCATCCACTCCAAAGCCTCTCTGACCCGGCCGTCCCGCTCGGCGGCTTTAATACGCGCTCGCAGTTCGTCCAATTGCTTCTTCCTTTGCCCCTCTTGCAGTCGCCGCAAGCAGGAACGCGCCTGCTCTAGGCCGGACTCCTCATCGCTTACCTCATCGGCAGCCGCCGCCTGATGTAGCAGCTTTTGCGCCCGCTCTCCAAGCCTCGCCTCGGTGGCGGCGAATGCAGCCGGGCCGCTTGCCTGCGCGCTGTGCCGCAGCGCTTCGAAAATCTCCCTGGTCTGGAAGTTCGCGAGCATTTCCGGCGTCAACAGGGGCAGCACCTCCTGCCGCGCCTGATCGCTCGCCAGCAGCGCGGATAACAAGATCCGCTCATTAGCCGGAATCGCGACTTCCGACGGGGCGCGGGGCTCGGACCGGCGGTCCGCCGCCGCGCGCTTCAACCGATCCAGCACCAAGCTTCGCTCCAATCCCAGGTACGACGACAAATCGTCCGCCACGGCCGCGCGCTCCAGCCGGTTCGGGATCTTCTGCACGGCAGGCAGCAAGCTCTTGAAAGCCTCTACACGCCCGTGGGCGGAGCGCATATCGAATTTTGTACGCGCCCGATCCGCCAGCCAGTGAAAGTAGCCGGCAGCCGCACTCAGCTTGGCGAGGTAGGCGTCCGCGCCGTTTTCCTTCACATATTCATCAGGATCGAGCCCGCCCTCCAGCGCCAACACCTTCACGTCTACGCCTTCCTCCAGCAGCATGGGAATGGCGCGTTCGGCGGCATTGGCGCCCGCCGCGTCCGGGTCGAAATTCACCACCACGCCATCGGCGTGCCGCCTCATTGCCCGGACCTGCGCCGGCGTTAAGGCAGTGCCGCAGCTCGCCACCACTTCCCGCACGCCCGCGGCATAGGTTCCGATCACGTCCATATATCCTTCTACCAGCACGGCCCGGTTGAGCCGGCGCATTTGTTCTTTAGCACGGTGCAGGTTGTACAGGATGGATGTCTTACGGTAAATCGGTGTTTCGGGAGAATTTAAATATTTTGGTTGGTCGTCATCGCGCATGGCGCGCCCGCCGAAGGCGATGGTTTTTCCGGATTCGTTATGAATCGGAAACATGAGCCGGCCGCGGAAAGCATCGTAAAAGCCGCCGCCCTCCTGCCGGCGCCGGACCAATCCTGACGCCTCCAGCGATTCCGGCGCAAATCCGCTTTCACTCAGCCGCCGGACCAGCGTCTGGCCGGACGTATCGGCGAAGCCTAATCCGAATGCTTCAATCATTTCCGCTGCGACGCCGCGACGCTCCAGATATGCGCGCGCCTCCACGCCCTGAGGCCCATGCAGATTCGCCTGGAACGTCTCTGCCGCGATCGAGTGCATCTCCATGAGCGCCGCGCGCAGCTTGGTCTCCGCGTCGGAATAGTCCGAACGCTTGGGCAGTGGAATGCCGTTGCGTTCCGCCAGCAGCTTCAACGCTTCCCAGAAGGTCAGCCCTTCGATCTGCATGACGAAGTTGATCAAGTCGCCCTTGGCGTCGCAGCCGAAGCATTTGTAGAACTGCCGGACTTGATGGACGCCAAATGAAGGCGTCTTTTCCTGATGGAACGGGCACAAGCCGGTGTACCGCCCGGTCGTGCCGACGCGGCGCAGCCGGACGTATTCGCCGATCACTTTGACAATGTCAACGGAGGATTTGAGTTGCTCGGCGAAGTCCATCAGGCCTGCATTCGCTATGGTAGCGTGGCCGTTGCAAGGATGGTTGCGCCGATGCTGAGGCGCCGGCGCCTCTATCAAGGTGACCACTTGACTGGTGGATTGACGGAAAGAGTCTTCTACGGGCGATCCCGTGATCGAGCGAGTGCAGGTAAGGTGCAGAGAATTCGGCAGTTGGACGCTGCCGGGTAGGTTTCAAAATTCTGCATCGGCGGCGCGTGGGGCAGCGGATTTGCCGCCGAAAACGGCTTCCGCGAATTGCGGAGGCGCGCAAGGCGCCGTTGGCGCGGGCGGTTTCGGAGCCGAGTTTCGTGATCCTCCGAGGATAGGATCGACCGGGAATCCGTTGAGTTTGGGTCGCGGGGAGGGGCAAGTGTTGGGCCAAAGAAAAAATCTATTCAAATTTGATGGCGACCCAGTTTGGCGCTTTCGGGGCGGGGACGGTGGAATCACGAACCTAAGGCCCCGCTGACCGCCTCTCTTCCGATGCCAGTGCCTCGTCGAGCAGTGTGCGGGCGTACCGTTGTGAATGCGATTGTGCTTGGTGAATACGATTGTGCTTGCAGCTGGCTGCCCTCATCTCTCCATCCGAAGGTTTTTGTCTGTTGTGCGCCGGCTCGAACGTTCTAAGGTTGAAGAGACCAAACGGGCTTGAACAGAGCCTGAGACAGGAGAAGACAATGGCTGAATTCGAAAGGAATAAGCAGACGGTTGTCGCGTTCTTTACGCGCGCCTTTAACGACCATGAGCCGGCGGATGCGGTTGCTCGGTATGTGGGATCCCAATATATCCAGCACAATCCCGACACGCCGGACGGCGCCGAGGCATTCGTGAAGAATACCCAATTCATGATTCAGCGATTCCCCGGCTTGCGCGTAGAAATCAAGCGAGTAATCGCCGAGGGAGATCTCGTCGCCGCTCACAACCTGGTCGCGAGGTCTCCCGAGGACCGTGGGATCGCCGGGGTGGACATCTTCCGGCTAGAGAACGGCAAGATTGTCGAGCATTGGGATGCCCGGCAGCCCGTGCCGGAGACCGCCGCGAACAACAACACGATGTTCTGACAATATTCAAAAGGGGGAACACGCCTTATGAGTGACTACATTTATCTGTATCGGGGAGGCGAAACCGCGCGATCTCCCGAAAGAATGCAGGAAACCATGCAGAAGTGGCTGGCCTGGATGAAGATGCTCAAAGACCAAGGTCACCTCAGAGATCCGGGCCACCCTCTTGAGGGCCGTGGAAAAGTTCTGCATGGCAAGCAGAAAACGGTCACAGACGGTCCTTTTGCCGAGCTGAAGGATATCGTTGGCGGATTTACAATCATTGCCGCCGATGACCTCGATCAAGCTGTCGATCTTGCGAAAGGCTGCCCCATATTCGAGGACGATGGTATCGTCGAGGTCCGCCCGATCTTGGAGGTCAGCGTCTGAGCGCGCTTAGCGAGCACCTGTTCCGGCGTGAATCCGGACGAATGGTAGCGACTCTGACGCGGATCTTCGGCGTCCATAATATCGCCCTGGCTGAAGACGTGGTCCAAGATGCCTTCTGCCGCGCTCTTGAAGTGTGGAAGTTTCGGGGCGTACCGGAGAACCCCGCCGCTTGGTTGATGGCGGCCGCCAAGAACCGCGCCCTCGATGTCTTGCGCCGCGAGCGAACGGCTAGAACGTTCGCGCCCGAGTTGGGAAGGTTGCTCGAAAGCGAATGGACGGCCGCCTCATTGATCCGTGAGTCTTTTGGAACCGAGCAGATGAAAGACGACGAGCTTCGGATGATGTTCTCCTGCTGCCATCGGCGGCTACCCGAGCAAGCGCAGGTCGCGCTCATCCTGAATATCCTTTGCGGGTTCAGTGTGTCTGAGGCCGCAGAGGCATTTCTAACCAGCCGCCTCGCCATGGAAAAACGGATCTTCCGGGCCAAGAACGTGCTCGCGCAGTCGAAGAAGCTGTTTGACATCGCAGGCCGGGATGATTTCAACAATCGTCTTCCCGCCGTTCAACGAGCCCTCTATTTGCTGTTCAACGAAGGCTATCATGGCGCATCCCCCGATTCAGCCGTCCGGCAAGATCTGTGCCGAGAAGCGATACAGCTCACGAGCGGCCTGCTCGAACACCCTTTCGCCGCGACGCCAGCGACCTATGCCCTTGCCGCTTTGATGTGCCTTCATGGGGCGCGTCTGCCGGCGCGAGTTGCAGCGGGCGACCTTGTCTCACTTGTGGAGCAAGACAGGTCGAAGTGGGATCTCCCACTTGTCTCTCAAGGGCGGCAATACTTCGAGCGGTCCGCGGCAGGCGCCGGCCTCACGGAATATCACGTGGAAGCGGCGATTGCGTTCACGCATGCGATGGCGCCGGGCGCCGAGGACACAGATTGGGGTCAAATCGTTTCCCTATACGATCACCTCATGTCCATCCGCCCATCTCCGGTTGTAGCACTGAATCGAGCCATCGCGGTCGCGCAGCACCAAGGACCTGAAAGGGGACTCGAAGAGATTCGGCAAATGGCCGGTCAGGAACGCTTGAGAAGCTATCCCTTTTATGAGGCGGCAATCGGCGAGCTCGAACTTCGCGGGGGCCGCGCCGAAATCGCGGCGGCTCATTTTCAAGCGGCACTGGCGCTGGCGCGCAATTCGATGGAGGCACGATTTCTCGAACAGCGTGTGATCGAGTGCAGACATCAGTTTGGACCGCGAATCAAGACATGAGGAAGCGCGAAGCGCTGAGTATGGTTATTCCCGGGAGGTGGTAAATGGCAGCAATGCAGAGTTCAACTTCACAGATGCGGACGCTCATGACCGGCATCGCGATGGGAGAGTCGCCGCGCTGGCATGGACAGCGTTTGTGGTTTTCAGACTGGGGAGCTCAGGAGATTGTCGCTGTCGATGTCAATGGGGATAGCGAAATCGCCGCTCGCTTGCCGTTCGCGCTGCCATTTTGCATCGATTGGCTGCCAGATGGCCGACTGCTCATCGTTTCCGGACGCGAGGGCCTCGTCATGCGCAGAGAGCGCGACGGATCGCTGGCAGTCCACGCTGACTTGCGCAGCCTCTCTCCCAATACTTGGAACGAGATCGTAGCCGATGGCCGCGGCAATGCCTATGTCAACGGCGGTCCAGGAATCGCACTCCTTGCGCCCGACGGCTCTATTCGTGAGGTCGCTGACAGCCTCGCCTTTCCCAATGGAATGGCGATAACTGCCGACAACTCGAAGTTGATCATCGCCGAGTCCCATGGAAAACGACTCACTGCCTTCGATATAGCCACTGACGGCGGCTTGTCGAACCGTCGCGTTTGGGCCGACCTCGGCAGCGGTTTTCCTGACGGCATCTGCATCGATGCCGATGGCGCAGTCTGGTACGCCGACGTTCCCAACAAGCGCTGCGTACGAGTCCGTGAAGGGGGTGAAGTGCTGCAAACGATCCATGTCGATCGCGGCTGTTTTGCTTGCATGCTCGGAGGCGCGGACAGGCGGACGCTATTTATTCTAGCGACGGTATGGCGCGGCATGGAGAAAACTAGCGAGGTTGCGCTGGAGCGAACGGGGCAAGTGTTGACTGTCGAGGCGCCGGCGCCCGGCGCCGGCTGGCCATAGCCGAAAGAGCTGGCCGGGGATGAGGCTCTCGTCGAGACGTAACGAAACCTCGACCCTCCGCAGATCCAAAGAAATCCGGACCAGCAATTCCGCCAATGACCGTCAGCCGAACTTCTCAAGAGTGGATTCGCAGCAGTTGCCGCCGGTTGATCAGCTTCTGGCTATCGAGAACGTCAATGATGCTCTCAATACCCTTTCATCTTGGCAGCGAGGATTGGCCGCTCCACGCTATCGCTTCCGGGCCAGCGTCACTCCGTCGCCTAGCGGCAACATGCTCAGCGATACGCGCTCGTCCCTGAGCAATTTCTTGTTGAACGCCCGCAGTGCGATTGTGTCGGGCTCTTGATTCGAAGCGTCGGCCACGCGGCCGGACCATAGGACGTTATCCGCCATGACCACTCCTCCGGGGCGAAGCAGATCGAGGCAGCACTCGTAATAGTTTTCGTAGTTGGGCTTGTCCGCGTCGATGAAGGCGAAATCGAACTTGCCATGTTCCCCTTTCGCGAGCAATTCGCGCAGCGTCTTCAGCGCCGGCTGGAGCCGCAGGTCGATTTTATGATCTACTCCCGCCTCTTTCCAGTAGCGCCTCGCGACGGACGTGAATTCCTCATTCACGTCGCACGCCACGATGCGGCCTTCGGCCGGCAGAGCCAGCGCTGCCCATAGCGAGCTGTAGCCGGTAAACACTCCGATTTCGATCGTCCTCCTCGCGCCTAACAGTTCGACCAGCCAAGCCATGAACTGGCCATGCTCCGGGGGAATTTGCATGTTGGCTCGGGGATGGCGCGCGGTCTCTTCGCGCAGCCGGCGCAGGACTTCGGGCTCGCGGATTGAGTTGCGGTGCAAGTAATCCAGAATCGGTTGGGGAATGGAAAGATCGCCGGCCATGTCAGATGTAACCCTTCCATTTATAAACCAACAGGCCCATGTATTCGTAGGTCGCGTGGTAGGAGATGTCGAAGGCGGGATGGCGGAAGAAATGGAAGTGTTTGGGGGCGTAAAATTCGGGGACCGGAAAAAGGACGCCTGCACTCCCAGCTTGCGAAACACGCCTCGCCTGCGCGGGACATCCATCTGAGAGGTCACCACCACCACCGACCGCCAACCCCGTTGCACCATGATTTGCGACAAACCCATGGCGGACGAGTGAGTCGTCGGCGAGGTTTCCACAATGATGACCTCCCGTGGAACGCCTGCCTCGAGCAACAGGTTTTCCTGAATCCGCGCCTGAGGATCGCCGCCAGCGCTGACGATCACGGGAGCATAGTGTTGCCGGTACAACTTCAGGGCGCCCCAGGTGCGTTGCGCCGCATCGGGCTTCACCCAAATCCAGATCGATGGCGCCGCTTGACACTAGCGCAATGGCGTCGCTCCTTTCGGGATCGGGCTTCACATAAAGGGGAGCGCTCTAGAGATCGGCCAAGGGAGTCGCGGTGAATAGAGTGTACAGTCCAGCCAAACCTACGGCCAGCCACTTCAACACCCGCATCATATTGGCAGTATAGCCGTAGTGTGTGCGGAACTTCCTGATTCCCAAGGGTTTGGAATGATGCCAGAACTTTGGGAACGCAAGTCGCAGCGAGTCCACCATACGCCCACTCAAAGCGCGGTTGGCACGGCAGTTGCGTATCTTCACCACCGATGGGCGCCCAAATGGCTCAAGCTGTGATTACGGTTGAAAATCTCGAAGCGGCGGACCACGCCGCCTGGGACCGCTTTGTCTCTGACCACCCCCTGGGCAGTCCGTTCCATCTCATCGCGTGGAAGGAGAGTATTGACCAGACGTTCGGCTACAAGCCGTTCTACTTGGAGGCCAAACAGAGAGATGAGATTTGCGGCGTTCTGCCTCTTTTTCTGACGGGCGGATTCCTCACCGGCAGACGCCTGATCGCCTCGCCTTTCGCGGTCTATGGCGGCATTCTGGCCGATTCCAGCCAGTCGCGATCGCTTCTCTTGGAGCGCGCCAAACAACTTGCGGCCGATTTGGAGGTCCGCGATCTGGAACTGCGCAACGCCTGGGAGGACCAGTGCAGCGAACTTCCGCGATTATCGCGCTATGTCACGTTTACGCAGCAGATCGGACCGGAGGAAGAGCCCATCCTGAACACCATTCCGCGCAAGACGCGCGCGGCGGTGCGAAAGTCTCTTCAACAAGGCTTGGTTTCGCGGCGCGAATTCTCGGATACCCGAGCGTTCGAAGATCTTTATTCCAGAAATTTGCGGCGGCTCGGAACGCCGCGCTTCCCGAAGAGTCACTTCAGGACGGTCCTCGAGAAATTCCGGGGCTTGCGCGACATTCGCGAGGTCGTGCTGAACGGAAAAGTGGTCGCGGCCGTGTTCAGCTTCTATTTCCGCGATCAGGCGATTCCCTACTACGGCGCGTCGGATCCCCAATACAATGCCGCTCAACCGAACAATTTCATGTACTACGACCTGATGCGATGGGGCGGCCAGAATGGCTATACCGTTTTCGATTTCGGCCGCAGCAAGCGAGTCAAGGGATCGTACGACTTCAAATCACATTGGGGCATGGTGGAACGTGAATTGCCCTATGAAGTGCACTTGGTGAAAGGCAAATTTTTGCCAAATTATTCTCCGGCGAACCCCGCGTTCCGGCTGCCGATCTTGTGCTGGCAGAGGCTTCCTTTAGGCTTGACCAGAACACTGGGGCCGTGGCTGATTCGGCATGTCCCTTGAAGTTCAAACAGGCGGATAGCTCAATGGTAGAGCGCCTCTATTAAACGCAGAGGAGGTTGCAGCGTTCAACTCCGGCTCCGCCTACCAAAACCCGGCCAAACCGCCGGCTAAAACAATGGACATCCTGTTTCTCTCCCATTGCGTTCCCAACCCTCCGGACAAAGGCGATAAGATTCGCGCCTGGCACGATCTGAACGCATTGGCGGCGAATCACCGCGTCCATCTCGGGTGTTTCGCGAAGAATGCAGACGAGGTCGCGCGGGCGCAAGAACTTAAGGATCGCTGCGCTTCGGTTTTCGCAGAGCCGGTATCGCGATATGCCGCGCTAGCCGGCGCGGCGCTGCAATTCGTCGTGGGCGGCTCTATCAGCACCGCGTTCTATCGCAGTCCCGGCATGCGGCGTCATATCGAATCGCTGCGGCCGCGCCTGGGAGCCACTGTTGCGTATTCTTCCGCCGTGGTTCAGTTCGCGCCCATCGGCGTCCCGTTGTGGATCGACATGGTCGATGTCGACTCCGAGAAATGGCTCGAGTACGCGGAAAGGCGCTGGCCCGGAGCCATCTATTCGATCGAAGTAAACCGTCTACGGGCGCTCGAGGCCGAATACGCCCGGCGCGCCGAATGCGTTTTCGTCACCACGCCGCGCGAGCGCGATTTGCTGAAGCGAATCGCCCCATCGGCCCGCTTAGAGAGCGCCATCAACGGAGTCGATTTCGATTTCTTCAATCCTGCCGCTTGCTCCGCCGCGCCGGAATTGAAAAACCAGCGATATGTCGTGTTCGTGGGGCAGATGGACTACTTCCCGAATGTGGACGCTTGCTGCTGGTTCGCGGATTCGGTTTTCCCGAGTCTGCGAGCGCGCTGGCCCGACATCGAGTTCCTGATTGTGGGCCGGAGTTCGGCCCGGGCCATCCAGCGGCTCGGGAAAGAGCCGGGAATAACGGTGACCGGCGCGGTGGCGGACGTCCGCCCCTATCTGGCTTGCGCGCGGGCCATGGTTGCTCCGCTGAGAATCGCGCGCGGCGTCCAAAACAAGGTTCTGGAAGCGCTGGCGATGGGCAAGCGCGTGTTGGCCTCGCCCGTAGTGGCCAGCACCTTTGGCGAAACGTTGCCCGAAGGCGTAGCCGTGTGTGAATCGGCGGAGGATTACGCCCGAAACCTCACGGACTCCGTGAGTGGGCCGGCATATTGCGATCTGGCGATCCGGGATCGCGCGAGGACCTGGTTTTCCTGGGAGACGAATCTGCGGCCCTTGGTAGAAGCTGTGGAACGCACGCCGGCTGGAGCGATGGTTTCGTGAAGATTCTTTCCCATCACAGAACCAGGGCGACCGATGCGCAGAAAGTCCATATCCTCGAGATGATTTCCGCCTTCCGATGCCTGGGCCACGAAGTCACCGTGGCGTCGCTGGTGGAAACGGAGAATCGCGCCGCCGAGCCGGAGCGTGAGGCCAAGGAATCCGCCTTCAAGAAATTGCTCCGGGCGCTACCGTTCTCCTCCGAAGTTAGCGCCAGCGCGCCTTGCGCGGTTAACAGCCGCGCGGACGTGGTCTGAATGTAGGAGTGAGCGGATGTAGGCAAAGGCTTTGGGTAGAGAATACCGTCTTGGTATTCGCAATTCGGCTTTTCGGTCCTAGTTCAGACTGCGGCATAACCGCGGCGCCGACAAATCCCAAACCCCATTGAGAAGGCGGGACTAGCGAGCTTGAGTTTTCAAGAACGTTCCTCGCTCCAGCTCTGTGAACGCCTGTCGAAGCTGCTCTTGCGTGTTCATCACGATTGGGCCATACCACGCCACGGGTTCTTCGAGCGGCTTGCCGGAGACGAGCAGGAAGCGGATGCCATCCTCGCCCGCATGCACGGTCATGTCATCGCCATTGTCGAAGAGGATCAGCGAGCGGTTGTCGGCTTCCACGGGAGGGACCGTGTCTGACCATCCCACCGCTTCGGTCGGCACCGCCAGCGGGCTGGAGGCATTGCAAAACTTCCCGCTTCCGGCGAAGACGTAGGCGAAGGCGTGGCGGGAGGTCTCGACTGGCAGCGTCTTCGTTTGGCCCGGCGGCACGGACACGTCCAGGTAGATCGGGTCGGCGGCGACTCCTTCCACTGGCCCCTTAGTTCCCCAAAAATTTCCGCAAACGATCCGCACGTGGGTCCCATCGTCGTCAGAGACGACGGGAATATCGCCCGCTTTGACTTCCTGGTAACGGGGCGCCGTCATCTTGAGCGCAGACGGAAGGTTGGCCCACAACTGAAATCCATGCATGCGGCCTGCCGCGTCTCCCTTGGGCATCTCTTGATGAATGATGCCGCTTCCCGCGGTCATCCACTGCACGTCGCCGGCGGAGATCACTCCGGAGTTGCCGATGCTGTCGCCGTGTTCCACCACGCCTGCGAGCACGTAGGTGATGGTTTCAATGCCGCGGTGGGGGTGCCACGGAAAACCGGCGAGATAATCTTCGGGGATATCGTTGCGGAAGTCGTCAAGCAGAAGGAACGGATCGAAATCGCTGGTGTTGCCGAAGCCGAACGCGCGGCGCAGATGCACGCCGGCGCCTTCGAGCGTCGGCTTGGGTCGGCTGAGTCGTTTAACCGGTCGAAGAGACATACATATTTATATTGCCATTAGCAGACTTTCCGCGAATTGCCATTCCCAGTCGATCCATTGAGCTACGCAGCGGAAACCGGCGCCTTCCGCCATGCGCACGACCTCCGGCGGGGAGTACTTGTGGCTGTTCTCCGTCCAGATCGTTTCTCCTTCCTTGAAACGGACCGAGAGCCGCACCTTCCGGATCTCGACGGTCTGCGGTTGCCTAGAACGTAGATGCATTTCGACGCTTCGAGTTTCGGAATTGAACCGCACCCGGTGCTCGAATTGGGCCAGGGGAAAATCCCCGTCGAGCTCGCGATTGATGCGAGCCAGCAGATTCAAATTGAACGCCGCCGTGACGCCCAAGGGATCATCATAGGCATCCAGGAGCTGGCGTATGGGCTTTTCCAAATCGCTTCCGAGGAGCAGGGAATCGCCGGGCTGAAGGATCAGCCGGATTTCCCGCAGGAAATTGGCATCGGCCGGGTGGCTGAAGTTTCCGATCGTGCTTCCCAGAAACAGCACTAAAATGCGCTGGCCCAGCCTGCGCCGGGCAGCCACTTCCAGCAGCCCGTCGAGGTATTCGCGCTCCAATCCGACAATGCCGACCGAATCGATATCGGCCAGCTCGCGCTCGCAGGTACGCAGCGCCGAGGGAGAGATCTCGATCGGATAGTAATAGGTGTGGCGGCGGCGCGATAAAGCCTCCAGAATCCAACGCGTTTTCGAGCCGTTTCCGCTGCCCAATTCACACAGGACGACGTCCCCGGCGATTTGCTGCACGATTTCCTGCGCGTGCGCCCGGAGAAGGCGCTCGTCGGCGCGCGTCAGACCATATTCCGGCAGCTCGCTGATCACCTCGAAGAGTTTGGAGCCAACCGCGTCATAGAGATATTTGGAAGGCAGCTCCTTCTGCCCTTCCTTGGTGAGACCGGCGCGCACATCGGCGGCGAATTCACTTACAGCGCCTGCGGCGATTGCATTGGTGAGCATGTCCATTCCCTCCCCACTCGGGGACTGAAGTCCCCGTTGCAGGCTAAAGCCTGCTCCACGCTATTTCATTTCGCGCAGCGGAAGCCCGCGTACGCGTATTGATAATGCGCCTGGAACCAATTCCTGAAAGAGCGCCGCAGCATGCTCCGCTCGGTGCGCGGCGAACCGCCTTTCATCACATAATGCAAGCCGTCAAAGAAATTCGCCGAATATCCGAGGTAAAACGGAAACGGCTCGAAACCCGGGAATGGCTCAAACACACTCGCCGTCCATTCCCATCCGTTCGCCAACATTCCCTCCACTCCGAACGCGCTGCGTCCTCGAGGAAATGCATTCACCGGAGAGGGATCCCATCGCCCAAGTCCGAAGTATCCGTGTTCGGATTGCGGAGGCTCGGTTCCCCAGGGAAAAGGGCGCTCCTCGCCGGAAAGCGTTCCGTACGCCGCGCGATGCCATTCCTCTTCGGTCGGCAGTCTTTTGCCGGCCCATGCCGCGTAGGCGCTCGCTTCCGCATGGCTTACATAAACGGGCCAATGGAGGGGCAGAGGGATCTCTTCGAACATGCCGCGGTAAGCCCATTCGGCCGCCTGCTTTCGCCAGAAGACAGGATGCTCGATTCCCTGCCGCTGCTTCCAGGTCCAGTTCGCGTCTGTCCACAGCCCGCGATCGCCGTACCCGCCGGCGCGGAGAAACTCGAGAAACTCGCCGTTGGTCACTTTATACCGGTCGATAGCGAAGGCGGCCACGCCCAGAGGATGAGCCTGGAATTCGTTGTCCCATCCGAAGCTCTCCCGGCAACGGGGAATCCCAAGCGTAACTCGGCCGGCCGGGATTTCGGCCATGCCGCCTTGGTGCGCACCCGATTCCGGAGGCGCCGTCTGGGACTGGCGCAGCTTTGCCTCCATCGGCGACTGATGCAGCATGTAGGCGAGCGTTTCCACGTGCATTAGCCGATGCTCAATGGCCACATTCATCAAGAGATCATCCGCCCCAGCGGCCAAGCCTGTATCCAATTCCGTCCGCACGCGCCGGACATAACTTTCGACTTGCGACTGGGTGGGCCAGTCGCCGGGCTGATCCGATGGCAACCCGCCGTCGACTGGATCGATGCCGAAGGCGAAGAGGCGATCGAGGCCGGCGTCAAACGCCTTCAGTCCGGCAAGCTTGGAATGCAGAAGATTCCAATCGAACGCCTCCAAATGGCCGAAGTAAAAAATAATGCGGTGGCGTTCGGGGATCGGGCGGTCATAGATGGCGTCCGGTTTCACTAGCTGGAACAGCCGATCCGATTCCGCGCGTGCAGCCGCCAAACGCGCTGATAGCGTTGTGTGAGACATGTTGTGCTTCGTTATTTATGCCGGCGCCAACGGTTTAAGCTCGCCGAGCATGGTTGGGATCAGCTCCGATACGGTGGGATGAATGTGCATCGCGCGCTGAATTACCGTATACGGAGCCTTGGCGTACATCACGTCCAAAACTGAATGAATCACCTCATCCCCCCCCGTTCCCAGAATGGCCGATCCCAGGATCTTGCCGCCTTCGGCTTCCACCATGATTTTCATAAATCCCAGGGTCTCGCCCTTCTCCACCGCGCGGCCAACTTTCGCCATCGGCCGTTTCCCGATCAACACTTGTTTGCCGGTTTGTTTGGAGTGCGCGAGTGCATCCCTTTCCGTCATTCCCGCGCGCCCAAGAGGCGGATCGATGTAGAGGTTATAAGCCAGGATTCGATCGCTCACTCGCCTGGAGTCGCCATCGAGAAGATTGGCCGCGACAATCTCGAAATCGTTGTACGAAGTGTGCGTGAAACCTCCCTTCCCGTTACAATCTCCCAGCGCCCATATCCCGGCTACGTTGGCGCCAAGCTGATCGTCCACCGGAATATAACCGTGCGCGTCTGTCGCCACTCCGGCTTTCTCCAAATCCAGATCGTCCGTGTTCGGCCTGCGCCCCGCCGCCAGCAACAGATGGGAGCCGCGGAGTTTCGTTTTCCGGCCGTCCGTTTCCAGGGTCACGATGATATCATCTCCATCCTTTGCGAGCTCGACGCAGTGCGTGCTGAGCCGCACGTCGACTCCTTCCCGCTCCACAATTTCCCGGATTGTTGCCGATACGTCTTCATCCTCGCGCGCAAGCAGCCGCGGGCCCATTTCCACTATGGTGACCTCGCTGCCAAAACGGCGGAACATCTGGCCGAATTCCAACCCGATGTAGCTGCCGCCCAGGATCACTAAATGAAGCGGGATGAAATCGACCTCCATCATGGAGCTGTTGGTCAGGTATTGGATTTGCTCCAAGCCGGGAATACTCGGGATGGATGCGCGGCCGCCCACATTGATAAAGATGCTTTCAGCCGCCAATGTTTCACCGTTCACATACACTTCGTGCGGCGACTGAAATCGAGCATGCCCCTCATAGACGGTGCAATTCTGCATCGTTTTGAGATACTTCTCCACCCCCGTTCGGGATTGACCGGAGATTTGATCTTTCCGCGCCTTAACCTGTTTCATATTTACGATTACCTCACCCGCGATTTGGATTCCGAAATCTGCGGCGCGATGAGTCATATGGGCAGCATAGGCGCTGGCCACCATCGTCTTGGTGGGGATGCACCCGGTATTGACGCACGTTCCACCGAATTTTCCCCGCTCGATAACCGCAACTTTCTTACCCGCGGCCGTCAGGCGGCCCGCAAGGGCTGGCGCGGCCTGCCCTGTTCCGATGATGATGGCGTCGTAGGTGGAGCTCATGTTTTCCAAGCATCTCACGGCGCGCGAGAGCAGGCTCGCCGGAGGTCAGGCGGCCGTGATATTTGAACTCTTCGGCTTGTTTGGCGAGGTCGCGGCGGCGCATCCAGAGGGTAAGTTGGGCATTCGAAAATTCAAAGCCATCTTGCTCGGGTTGCCAGGGCTGGCTCAATGCTTCCTTCAAGTTACGGATGTCGGCCGCGGCTTCGAGCGCTTTCTTTTCCGCTTCGGCGAGTCAGCCACGATCTCCTAATGCGCTCGAATCAAACGCCTAGTCATGAAACTCGTGGGTGCGCGTGAAATCTCATTCGTGGCCGATAGCAATTCAAAAAGGTATGACTTCCGGCGAATGACGAGCTATGCGGAAGTTGGTGCTGTTCAGGCCACAGCGAGTCGTTCAAACGGTGGCTTGGAAGTGGTACTAAGCCATGCCGGTGGTAGCGGTTCGGTGTTCCGACGCTGCGATTGATATGGATCAACTTCGTCCATCTCTTCATGGTGTCGCTGCTGCCCTTTGCGAGCTCATGGATTGCGCGGACCCGGCCCGCATCTTCCCCTGTGGTGTTTTACGCAGGGCTCTTCGTCTGCATTGATATCTTCTACATCTTCTTCGAGCGCGAAGTGTTAACGCGCACGGACTCGACGGACGTGTCCGCGCGTATGCGGCGCATGGCGCGGCGCCGATCAATCATTGTTCTTGCGAGCGGCTATGCTGGTTGCGTTCGCTGCGCCAGGGATCGGCTTCGGTCTGATATGCTGCGCCCTGGTCCTCCATTTGCGGCCGGAGGCCGCGCTTGGCAGTTGGCTGTGACAACCCGTGAAGGCGTGGGACACCGCCCGGCTCGCCTCTGCGGTCGGTCATAACGGCAGCCGTTCCAAGCTGCGCCACATACACAATGCCCTTGCGTTGTTCATCACAAATCGATGACAACGCTGCTGACTCGGCTAGAGCAGCAAACGAGAACGTTGCCGAGGATACTGGCGAGGTGCCTGTAGAACGCATACTTAACGCCTTCCCCGATGTGCTCGTCGGGCTCTCGGTACGTCACGAGTGGGGAGTCGAGGATGACGAAACCGGGGTGGGGAAAGTGTTTGCGGTTCGTTTCCTGTAGGGCACCGATCATAAACGCGGCGTATGCGATAGCGCGATATACGCAGATCGATTTTCCGGACACAAGGGGATCGAGTTTTCGGGCCATACGAGGTGAGAAATAGTTGACGCACGTCAGCGCTTAGAACGATGCAACTCCCTTCAAGTTTTTGAATAAGCTTTAATAAAATC